>NZ_CP041091.1:2783012-3113268 GCF_006494815.1 Nocardioides sambongensis
CCGGGTGGACCGGCTGGTCACCCGTGGGCTGGTCGAGCGCAACCCCGACCCCTCGGACCGCCGCGGCGTGCTGGTGCGCCTCACCCCGGACGGCAAGGACGCCGTGGACGGCGCCTTCTCCGCCCTGCTCACCGCCGAGCGCGACCTCCTCGCCGGGCTGCCCGAGGACGACCGCACCGCCCTGGCCGGCCTGCTGCGCCAGCTGCTCGCACCGTTCGGCGGCTGAGGCGCGCGACGGGCCGCGGCAGCCCTCAGGCGTCTCCGACCGCCAACAGCTCCTCCCGGCCGAGCAGCTCGCAGAACCATGCATGCCCGTGATCCGGCGTCTTGGACGGGTCCCAGACCATGGTCAGGATCAGCTCCGGAAGCACGACCGGGGGCTCGAAGACCGCCACGCCCGCGGCCCGGGCCAACAGTTGCGCGTGGCGTCGGGGAAGGATGCCGATCCTCGGCGTCCCCCGCACTAGGAACGGGATGCTGCCGAAGTCCGGGACGAGGAGGTCCAGGTCAAGCGCGACCCCTTGGCTGAGCAGGTATTCGACCGGCGGCACGTGGCCGCCACCCGCGCCGCGGAAGCTGACCCACGGCCGCGCGCTTATCTTCGCCACTCCCTCCTCACCCGCAGGAACCGGGTGGTCCGGATCGGCGACCAGCACCCAGGCCCCCCGGGCGAGGTCGATGCTGGGGAGATCCGGGATCGAGGCACGTGGGAGCACCAGTCCGTCGACGTCGGCGAGGGCGGGCCCACCGGGCCCGGTACCACCGATCGCGACGAATCGGACGGAGGCCCCCGGGGCTGCTTCACGCAGACGCGCGACCAGGCCGCTGCCGTAGACGGTGGTGACGTGGTCGGAACAGACCAGTACGAACTCCCGTGTCGTGGTGGCGGGGTCGAACGCGTGCTCGGCGTCCAGCAGCGCGCGCAGCTCGGCGAGCGCACCGGGCACGCGCTCGGCCAGTGTCTGCGCCAACGGGGTGAGCGCGTACTCACCTCCACGGCGCAACAGCAGCT
Organism: Nocardioides sambongensis; assembly: GCF_006494815.1. Lineage (NCBI taxonomy): Bacteria > Bacillati > Actinomycetota > Actinomycetes > Propionibacteriales > Nocardioidaceae > Nocardioides > Nocardioides sambongensis. Next base: position 2,784,025 of record NZ_CP041091.1, read on the forward strand.
GGTCGTCGAAATGGCGGCGCAGTCGAGCCAACGACGCACTGACCGCGGGCTGGCTCACGCCCAGGCGATGAGCAGCCAGGGTGACGGATCGCTCCCGCAGCAGGTGGTCCAGCGTCGCCAGCAGGTGGACGTCGATGTTGCGGATGCCGGACACCGGTCGATTATCCCGTCCCCCACCCCGGCCGGGCACCACCTTGCTCAGATCCGCATGCGCTCCCGCGCTGCGCATCAGCGATCCCCATGGTGCTCATCAGCAGATCGACCCTCTTTCGGGTGGCCGGCGGGCCGGGAACCGGCCACCGTCGGCACATGGACACCGCCCCCCGCACCTGCGGACCGCACAGCTCCCCGGGGATGCTCAACGCCGACGACCTGCGTCTGCTGCGCTACCTCGCCCGGGGCTACGACGGACGCCGGCTCGCACGCGAACTCGGGTTCTCCGAAGCAACGGTGCAGCGTCGGGTGGCGGGCGTGCGCGAGCGCCTGGGCGCACGCACCACGATCCAGGCCGTGGTGATCGCGCTGCGCGCGCATCTGATCTGAGCCGGCACGGTCGGTCCACCGGCCCGGCGTCCGCTTTCGATCAACCTGTGCGCGAACCGTCGACTGTGACGAATGCCCGTGACTAGCCTCACATCTGTGATGAATCGATTCATGGGTGGGGCGCTCGAACCGCGGCCCGCTCGGATAGGAGCAGGACGATGAGACGCAACAGCAAGCGACTGGTCGCGCTCGGAATGGGCGCCGCGCTCGCTCTGAGCACGATGGCCGTCACGGCGCTGCCCACTGCCGGGTCGGCCGCGGCGACCGACGACGACACCTCCGCGCCCGGGGCCTTCTCGGTCGCCGGGTTCGCCGACCCGAGCATCGAGTACCGACCCGGGGTGCGCTGGTGGTGGCCCGGCGGCGCGGTGGAGACCGAGGTGCTCGGCGAGCAGCTCGACTACCTGGCCGAGCACGGATTCGGCACGGTCGAGATCAACCCCTTCGGCGTCGAGGCGCTGCCCGGCGACGAGGAGAAGGTCCGCGACGTCTACACCGACACCTTCTACGACAAGCTCGAGTACGCCGTGGCCAAGGCCGAGGACCTCGGGATCACCGTCGACCTCAACATGGGCACCGGCTGGAACGCCAACAGCGCCGACGTCACGCTGGAAGACGCCGAGGGCAACCTCGCGCTCGGCCGCACCGTGCTGAGCGGCGCGGAGGTCAAGGCCGGCGGGATCGCCGTACCGGCGCCGGCGAAGAGCATGCACTACTCCAACGGCTCCACGTGGGCGCCGGAGGAGGCGAAGCTGCAGGGTGTGCTGCTGGCCCGTCGTACCGGCGTGGTCGGCTCGGTCACCGGGGACGCCGCGCTCTTCGACGACGGTGCCACCGTCTGGGACGAGCGGATCTCCCTCGACGACACCGACCGCTACATGATCGACGTGCCCCGGGGCGCCAGCAGCTTCGACGTGCCGACCGAGGTCGCCGACCAGCTCGGTGACGACGCCGACTACGAGGTCGTCGCGCTCTACTCCCTGCCCGCCGGAGCCAAGCCGGTCGACGCCGCGCGCCCTGACTGGTACGTCGTCGACCACATGGACGCCCGTGAGACCTACGACTACGTCACCGAATGGGTCGGCGAGGAACGGCTCAATTCCATCGTCAACGAGCACGACAACGTCCGCGCGCTCTTCAACGACAGCCTCGAGCTCGGCCCGGACCTCTACTACACCGATGCCCTCTTCGACCTGGCCGCCGACGCCGAGAACAACGGTCTGGGCTACGACTTCTCGCCGTACCTGGCCACCGTCTACCGGCAGAACCTCGACATGCCCGCCTATCGCGGCAACCAGCTCTCCGGCTCGACCGAGCCCTACCTGACCTTCAGCGCCGACACCGAGGTCTCCGCGCGGATCCTCAACGACTTCCGTCGTCTGCTCGGCACGCTGTTCGCGAAGGGCCTGCAGGGCTTCCAGCGAGCGACCAACTCCTACGGCCTGGAGTTCCGCCAGCAGGCCTACAACCCGCCGATGGATCAGATCGGCGCCGCGAAGTACGTCGACATCCCCGAGCAGGAGCAGGCCGACGAGTACAACCTGCGCACCGCGGCCTCGGGCGGCCACCTCTACGGACGCAACCTGGTCACCGCGGAGCAGTACACGCTCGGTCTCACGCCGATGCTCAACACGCTCGACACGCTGCGCAACGGCTTCGAGATCATGGCCACCAGCGGCGTGAACAACTTCTTCTACCACGGTCTGAACTACCCCTACGGCGTGGACTCCGACGAGTACGGCGAGAACGGTTGGGCCGCGTTCCCGACCATCGGCGTGAACATGTCCGAGAAGAACACGCTGTCGCCGTACTTCGGGGAGCTCAACGACTACGCCGCCCGGCTCAACTACGTCGGCCAGCAGGGCGACCCCAGCGTCGACGTGGCCGTCTACGCGCCCTTCGACACCACCGCCACCGCCGACGGGGCGACGCCGGTGCTGCACCGCAACGGCTACACCTGGGACGTCATCAACGACGCCAGCCTCACCGCCGGGAGCACCGAGTACGTCGACGGCGAGCTCCGGGTCAACGGCGACACCATCGCCTACGACGCCCTTGTCGTGCAGAGCAACACCGTCCCGGTCGCCACCATGCAGGCGCTCCAGCGGTTGGCGGACCAAGGCGCTCCGATCGTCTTCTACGGCGCTCTCCCCGACGCCCAGGACGGCTACGCCGGCGGCGACTACGCCGCCAGGGACGCGAAGGTCGCCGACCTCGCCGAGCAGGTGCTGCTCACCGGATCGTCGGCCTACCACCGCACCACGGAGGTGGCACTGACCAACATGCTGCGCCGGGTCGTCGACCCCGAGCTGTCCCACGCCGCCAACGACGACCTGCGCACCGTGCGCCGGACGCTGTCCGACGGCAGTGAGCTGATGTTCGTGCGCAACCTCTCGCCCGAGACCACCACCGTCGCGCTCCAGGGCGGGGAGGACTACGAACACCTCTACTGGTTGGACCAGAACGACGGATCGGTGCACGAGGCGGAGTCGGACGGCGGGGACCTGTCGTTCACCCTGGCAGCGGGCCAGGACGGCGTCGGAACCTTCGGTGGCCCGACGCCGCCGAGCAACGGGATCGCACTGCTCGCCACGGACAGCCCGATCGCCACGGACGACCTCACCGAGGGCACGCCCACCGGTGTCGACGTGGCGGCGCCCGACGCCAGCACGCCCGTCGAGCCGACGTCGCTGACCGTGACCTCCGACAGCCTCGACGGCGTTCGCGGCGGCGCGGTGACGACCGAGACCTTCACCGGCTCGGTCCTCGGCAACTGGAAGAACGCCGACGTCGCCGACGGCCGCCTGCGCTCGGTGGCCGAGGACGGCACCTACACCGCCGAGGTGACCGTCGAGAAGCGGGCCGGCGAGCGCTACGTGCTCGACCTCGGCACCGTCCACTCGGCGGCTAGGGTGACGGTGAACGGGCAGGACGCCGGCGCTGCGCTGTGGGCACCCTACGAGGTGGACGTCACCGACCTGGTGGTCGACGGATCCAACACGGTCGAGATCACCGTGACGCCGCGGAAGAAGAACCGCTACTTCCCGGCCGACGTGAACAGCGACGGTGCCTACGCGATGGACACGCCTCAGGACGCCGGCCTGATCGGCCCGGTCATGCTGGAGACCACGGCCGGAGCTCCGGTGGCGAAGGTCCGCTCGGAGGCGAGCTTGCGGCTCCGTCCCGGGAAGGTCCGGGCGGGACACCGAGCGCAGGCCACCATCCGGGTCACGGCAGCCGGTGGGGTCGTCCCCACCGGGAAGACTCGTCTGCTGAGCAAGGGCAAGCTGCTGCGGGTGGCGACGTTGAACAAGCGCGGAGCGGCCACGGTCACCCTGCCGCGCCTTCCGCGTGGCAAGCACCGGATCAAGGTCGTCTACGCCGGCGACGCCCAGGTGCGGCGCGACGTCGCGTTCGCCGTCCTGCGCGTGGTCAAGGGCCGGCGGTGAAGCGGCAGTGAACGACCGGCAGTGACCTCGGCGGGCCGGGAGGAGCGCTCTCCCGGCCCGCCGGCTACTCCAGCACTTCGGCGGCCTCGAGCCACTCCAGCTCGGCCGTCTCCTTCTCCTCGCCCAGCGCGGCCAGCTCGCGACCGAGCTCGGCGAGCCGGTCGGGATCCGTGGCGTGCACGGCCAGCTGCTCGGACAACGCGGCCTCCCGCTCGGTGATCCGGGCGAGCACCTTGTCCAGCCGGGCGACCGTCTTCCGTGCGGCCCGCTCCTCGGCGGAACCCGAGCGTGCCTTCGGCGAGGGGTCAGGCCCGGACGCCCCAGAGGTCACTCCCGGACCGGTGCCGGTGGCCGGTGTGGACACTCGACCCGCGGGTTCTGACCTCTCGGCCGTGATTTCCTGACCTCTCGCCAGGGATGCCGCGCGCCGCTCCAGGTACTCGTCCACCCCGCGGGGCAGCATCGCGATCTGGCCGTCGCCGAGCAGGGCCCAGGTCGAGTCGGTCACCCGCTCCAGGAAGTACCGGTCGTGGGAGACCACGACCAGCGTGCCGGGCCAGCCGTCCAGGAAGTCCTCGAGCACGTTGAGGGTCTCGATGTCGAGGTCGTTGGTCGGCTCGTCGAGCAGCAGCACGTTCGGCTCGGTCAGCAATAGGCGGAGCAGCTGGAAGCGGCGGCGCTCACCACCGGAGAGGTCGCCGAGGCGGGCGGTGAGCTTGTCGCCGGTGAACCCGAACCGCTCCAGCATCGAGGAGGCGGAGATGTCGCCGTCGGCGGTGCGGGTCACCCGGCTGATCGACTCGATGGTCGACAGCACCCGCGCCTCCGGGTCGACCACCTCGACGTGCTGGCCCAGGTGCTGCAACGCGATCGTCCGTCCGTGGCGCACCCGGCCGTGGTCGGGGGCGAGCTCGCCGGCCAGCAGCGAGAGCACCGTGGTCTTGCCGGCTCCGTTGACGCCGACGATGCCGACGCGGTCGCCGGGGCCGAGCCGCCAGGTGGCGTGGTCGAGCAGCACCCGCTCGCCACGCTTGAGGTCGACGTCCTCCATGTCCACCACGTCCTTGCCGAGACGCTGGGTGGCGAAGCGCTGCAGCTCGAGGCGATCCCGCGGGGGCGGCACGTCCTCGATCAGGGAGTTGGCGGCGTCGATCCGGAACTTCGGCTTCGAGGTCCGTGCCGGGGCTCCGCGCCGCAACCACGCCAGCTCCTTGCGGACCAGGTTCTGACGCCGCACCTCGCTGGCGGCGGCCTGCCGCTGACGCTCCGCCTTGGAGAGGACGAACGCGGCGTAGCCGCCCTCGTAGGAGTCGACCACGCCGTCGTGGACCTCCCAGGTCCGCTGACAGACGGCGTCGAGGAACCAGCGGTCGTGGGTGACCACGATCAGGCCGGAGGAACGGGCGGTCAGGTGACGCGCCAGCCAGGCGATCGCCTCGACGTCGAGGTGGTTGGTCGGCTCGTCCAGCACGATCAGGTCGTGCTCGCCCAGCAGCAACCGGGCCAGCGAGCAGCGGCGGCGCTCGCCGCCGGAGAGACCGGCGACCGCACGGTCCAGCTCGACCCCGGCCAGGAGCACCTCGACGATCTCGCGCAGTCCGGAGTCCGCCGCCCACTCGTGGTCGGAGCGTCCGCCGAGGACGATCTCGCGGACGGTGTGGTCGTCGGCGAACTCGTCGGCCTGTCGCAGGTAGCCGATCAGCAGACCTCGCTGGCGCGAGACCCGGCCCTCGTCGGGCGTCTCCTCGCCGGTCATCACCCGCAGCAGGGTGGACTTCCCGTCGCCGTTGCGGCCCACCACGCCGATCCGCTCCCCCGCCGCGACGCCGAGCGAGACGTCGGTCAGCAGCGGGCGCACGCCGAACGCCTTGGACACGCGCTCCAGGTTCACCAGGTTGCTCATCGGTCCTCGCGATCGATGGTCGTGCGGACGAGCACGGCGGGCCAGCTCGGGGATCGGGTGGGGTGGCTCATCGGACGGAGTCCACTGCTCCTTCGCAGGTGTGGAGTCGGGTTCGGACGGTGCTGACGGCCCAGGCCCGTCAGGCCGAACCGTAGGTGACCAGGTGCACCCCGGCGACGGGCCCCGGGGCGATGGAGGCCTGCAGACCCAGGTCGACCACGTCGACCAGGGCGCGCCGCGCCGCGTCGACGTTGTCGTAGAGCATCAGCAGCGTCGGGCCCGAGCCGGAGAGCAGCAGCCCGATCGGATCCATCGAGCGCAGGTCGGCCTCGACCTCGGCCAGGTCCGGCCGCAGGTCCCGCGCCGGCGCCCACAGGTCGTTGCCGAGCGCCGCTCCGAGCGCGGCGACGTCGCCCTCCTCGAGGGCGCCCAGCAGCGCCACGGGCACCTCCGGCTCGACCGAAGCGTCGGGCGCCACCACATCGAACCGCTCGTAGACCGAGGGCGTGGAGAGGCCGCGGTCGGAGTGGACGACCACCCACCAGCACTCGGTGCGGTCCTGGACCGGCTCGACGATCTCGCCGCGGCCGGTGCCGAGCGCCGTGCCGCCGACCAGCGCGAACGGTACGTCGCTACCCAGCTCGGCGGCGAGGGAGAGCAGGGCGTCGTCCGGGGTGCGCAGGTCCCAGAGGCGGTCCAGCGCCACCAGGGTGGCCGCCGCGTCGGCGGACCCGCCGGCCATGCCGCCGGCGACGGGGATCCCCTTGTCGATGCTGATCGCGGCGGCCAGGTCGAGCCCGTGGTGCTCGGCCAGGAGCCGCCCGGCGCGGATCGCGATGTTCTCCCCGTCCAGCGGCACGGCGTCGTCGGCGCGGACCAGCTCGACCGACCATCCCTCGGCCTCGGTGACGGTGACGTCGTCGTAGAGGCCGACGGCCTGGTAGACCGTGCTCAGCGGGTGGTAGCCGTCCTCGCGGGCGGCACCCACGCCGAGGTGCAGGTTGATCTTGGCGGGCGCCCGGACGGTGACCGAGGCCGAGGGAGGCAGCGCGGCGGCCGTCATCCCGCCTCACCCCCGGACGCCGACTGGTCCGCCCGCTGGGCCGCCACCGCCTCGGCGATCGCGACGAACTCCTCGATCCCCAGCGACTCGCCGCGCGCCAGGGGGTCGACGTCGGCGGTCCGGAGCGCGCCCTCGGCCGCCTCCGACGACCCGGCCAGGGTGCGCAACGCACCGCGCAGGGCCTTGCGTCGCTGCGCGAAGGCGGCGTCGATCACGGCGAAGACCTCCGGTCGGGTGACCGCGGTCGAGGGCGGCGGTCGGTGGGTCCACGCGACCAGCCCGGAGTCAACGTTGGGCGCGGGCCAGAAGACGTTGCGCCCGATCGCGCCGGCCCGCCGGACCTCGGCGAACCAGGCGGCCTTGGCCGACGGCACGCCGTACGTCTTGGAGCCGGGAGGAGCGGCGAGGCGGTCGGCGACCTCCGACTGCACCATCACCAGCCCGTGCCGCAGGTCCGGCAGCAGCGCCATCAGGTGCAGCAGCACCGGGACCGAGACGTTGTAGGGCAGGTTGGCGACCAGCGCGGTCGGCGAGGGCCCGGGCACCTCGGTGACCCGGAGCGCGTCCGCCTCGACCACCCGGAGCCGGTCGGCGGCCGCGGGCGCGAACCGCTCGATGGTGCCGGGCAGTGCCTGCGCGAGCACCGGGTCGACCTCGATCGCGGTGACGTCGGCGCCCGCCTCGAGCAGGGCGAGGGTGAGCGAGCCGAGACCGGGACCGACCTCGACCACCGCCTCACCGGGCCCGACCCCGGACTCGCGCACGATGCGCCGGACCGTGTTGGCGTCGATGACGAAGTTCTGGCCCCGCTGCTTGGTGGGCCGCACGTCGAGGGCGGCGGCGAGCTCGCGGACCTCCGCCGGACCGAGCAGCCGGAGACCCGCGGGCTGATCGATCGCGTCGGACATGACACCAGCGTAGGGGGAGCAGGCGAGCGGTGCAGGCCGAGGTGGATGACATGTCAACGCCGCGGCCGGCCGCCCCGTCCCCGTGGTGGGGTCGGGACGGCCGGCCGTCGGAGCTGTCGGGTCGTCGGCGATCAGGTCGGCAGGCCCAGGCTTGCCGCGCAGCCGGGCCAGGAGCCGTAGCCGCCGGTCGCCGCGCGCACTTTCTCCGCGATCGCGATCTGCTGCTCACGCGAGTTCTGGTGCGGGTAGCCGCTGCCGCCGTAGGACTGCCAGGTGCCCAGGTTGAACTGGAGGCCGCCGTAGTAGCCGTTGCCGGTGTTGATCGCCCAGTTGCCACCGGACTCGCACTGCGCGAGCTGGTCCCACACGGTGCTCCCGCCGGCGTAGTTCGCGGCGACGGTCTCCTCCTTGGTGCCGATCTCGACGATCCGGGCCACCGCCTCGGTGGTCACGTTGCTGGTGATCAGCTCGCGCCGGACGACCTCGCCGTTGCGGGTGACGACCCGGTACGTCGCGTCGCGCAGGCCCGAGCTGCCCTCACGGACGACCGTCTCGGTGCCCTCGGGCGAGGAGGAGTCCTCGCGCTCGATGGTGGCCACGTCGAAGGCCTCGTCGCTGACCTTCTTCTTGCTCACCTCGACGTCGGTGAAGACCAGGCGGTCGCCGTCGGCCAGGGTGGCCTTGGGCTCGAGGTTGATCGAGTCGTGCTTGTCGAGCTCGATCCCGAGCTGCTTCAGGGCGCCCTTGACGGTCAGCGCGGTGATGTCGCGGGTGACCGGCTTGTCCCCGGCCAGGACCAGCGTCAGCTTCTTCGGGGTGACCACGTCGATCGAGGCGCCGTCGCGGTCGATGTCCAGGTCGCGGCTGGTGGAGAGCCGCGAGTCGGTGTACTGCGGGCCGATCTGGGCCAGTGCGCCCTGGACGTCGGTCGCGGTGACCCAGTGGGTGCTGGTCTCGCCGTCGACGGTCAGCTCGACCGGCTTGGCGTAGAGGACGGAGACCTTGCTCCCGTCGGAGACGTCCTCGGAGAGGTCGGGCTGGACCACGTCACGGTCGCTGACGTCGATGCCCTCGGCATCCAGGACGTCGGCGACGCTGCCGCCCATCACGGAGACCTCGCGTTCCTCCCCGTCCACGGAGAGGGTGACGGTCGTCTTGAGCGACTGGTAGCCGAGCGTGGTGCCGGCGACCGCGAGGACCACCACGGCTGCCGTGGCGACCAGTGCGACCTTGCTGTGGACGGCCCGCCGCACCAGGGGTGCGAGCTTGCCGAAGGTGGAGCTGAGGGCGGCGCGTGCAGCAGGCACGATTCTCCGAACGTCGTTCTGCCCGGGCCTCGGGGCGGCCGGCCACCGCTGATCCCAACGAAACGCGGTGCGCCCCTGCAGTGGTGACGCACCGCGGTCCTGCGGTGTCCGGAGCGCTCACGATGACCCGCTCCGGCTGCCGACCGGATCGGTCCCGATCCCGGCCTTCCCGACCATGCGAACAAGTGCAAGCGCCGGAAATCAAACCCTCGAGTCCCCGCGCAGCGTGAAATGTGACTCGAATCACTCTCTTTCGGCGCAACCTGCCTCCGGGTAGGCACTCTCTGCTTGCTGTAGCAAGCAATGGCAAGCGCACGGATCCGCCGGAAATGATCCGCACGAGAGGCAACCGATGGGAACCTTCGCGCGTCGTTAGATCACCGGCACACAACCCTGCGCGCCGCCGCTCACCTCGGAGGAACCATGTCGACATCCCGCGCACCGCGCACCGCCTCACCACGCCGGGCCTTCCGCCTCACCGCCGCCGCGACCTGCGTCGGCCTCAGCACCAGCCTGGTCGCCGGGGTCGGCCTGGCCGGCCCCGCCCACGCCGCACCCGTCGAGGACTGTGCGGAGGCGTTCCCGGTCGCCGACCTGGTGGCCGGCGACGAGGTCGATGGCCTCACCGTCTCCAGCGCCACCACCCCCAGCCCTTCAGCGGCGAGGTGCTCGGCGTCCTCGCCAACGGCATCAGCCCCGGTCGGGACATGGTGATGATGGAGCTCGACTCGGACGCCATCACCAAGGCCGGAGGCATCTGGCAGGGGATGTCCGGCTCCCCGGTCTACGCCGAGGACGGGCGGCTGATCGGTGCGGTCGCCTACGGGCTCGCCTGGGGCAGCACGCCGATCGCCGGCATCACCCCGTTCGAGTACATGGACGACTACCTCGGGCCCGCCGCCGAGGCCGGACGCATCGAGGTCGGCCGCCGCGCCGCGGAGAAGATCGCCGCGACCGGCGAGGTCACCCGCAGCCAGGCCGCCCGTGGCTTCCGCCGGCTCCCGGTGCCGATGACCATGAGCGGCGTCGACGCCAACCGGGCCGACGGGGTCCGGGCGACCCGCTACCAGACCGACGCCGTGGCGAGCACCGGCGCGGCCGGCGCGGCCGGTGCTGCCGACGTGGCCGGCATCGACACCGTGGTCGCCGGCGGCAACCTCGCGGCCGTCCAGTCCGTCGGCGACATCAACTACGCCGGCATCGGCACCGCCACCTCGGTCTGCGACGGGCGGGTGGTCGGGTTCGGCCACCCGATGGACTTCGTCGGCGAGGTCAGCTATGGCCTCGGCGCCGCCGACGCGATCTACATCCAGGAGGACCCGCTCGGCGTGCCGTTCAAGGTCGCGAACCTCGGCGAGGTCGGCGGCACCATCACCGACGACCGGCTGACCGGCATCGCCGGCGACCTCGGCGAGCCACCCGCGTCCGCGACGGTCAGCTCCGACCTGACCTTCGAGGGCGCCTCCCGCGTGGGCAGCACCGAGGTGTACGAGCCGCTGGCCCTCGGCAGCGTCGCGTTCTACGAGCACTTCACCAACCACGACGCGGTGATGGACCAGATCAGCACCGGCAGCGAGCTGCAGACCTTCACCATCGAAGGGACCGACGCGAAGGGCGTGCCGTTCTCGGTCTCCCACACCGACCGGGTCCGGTCGTCGTGGGACATCGCCGAGGAGGCGTCGTACCCGCTGGCGGACACGCTGTCCGGCCTGAGCGGCGTCGAGGGAGTCACCATCGAGTCGGCCACGATCACCGGTGAGGTCACCGACGACGAGAGCGCCTACCGGGTGCGCAAGGTCGAGCAGCGGGTCGGTCGGAAGTGGGTCACCCTCGCCAAGAAGCCGGCGGCGGTCAAGGCCGGCTCCACCCTCACGCTGCGCGTCACCATCGCCTCCGCCGGCGACACCCGGTCGGTCGTGCTCAGCGAGAAGATCGGCAAGAAGCTCGCCGGCGCCAAGGGCACGCTCACCGTCGCCGGCGGCGACGGCTACCTGAACACCTGGCGCATCGACTCACTGGCCGACCTGAAGCAGGTTCTGGCCAAGGACCTGCGCAACGACTCGGTCGCCCTGCGCGGCACGGTCAAGGTGCGCAAGGGTCCGAAGCTGACGCTCTCCGACGTCAGCGGCCTCCAGGACAAGGTGGTCGTCGGTCGCAAGTCGGTGCGCGTGGTGGTGCGCTGAGCGCACCGGTCACCCGACCGGATGCATCAACCGCGTTCGGCGGCGTCCCTCACCAGGCGCCGCCGAACGCGGCGAACGTGTTCGCCTCGACCGCCGCGCACAGCTCGCCGAGATCGGCTCCGCGCTCGGCGGCCATCCGGCGCATCGTCAGCGGCACCAGGTAGGACCCGTTGGTCCGCCCCCGGTGCGGCGACGGCGTCAGGTACGGCGCATCCGTCTCCACCAGCAGGCGGTCCACCGGCGAGAGCCGCACCGCCTCCCGCTGCGGCTCCGCGTTCTTGAAGGTGATGGTGCCGGCGAAGGAGAGGTGCGCCCCACGATCCAGGCAGGCCCGGGCGAAGTCACCGTCGCCGGAGAAGCAGTGCATCACCCAGCGCTCCGGCGCCCCTTCGGCGTCGAGCACCTCGAGGATGTCCTCGTGGGTGTCGCGGTCGTGGATCACCAGGGTCTTGCCCAGCCGCTTGGCGAGGTCGATGTGCCGGACGAAGGACTCGATCTGGTGCGCCCGGCCCTCCGCACCGGTGCGGAACGCGTCCATCCCGGTCTCCCCGACCGCCCGGACCACCGGGTCGGCGGCGAGGCGCTCGATCTCCGCCCACGCGTCCTCGAACGCCCCCTCGGCGGCCAGGCGAGGCGCCTCGTTCGGGTGCAGCGCGACCCCGGCGACCAGCTCGGGGTGCTCACCGGCCGCCTCGACCGCCCAGCGCGCGCCGCGCAGGTCGCAGCCGATCTGCACGATCCGCGGTACGCCGACCGCGGCGGCGGCATCGATCGCCTCGCGGGTGTCGCGCGGTGCGCCGTCCCGCCCGATGTCGAGGTGGCAGTGGTTGTCCACCACCGGGTGCGGGAGCGGCTCGGGGACCGGCGGCAGCTCGTCGCGCTCAGCCACCGACACGCTCCAGCACGGCCTCCGCGCAGGCCTCGGCCGCCTGGGTGGGGATCCAGTGGCTGACCCCGGCCAGCTCGACGAAGTTGAAGTCGGCGTCGACCCAGCTGCCGCTGTGGGCCGCCCCCCAGCGTGCGATCGCGGTGTCGCCGTCGCTCCAGATCATCGTGGTGGGCACCTCGATCCTGCCGGCCCCGCCGCGCGGGTCGGACAGCGGCAGCGCCCGGTACCAGTTGAGGGCGGTCGGCAGCGCACCGTCGTCGACGATCTCGTCGCGGAAGCGGGCGACGTCCGCGGCGGTCATCCCGAAGGAGCGCAGCATCCGGTCCGAGCGGCTGCGGCCGATCACCAGCTCGGGGACCACCGGCAGCTGGAACATCAGCATGTACCAGGACCGCAGCAACTGCCCGGAGTGGCGTGCCGCCGCGATGAACGCACGAGGGTGCGGGACCGAGACCGCGGTCAGCGTGCGCACCCGGTCCGGGTGCAGCCCGGCCACCGTCCACGCCGCGGCGGCACCCCAGTCGTGACCGACGACGTGGGCCGAGCCGCCGGGCCCGGTGACCCGGTCGATCAGCGCGACCACGTCGCCGGCCAGCGCGGGCAGCAGGTAGTCCCGCCGCCGCGGCGGACGTGCGCCGGGGCTGTAGCCACGCTGGTCCAGCGCCAGCGTGCGGTAGCCCGCCGCGTGGAGCAGTGGCGCCACCAGGCGCCAGCAGGTGGCCCGTTCGGGGAACCCGTGCAGCAGCACGATCGGCTCCCCGTCGACCGGTCCCTGGTCGAGGACGTCGAAGGTGAGGCCGTCGTTGCCGAACGAGGTCACCCGGCGGCCCGGGTCGGTCTGCTCGGGGTCGGTCTGCTCGGGGTCGGTCTGCTCGGGGTCGGTCTGCTCGGGGTCGGTCTGCTCGGGGTCGGTCTGCTCGGGGTCGGTCTGCTCGGGGTCGGTCGGGGTCGGCTCAGCCAATGTGCACCACCTGGTAGACGTCACGTTTCGGGAGTCCGGCGCGGACGGCGACCTGGGCGATCGCCTCCTTACGGCGCATCCCGTCCTCCTCCAACGCTGCCACGGCGGCCCGCAGGCTGTCCGGGTCGGTGGCCAGAGCCGGGCGCGCCTCGGCACCGCCGACCACCAGCGTCACCTCGCCGCGTACGCCGTCCGCGGCCCAGGCGGCGAGGTCGGCCAGCCCGCCCCGGCGGACCTCCTCATGGGTCTTGGTGAGCTCCCGGCACACCGCCGCCGCCCGGTCGGCGCCGAAGGCCTCAGCCATCGCGGACAGGGCGGCCTCGGTGCGGTGCGGCGCCTCGAAGAAGACCACCGTCCGCTGCTCGTCCGCCAGGTCGGCCAGCCGGCGGGCGCGCTCCCCGGCCTTGCGCGGCAGGAAGCCCTCGAAGCAGAACCGGTCGACCGGCAGACCGGAGACGGCCAGGGCGGTGAGCACGGCGCTCGGGCCGGGCACCGCGGTGACCCGGACTCCGGCCTCGACCGCCGCCGCCACCAGCCGGTAGCCGGGGTCGGAGACGCTCGGCATCCCGGCGTCGGTCACCAGCACCACCCGCTGTCCCGCCTCCAGCGACTCGACCAGCATCGGGGTACGGGCCTGCTCGTTGCCCTCGAAGTAGGAGACCACCCGTCCCGTGATCTCGACGCCGAGCTCCGCGGTGAGCCGGCGCAGCCGCCGGGTGTCCTCCGCGGCCACCACGTCGGCCCCGGCGAGCTCCGCGGCCAGCCGGGTGGGGGCGTCCGGCACGTGCCCGATCGGCGTCCCCGCCAGCACCAGCACGCCGGTCGCCGTAGGGTCGCCGCCACCCGAGGAGGAACTCACGGGCCGATCATCGCATCCGCACACGTAGGGTTCCCGCTGTGACCGCCGTGGACGACCAGCAGCACGAGGCGGCCGGTGAGGCGGCCGGGCGCCGTGCCAGCCTCTCCCGCACCGCTGCCGGTCGCCCCGTCCCGCTGGCCAGGCTCCGGGCGCTCAACCCGCTGGACCGGCTGCCGCTGAGCGAGAAGGCGATCGGGTGGGTCGCGCCGATCGGCCTCACCCTGCTCGCCTTCGCCCTCCGCCTGGTCCACCTCGGCACCCCGAAGCGGTTCGCCTTCGACGAGACGTACTACGCCAAGGACGCCTGGTCGCTGCTGAACAACGGCTACATCCAGACCTACCTGACCGACGTCGACGGCAACCCGAAGACCGACATCAACGCCGACATCCTGGCCGGGCACACGCAGGGCGTGTGGACCGGCGAGCCGTCGCTCGCCGTCCACCCGGACGTCGGCAAGTGGTTGATCGCGCTGGGCGAGAAGGCGTTCGGGATGGACCCGTTCGGCTGGCGGATCGCCTCGGCGGTGGCCGGTGCCCTGATGGTGCTGGTGCTGTGCCGGCTGGTCCGGCGGATGACCGGCTCCACCCTGCTCGGCTGCGTCGCGGGCATCCTGCTGATGTTCGACGGCCTGCACTTCGTGCTCTCCCGACTGGCGCTCCTCGACATCTTCCTGGCGCTCTTCATCCTGTGCGGCGTCTCCTGCCTGGTCGCCGACCGCGACTGGCTGCGCGCCCGGCTGGCGCGCGGGATGGCGCCCGACCCGGGCGCCGGCGACGAGGCCGACCGGGCGTCGTACCCCTCCCGGCGTGCGTGGGGACCGCGGTTCCTGTTCCGCCCCTGGCTGCTGGCCGCCGGGGTGATGTTCGGGCTCGCGCTCGGCACGAAGTGGTCGGCCGCCTACCCGCTGGCGGCCTTCGGCCTGCTGTGCTGGTTGTGGAGCGCGGGGCCCGGCGCAGCCTGGGGATCCGGCGCCCGATCCTCAAGGCGGCGATCCTGGACGGGATCCCGGCCTTCGTGCACCTGGTGGTCGTGGCCGCACTCGTCTACATCGCCACCTGGGGCGGGTGGCTGGCGCACGCCGACGAGTACGAGGAGCACCTCTCCTCCACCCAGTACCGGCAGTTCACCGGCGAGGGCCACTGCGCCGAGGACGACGACTCGTTCGTGGCGACCGACCTGGACACGGACCGACGGTGGCCGACCGCCGAGGAGCCGGACGCCAGCGGGATCGGCGAGGCCTGGCAGTCGCTGCGCTCGCTCTGGTACTACCACCAGGACGCCTACACCTTCCACACGCACTTCCTGAACTGCTCCACGCACTTCTACGAGTCGAAGCCGTCCGGGTGGCTGCTGATCAACCGCCCGGTGGGGGTCGCGGTCACCAACGACATCCCCCCGACACCCCCGGTTGCGAGGCCGCCGCGGACAGCGACTGCATCCGCCAGGTGCTGCTGATCGGCACCCCGGTGCTGTGGTGGGGCGGCTGCATCGCCCTGCTCTTCGCGGCCGCGATGTGGATCGGCGCGCGGGACTGGCGCTACGGGGTCGCCGTGGTCGGGACGCTCTCCACCTGGCTGCCCTGGATGCAGTACGACGACCGGCCGATCTTCTTCTTCTACGCGATCGCGATCCTGCCGTTCCTGGTGATGGCGCTGACCCTGGCCATCGGCACCCTGATCGGCCCGTCCCGGCGACCGTCCAACCGGCGCACCGTCGGGGTGGTGGTCGGCGGTGCCTTCGTGGTGCTCGTGCTGGTGAACTTCGCCTGGTTCTGGCCGATCTTCACCAACGGCCTGATCACCCACCAGGAGTGGCTGGACCGGATCTGGTTCTCCCGCTGGATCTGAGCGCACCACGGCGTCCCGCATTTTCGGGACCTTCCTCCCAGTAACCCGCGGCCGCGTCCCGGCGTTGGGTCTGCTGAGCGGGCGCACCGGGCCCGGTCGAGGGAGGACACCATGGACGAGCAGCTGGAGCACCGCACGGCATCCGCGACGACGGACCCGCACGGCACTGCTGCTGCGCGCCCGGTGGTGCGGATCGAGCTGGCGTTGACCGCGTTCACCCGGCGCAGCCGGTCGATCAGCATCAGCCACCTCGAGCACGACCTCCCCCGCGGACTCGACCGGGGCGAGCACGTCCTCCTGGAGGACCCGACGACGCGGACCCACTGGACCGGCATCGTCGCCGACGTCGACTTCTCCGCCGACGACACCCACTACCGGTTGGAGCTGGGCACCCGGATCACCAGCGCGGAGACCGCGCAGTGGCTCGACCCCGGCCGCTCGCGCCCCGCCGGCGGCCTGAGCACCGGCGACGTGGCGGAGCTGTTGATCGCGTTGCGGCGCAGCCAGCAGGGTCTGCGCGACACCTACCGGGGGATCGTCGCGGAGTCGGCGGCGGCCTGCGCGGCCACGGGACCGGCGACCTGAGCGAAACCGGTGAGTAAGGGCCGGACGGAGGTGCGCACTAGTCCGTTCGGGTGATGTGCGGCGTGCCGACCGCCCAGAATCCCGCTCAACGGTGGGACGGAGCGCGTCGACGCCCCGACAATGACGGTCATGCCAGATCAGCGTGCCATCCGGGTGTACCTCGTCGACGACCATGAGATCGTCCGTCGGGGGATCCGTGCTGTGCTCGCCGAGGACCCCGCCATCGAGGTGGTCGGGGAGACCGGCAGCGCCGAGGTCGCGCTCCGCGAGATCCTCGACCTGCGCCCCGACGTGGTGGTGCTCGACGCCGTCCTCGCCGACGGCAACGGCATCGAGGTCTGTCGCGAGATGCGGGCCGTCGACCCGGACATCCGCGGACTCGTGCTGACCGACGACGACGACGCCGACGCGATCTCCCGCGCGATCCTGGCCGGCGCCTCCGGCTACGTGCTGAAGAAGATCGAGCCCACCTCGCTGGTCGGCGGGGTGCGTCTCGTCGCCGGTGGCCACTCGCTGATCGATCCCACCGTCGCAGCCCGCGTGGTGGAGCAGATGGAGACCCAGCGCCGGTCGCTGGACATCATCTGCGACCTCACGCCGCAGCAGCGCCGGATCTTCTTCCTGATCGCCGAGGGCCTGACCAACCGGCAGATCGCCGGCAAGCTGTTCCTGGCCGAGAAGACCGTCAAGAACCACGTGACCGGCCTGCTGGCCCGCCTCGGGCTCGAGCACCGCACCCAGGCCGCACTGCTGGCCGTCAAGCTGCAGGACACCGGCCCGGTCCCCGGGCTCGACCGAGCAGCGGACGCCCCCGCCCGACGCGGTGTCGACCGGCAGCCCGTCCGCCGGCCCGGCGACCTCCCGCTCGGCGCGACGGTCTCCCAGCCCGCCGTCTGAGCGCGCCGTCGGAGGCCGGCGCCGCAGCTGCGCCGTACCGGGTCACCGGGTCCGACCGGGTCCGACCGCGCCCGGCGGGACGTCCCGGCGCGCCCGGCGGAGGTCCGCCTGCCCGTCGGGGCGGACTCCGACCGAGCCCGGGTGCGCCCGTCGCAGCGGTCGAAAGGTCAACCGCACCGGGACCAAACGCCCAGCCGGATCACCCCGGACCCGGGACACGCCGGGACCCAGGTCCCGATTCCTCCCCGAACGAGGCCCGAACGTGCCGAAGTCCCGGCGACACGCCGAGGGAAATCAGCAGTCTGAGCGCATGACCGACCTTATGGGCACCTCCTCGCCCACCGCCGAGGAGCTGATCACCAGCCACATGCCGCTGGTGGGCCACATCGTCCGCGAGACGATGGGCCGGGTGCCGTCCCACGTCAACCGCGACGACCTGACCTCCGCCGGGCTGACCGCCCTGGTGATGGCCGGCAAGGCCTACGACGCCGAGCGCGGCGTCCCGTTCGACCGCTACGCCGCCACCCGCGTGCGCGGCGCCATCCTCGACGAGCTCCGCTCCATCGACTGGGCCTCCCGCTCGGTACGACGCCGGGCGCGCGACCTGGCCGAGACCCGGTCCACCCTGGCCGGTGCGCTCGGTCGCCCGCCGACCGTCGCCGAGGTCGCCGGCTCCACCGGTCTCTCCATCGACGAGGTGGCCGCCAACGACCACGACGTGGCCCGCGCGCAGGTGCTCTCGCTGCAGGGCGCGACCACAGCCACCGTGGAGGAGATGGTGACGCAGCGTGAGCCGTCCCCGGAGGAGCTGGTGGAGCACGCCGAGCGGCTGACCTACCTGCGCGCCGCGATCGCCGCGCTCCCCGAGCGGCTCCGCGTCGTGGTCGAGGAGTACTTCTTCGCCGAGCGCCCGATGGCCGAGATCGCCGACGAGCTCGGGGTGACCCACTCCCGGATCTCGCAGATGCGGGCGGAGGCGATGACCCTGCTGCGCGACGGGATGAACCACGCCCTCGACCCGTCGCTGGTGCGCCCGGCCGGCCGCGCCGGCGGCGTCGCCCAACGGCGCCGCCAGGCCTACTTCGCCGCTGTCGCCGCGCGGCACGCGGACGGCGGACGCACCCGTGGGGTGCTGGAGGCGGTCAGCTGAGGACGGCCGCGGCCAGGGAGGTGAAGAAGCCCAGCCCGTCGGTCCCGGAGCCGGTGAGCGTCTCCACCGAGTGCTCGGGGTGCGGCATCAGGCCGACCACGTTGCCGCGCTCGTTGGTGATGCCGGCGATGTCGTTCATCGAGCCGTTGGGGTTGACCTCGAGGTAGCGAGCCAGCACCTGGCCCTCACCCTCGATCCGCGCCAGCGTCTCGGCGTCGGCGACGAAGCCGCCCTCGCCGTTCTTCAGCACGATCCGGATCTCCTGGCCCGGCTCGTAGGCCGAGGTCCATGGCGTCCGGTTGTTCTCGATCCGCAGCAGCTGGTCGCGGCAGACGAACCGGCGGTGGTCGTTGCGGATCAGCGCGCCGGGCAGCAGGTGCGACTCGCAGAGGATCTGGAAGCCGTTGCAGATCCCCAGCACGGGCATCCCGCGACGAGCGGCCTCGACCACCTCGCCCATCACCGGGGCGAAGCGGGAGATCGCGCCGCAGCGCAGGTAGTCGCCGTAGGAGAAGCCGCCGGGCAGCACCACGGCGTCCACGCCGTGCAGGTCCGCGTCCCCGTGCCAGAGCGCGACCGCCTCGTTGCCGCCGATCCGGACCGCGCGCTGGGCGTCGGTGTCGTCCAGCGAGCCCGGGAAGGTGACGACGCCGACCTTCACCGGCCGCTCTCCCCGGCCGTCTCGGAGGCCTCGACGGTGACCGTGTAGTTCTCGATCACCGGGTTAGAGAGCAGCGTCTCGGCCATCTCGTCGACCTCGGCGAGCACCGCGTCGGTGATCTCCCCGTCGAACTCGATCTCGAACCGCTTGCCCTGACGGACATCGGTCACCCCGCTGAAGCCCAGACGCGGGAGCGCGCCCTGGACGGCCTTCCCCTGGGGGTCGAGGATCTCGGGCTTGGGCATGACGGCTACGACGACTCGGGCCACGCCGCAGAGTCTAGTGGCCCCGGCGGCGCACCGCTCAGCCGGGACACGTCGCCGACGCGACGGGCGCGGCGTCGTACGGCAGACTGGCGGTGTGAGCACTCCGTCCCGCGCCGCCATGTCGACCAACCCGCTGCGGCTGCAGTTCCCCCAGTCCCTGGCCGTGTACGACGACTACGCCGACGCCCAGCGCACCGTGGACCACCTCTCCGACCAGAAGTTCCCGGTGGAGCAGTGCCTGATCGTGGGCACCGACCTGAAGCGGATCGAGCGGATCACCGGCCGCCTGACCACCGGTCGGGTCGCCCTCGGCGGCATCCTCTCGGGCCTGTGGCTCGGCCTCTTCGTGGGCCTGATCTTCAGCCTCTTCACCGAGGAGAGCGTGTTCGGCGTGCTCGCCTCGACGATGGTGATCGGCGCCGGCTTCGGCGTGATCATGGCGCTGGTCGGCTACGCGATGACCCGGGGCCGACGGGACTTCTCCTCGATCACCCAGGTGGTCGCCACCCGCTACGAGGTGCTGGTCGAGCACAAGTCCGCCGAGCAGGCCCGCCAGCTCCTCGCGGACCTGCCCGGCGCGCTGCCGAACGCCTTCGAGTAGGACGGCGGGGCCCGCCCGGCCGGGCCCCTCGGGTCAGCTCAGCTCGCGCTTGAGGATCTTCCCGGTGGCGGTCATCGGGAGCGCCTCGACGATCTCGACCATGCGCGGGTACTTGTAGGCGGCGAACTGCTCCTTGCCCCAGGCCACGATCTCCTCCGAGGTCGCCTCGGCGCCCTGCTCGAGGATCACCACGGCCTTGATCTCCTCCCCGTGGGAGTCGTGCGGCACGCCGATCACGGCGGCCAGCGAGATCGCCGGGTGGGTGAGCAGCACCTCCTCGATCTCGCGCGGGTACACGTTGAAGCCGCCGCGGATGATCATGTCCTTGGACCGGTCGACGATGTAGTACCAGCCGTCGGCGTCCTTGCGGCCCAGGTCGCCGGTGCGGAACCAGCCGTCCGGGCTGATCGCCTCGTCGGTGGCCTCGGGACGCTTGTAGTAGCCCTTCATGATGTTGTGGCCCTTGATCGCGATCTCGCCGACGGCGTTCTCGTCACCGGCGTCGTCGATCTCGTCCCACGAGTCGGCCTTGATCAGCTTCATCTCCACCCCGGGGATCGGCACGCCGATGGAGCCGACGCGCGGCTCCTCGCCGTACTTGGAGAAGGAGGCGACCGGGGAGGTCTCGGAGAGGCCGTAGCCCTCGAGGATGGTGACCCCGAAGCGCTCGGCGAACTGGCGGTGCACCTCGGTCGGCAGCGCCGCGCCGCCGGAGACCGCGACCCGCAGGTTGGCCGCCAGCGCCTTCACGTCGACGGTGTCGTCGAGGGCGGCGAGCAGGCCCCAGTACATCGTGGGGACGCCGCCGAAGAAGGTCACCTTCTCCTTGAGCATCGTCGCGATCGCCGGACCGGCCTCGAAGCGCGGCAGCATCACCACGGTGCCGCCGTAGGCGAACGCCCCGTTCTGGATCACCGTCTGGCCGAAGGAGTGGAACAGTGGCAGCACGCAGAGGTAGGTGTCCGGCGTGCTCGGATCGGCGCCGAAGAGGGCCTCGCCGGTGAGCGCGTTGTCGCGCATGTTGCGGTGCCGCAGCTCGGCGCCCTTGGGCTGGCCGGTGGTGCCGGAGGTGTAGAGGATGACGGCGGTGTCGTCGTCGTCGACGTCGACGGTCCGGAACGTCGTGGGCTGGTCGGCGATCGCCTGGCCGAGGGTCTCGGTGCCCTCGATCGGCGAGGCGGCCGCGGGGTCGACGGTGATCACGAAGAAGTCGGTGCAGGCGTCGGTCTGGCGGAAGCCCTCGTAGGCCTCGGCACCGATCGGCAGCTCCGGCGTGCCCTGGAACGCGAAGTAGGCCTTCGCATCGGAGTCGGCGAGGTGGTAGGCCACCTCGCGGCCCTTGAGCAGGATGTTGAGCGGCACCACGGTCGCGCCGGCCTTGAGGATGCCGAAGTAGACGATCGTGAAGTGGGGCAGGTTCGCGCAGCTGAGGGCGACCTTGTCACCGGGCTCGATGCCGCGCGCGACCAGCAGGTTCGCCACCTGGTTGGCCATCGCGTCGACCTGGGGATAGCTCAGCCGCACATCCCCGAGCACGATCGCGGTGCGATCCGGGTACGCGGCGGCGCTGTCGTCGAGGAAGCTGGCGAGGTTCGTCATGACCACAACCTAGTCCGCACGCCCGGCGCGGGCACCGGTCCCCTGCACAGAACTCGGGGCGCTGCCTGTGCCCACGTCCATCGACCCCGTACGCCGGGCCGGCCGTCCGCCCCGGCAGGCGGGTCCGGAGCGGTCCCGGGCTGCTGCGTCAGAACCGCTCGCCGGTGAGCCGCTCGTAGGCCTCGAGGTAACGGTTGCGGGTGTGCTCGACGACCGCCTCCGGCAGTGCCGGCGGCACCTCGCCGGACGCCTTGTCCCAGCCACTCTCGTCCGAGAGCGCCCAGTTGCGGACGATCTGCTTGTCGTAGGAGGGCTGGGTGCGGCCGGGGCGCCACTCGTCGGCCGGCCAGTAGCGGGAGGAGTCGGGGGTGAGCACCTCGTCGGCCAGCACCAGGGCCGGGTCGACGGCGCCCTCCGCGCGGGTCACCGAGCCGAACTCCAGCTTGGTGTCGGCCAGGATGATCCCGCGCTCCCGGGCCAGCCCCTCGGCCCGGTCGTAGACGGCGAGGGTCAGCTCGCGCAGCGCCGTCGCGGTCTCCACCCCGACCGTGCCGGCGACGGCGTCGAAAGAGACGTTCTCGTCGTGGTCACCGAGCTCGGCCTTGGTGGCCGGCGTGAAGATCGGGGCCGGCAGCCGGCTGCCGTCCTCGAGCCCGGCGGGCAGGTCGATCCCACACACCTGCCCGGTGGCCCGGTAGTCGTTGAGGCCCGACCCGGTCAGGTAGCCGCGGGCGACGCACTCGACCGGGTACATCTGGAGGTTCTCGCAGACCACCGCGCGGCCGCGGACCGCCTCGGGGATCGCGGCCGGGTCGGCACTCACCACGTGGTTGGGCACCAGGTCGGCCAGCTGGTCGAACCACCACAGCGACATCCGGGTGAGGATCTCGCCCTTGTCCGGGATGGTCGTGCCCAGCACGAAGTCGAAGATCGAGAGGCGGTCGCTGGCGACCATCAGCAGCTTGCCGACGTGCTCGCCCTCGGTGATCTCGTAGAGGTCGCGCACCTTGCCCGAGTGCAGGTGCCGGGTGCCGGGGAGGGCGGGAGCGGGCGGGATGTTCGCGAGCGTCACGGCGACCAGCCTAGAGGCGCGCGTGGCGGGCGCCGTCCGGTGGCCGAACCGACCCGAATTCCAGGGTGCTGCAACGCGCGCCGACGGGCAGTGGCACTCTGTTGTCATGCCGGAGACTGCAGAAGCAGAAGAGGTCTGGGCCCGGATCGTCGGCGCCAAGCGCCAGGCCGTCCAGGGCGAGTGCCCGGAGTGCGCGGGGCTCACCCCCGAGCGGGTCGTCTGGGAGGACGAGTTCTGGATCCTCTCCTACACCGACGGCCCCGAGGAGATGGCGGCGTCGCTGCTGCTGCAGACCCGGGAGCACACCAGGGTGGGCCAGCTCGACGACGACCTCGCCTCGCAGTTCGGCCGGATCTCCAACCGGCTGGTGCGGATCATCGAGAACCTCCCGGAGTCGGCCCACGTCGACGTGAGCCGGTACGGCGCGCACCGCGGCCACTTCCACGTGTGGTTCTTCGCGCCGTTCATGGAGGGCACCTTCTCCCCGGTCAACCTGCACACGGTCGCCACCAAGCTGGCGAACTGGGGCGGCGAGATCCGGATCTGACGGACCCGTTCCGCCGCGCTCCGGCGGACCACGGAGTGGTTCGGGCGCCGGCCGGGATCGGTCAGGGCAGCGCCGTAGGCTTCGAGCATGCCCGTCGTGAAGATCAACGCCATCTCCGTCCCCCGCAGGCCGGCCCCGAGCTGGAGAAGCGCTTCGCCGCCCGAGCCGGCGCGGTGGAGAACTCCCCCGGGTTCCTCGGGTTCCAGCTGCTGCGTCCGACCGCCGGCGAGGACCGCTACTTCGTGGTGACCCAGTGGGCGGACGAGGAGTCGTTCGCCGCGTGGCGCGACGGCGACGCACGGGCGGCGCACGCCG
Organism: Nocardioides sambongensis; assembly: GCF_006494815.1. Taxonomy (NCBI): domain Bacteria; kingdom Bacillati; phylum Actinomycetota; class Actinomycetes; order Propionibacteriales; family Nocardioidaceae; genus Nocardioides; species Nocardioides sambongensis. The sequence continues at coordinate 2,807,631 of NZ_CP041091.1, forward strand.
CCGCCCCGGGCGAGGCGCCCAAGAAGCCGGTCGCCACCGGTGCGGATCTGCTCGAGTTCGAGGTCGCCCTCGACGTACGGCCCCCGGCCTGAGGCTGGCCCCCGGGCCTGTGAGCCCCGGGGCCTGGACGACCCTAGACGACCACGGTCGGCCGGCTCAGCCGGTTCAGAGCCCACCCGAGCAGGATCAGCACGGCCCCCATCGCGGCGACGAACGCCGCGACGCCGAACGCGACCACGGACGTGAAGAGGCTCGCGCGCAGGAACGAGGCGTCCATCACCGTCGTCCGCCGCTCGTCGTCCTGGTCGAGCTCGGCGTAGGTCTTGCCGTCGGCGATCCCCTCGGCGTGCTCGGCGATGATGTCCGCCTGCGCGAACGCGCTGAACGGACCGTCGACGTCGTCACCGGCGAGGAAGTCGGCATCGTCGGAGACGGTGATCTTCTCCGCCGACAGTGTCGAGGAGACGGTGACGTAGGCCGCCACGCCGGCGACCAGGAAGAACGCGCCCAGCACGATCAGCACGATCCCGATCGCCCGCACGCCCTTGTTCGTGTTGGTGCCCGGTCGGTGGTCGCCAGGTCGCGGTGCGGCGCTGTGGGCGCCGGTGGATTCGGTCATGCTGCCAGCCAACCAACCCGCGGGGCCCCGCGACAAGGGTCCAACGGCACCATCTGGGCGCCGGAGGCTCCTCAGCCGCCGGCGAGCTCGACCGCGCGGCGCAGATCGGCGGCGATCGGACGACCCGCGATCGCCGTGAGGAACGGCCCGACCCCGGCCCCGGAGACCTCGAAGACCGCCTCCACCCGGCACCCCCCGGCCCGCGGGAGGAAGTCCAGCGTCAGTGCCGCCCGCACCGGCCCGCAGCGTCCCTCCTCGGCCCACCGGACCCCGGGGTCGGCGACCGTCGTCCGCATCCGCGGACGGATGCCGGGAACGACCGTGACGTCGGTCCAGGTGGTGCCGGCGCCGAGCACCCCGCCCTGACCCGGTACGACGTCGGCGACCCGCCGCAGCGACGACTGCCAGGAGGGTCGGCGCGCCGGATCGGCGAGGAACGCGAACAGCGTCCCCGCGTCGACGGCGGCGTCCAGGACGACCTGGCGGGTCAGAGGATCTCCCCCGGTGCGTACCCGGCCGCCTCCGGGTGCCGCTGCGCCCACGCGGCGGCCCGGCGGCAGACCTCCTGGGTCTGCGCGACGGCGGCACCGGTGAACGCGATCGGCTCGGCGACCAGGCTCTCCAGCTGGGCGGGGGTGAGTCCGAGGCGCTCGTCGGCGGCGAGCTTGGCGAACACGTCGTTGTCGGCCTGGCCCTTGCGCATCGCCAGCGCGGTGCCGACCGCGGCCTCCTTGATCGCCTCGTGCGCGCTCTCCCGCCCGACGCCGTTGCGGACGGCGGCCATCAGCACCTTCGTGGTGGCCAGGAACGGCAGGTACCGGTCGAGCTCGCGCTGGATCACCGCGGGGAACGCGCCGAACTCGTCGAGCACGGTGAGGAAGGTCTGGAAGAGTCCGTCGACGGCGAAGAAGGCGTCCGGCAGGGCGACCCGGCGGACCACCGAGCAGGAGACGTCGCCCTCGTTCCACTGGTCGCCGGCCAGCTCGCCCACCATGGAGAGGTAGCCGCGGGTGACCACGGCCAGGCCGTTGACCCGCTCACACGAGCGGGTGTTCATCTTGTGCGGCATCGCCGAGGAGCCGACCTGCCCCTCCTTGAACCCCTCGGTGACGATCTCGTTGCCCGCCATCAGCCGGATGGTGGTGGCCAGGTTGGACGGCGCCGCGGTCAGCTGCACCAGCGCGGAGAGGACGTCGAAGTCCAGGCTGCGCGGATAGACCTGGCCGACGCTGGTCAGCACCCGCTCGAAGCCGAGGTGGGCCGCGACCCGCTGCTCGAGCTCGGCGAGCCGCTCGGCACCGCGCTCGGAGTCCTCGTCCCCGCCGAGCAGGTCGAGCATGTCCTGGGCGGTGCCCATCGGGCCCTTGATGCCGCGCAGCGGATAGCGGCCGAGCAGCTCCTCGACCCGCTCCAGCGCGATCATCAGCTCGTCGGCGGCGGTGGCGAAGCGCTTGCCCAGGGTGGTGGCCTGGGCCGCCACGTTGTGGCTGCGCCCCGCCATCACCGTCACCTCGTGCTCGCCGGCGAGTCGGGCGAGGCGGGTCAGGGCCGCGACACCGCGGTCGCGCAGCAGCGCCAGCGACTGCCGGACCTGGAGCTGCTCCACGTTCTCGGTCAGGTCGCGCGACGTCATCCCCTTGTGGATGTGCTCGTGACCGGCGAGCGCGGAGAACTCCTCGATCCGCGCCTTCACGTCGTGCCGGGTGACCCGCTCCCGGGCCGCGATCGAGGCCAGGTCGACCGCGTCGACACCGGCGTCGACGACCTTCCGGTAGGCGTCCACGACACCGTCGGGGACGTCGATGCCCAGGTCCTGCTGGGCGGTGAGCACCGCGACCCACAGCTGTCGCTCGAGCACGATCTTGTGCTCGGGCGACCAGATCCGGGCCAGGTCGGCGGCGGCGTAGCGGGTGGCGAGGACATTCGGGACCGTCACGGTGGGCGATTCTCCCACGAGGCCGGCTGTACGTCGTACCGGCGGCGACGGGGTGGGCACCGGAGCGCGCTGAGGCCCGGTGCTGCGGCATCAGTCCGGTGATCGCCTCGGCAGCGGCCGCACCATGACCAGGCAGCCGTCCTCGTCCGCGGCCCGCAGCCCGGTGAACCCCTGGCGCTGCAGCACCCGCAGGGCGGCGCGGTTCTCGGGGCGGACCCGGGCCCGGACCCGCACCGCGCGGCCGTCGACCTCGACGAGCAGCGCACCGAGCGCCTCGCCCATCGCGCCGTGGCCGCGGGCGGGCTCGACCAACCCGAAGCCGACCTCCACCTCCGCGACCCCGTCCGCGGCCTCCTCCGGCGGCGCGAAGAAACCGATCGAGCCCATCACCCGTCCGGCCCGCCGGGAGAGGACCGAACGTCGTCCCCAGGTGTCGCCGTCGACCCAGAGGCCGAGCACGTCCAGCTCGTCGCGGCGCGGGAAGTCCGGGTGCCACTCGGGGCGGCGATCGCCCGCGCGCAACGCGGCCGCCGTCGCCGCGTCCCAGAGCGGGAGGCGCAGGCGCTCGGCCTCCACGATCAACGGCAGCCCCGGGCGTGCGGAGCCGGCTCGCCCCTCACTCATCGAGGACGGCGGCGCCCTCGACCACCCCGAGCGGCTCGGCGGCGATGTCGGAGCGACGCTGCAGGCCGTCGAAGGAGATCAGCTCCGCGGCGGCGTAGGCGCGGGCCCGGGCGTCGGCGACGTCGTACCCGAGGGCGCGGACGGCGAGCACCCGGCCACCGGCGGTGACCAGCTCGGCCCCGGCCTCGGAGTCCGGGGCGTCGCGCAGCGCCGTACCGGCGTGGATCACGTCGACGTCGGTCACGCCGTTGGCGGCGCCGACCCCGGTGATCACGTCGCCCTTGGAGGAGCCCTCGGGATAGCCCGCCGAGGCCAGCACCACGGTCACCGAGGCGGCGTCGCGGAACCGCGGCTGCTCGACCTCGTCCAGCCTGCCCCGCGCGGCGGCGTGCAGCAGCGCGCCGAGGGGCGACTCGAGCACCGCCAGCACCGGCTGGATGTCGGGGTCGCCGAAGCGGCAGTTGAACTCGATCACCTTCGGGCCGGCGACGGTGAGCGCCAGGCCGACGTAGAGGCAGCCGACGAACGGCGCGCCGCGCCGCCCCATCTCGTCCAGGGTCGGCTGCACCACGGTGTCGATCACCGTCTGCGCGAGATCGGCGGGCGCCCACGGAAGCGGCGAGTAGGAGCCCATCCCGCCGGTGTTCGGGCCGCGACCGCCGTCGAAGATCCGTTTGAAGTCCTGGGCCGGCTGCAGCGGGTGCGCCCGCTCCCCGTCGCAGATCGCGAAGAGCGAGACCTCCGGTCCGGCCAGGAACTCCTCGATCACCACGCGTCCGCAGGCGGCGGCGTGCTCGAGCGCCTCGGCACGGTCGTTGGTGACCACCACCCCCTTGCCGGCCGCGAGCGCGTCGTCCTTGACCACGTACGGCGCGCCGAACGCATCCAGCGCAGCCGCGGCCTCCTCGGGCGTGGTGCAGGTGCGCGACCCGGCCGTCGGCACGCCGGCAGCGGCCATCACCTCCTTGGAGAAGGCCTTGGACCCCTCCAGCCGCGCGGCCGCGGCGGACGGCCCGAAGACCGCGATCCCGCGCCCCCGGACCGCATCGGCGACGCCACCCACGAGCGGCGCCTCCGGGCCGATCACCACCAGGTCGGCACCGATCCGCTGTGCCAGGTCGGCCACGTCCGAGCCGTCCATCGGGTCGACCGCGTGCAGCGCGGCGAAGGCGCCGATCCCCGGATTGCCCGGCGCCGCGTGGACCGCGCCGACCGCCGGGTCCCGGGAGAGCGCCAGCGCCAGCGCGTGCTCGCGGCCGCCGGTGCCGATCACGAGACAGGTCAGGGCGTGGGGTGCGGCAGTCACGGGAGACGATCCTACGAGCCGGTGTCGACCTGCTCCATCCGGTCATGTCCCCGGGTGGTGCCGAGGTCACGAGGCGGCCTGCCGACGGATCGGGTCAGACGCCCCGGCGGCCGTTGCGATCGATGTCGCACCGGACCGCCGGGGCTGCGCGCTGGACGCGCGCGGTGATGATCAGCGCACGCGTACCCGGGTGGTGCGGACGACGCCAGCGGTGTAGTCCGTGCCGCGGTAGGTGGCGGTGATCCAGTGCTTGCCCTTGGCCAGCTTCTTGGCCAGGACGACCTTCACCCTGCCGTTGTCGCCGATCACACCGCGTCCGGCGCGCTTGCCGTCCACGGCGACCTGGACGCGCCCGCCCGAGGTGCTGCCGGTCGAGGTCACGTGCAGTCGCACCCGGACGACCTTCTTGCTGGTGAGCTTCTGGGGCCCGACGACCATGCTCGCCTTGGTGCGGGCGGGGACCACGTCGATGGCGATCTCGCCGGTGGCGATGTCGCGACCGTCGGTCACCTGGTACTCCACGGTCTGCTGACCGGCGAAGTCGGGGGGCGCCTGGTAGCGGAACGTGGCGCCGGTGAGCTCACGGCCGTCGACGCTGTAGGTCAGCGTGTCGCCGTCAGCATCGGTGGCCTGGAGGCGCACGCGGCCGGACGCGCCGGACGCGACAGTCAGCTCGGCGTCCGCGGACTGGGGCGCGCGATTGCTGCCGGTGAAGGTGTAGGTGGTGCTGCCGACGGTGATCGCCTCGATCACGCCGTCACCCTTGACCCCGGAACCCAGGGACCACCCGGCGCTGATCACCGTCGCGCCCGGGAGCGCGGCGCGCCACTCGGCCAAGGTGCCGTTGAACGCCGATCCGTAGCCGCCCTTGTCGGAGGGGGCCATCGCCTTGACGGCGTCGGTGGAGCTGCCGGTCAGCCACCAGTTGGTGAGCCCGAAGTTCTCCTGGTAGAGCCTGGTGCCGTCGGCGTAGGTGCGCTCACCGACGAGAAGACCATCCGGTTCGCCGTCGCCGTCGACGTCGATCACCAGCTGCAGACCGGGCATCAGCCGGTTGTCGGTGCCGTTGGCCCGCCACTGCATGCTCGGCTCGCCGACCCGGGCCAGATCCTCACCGACGGTGAAGTATCCGGTGGCCTTGTCGGTGGAGGTGGATCCCTCGGTCCAGACCCGGACGCCCGAGGTCTGACGGAAGTCGTTGTGTCCCGTCGCGCGGGTGTCGGTGTGGACGACCTCGTTCGGGTACAGGGTGGTCGTCCTCCCCTCGCTCCTCGAGAAGAGGTAGTCGGTCGCACCGACGGTGAGCGAGTAGATGACGCCGTCACCCTTCACACCGGAGCCCAGCGACCAGCCGGCCTGGAGCACCTGAGCATCCGGGTAGGCCGCACGCCATTCGTCGAGGGTGCCGTTGAACTGACTGCCGCCGCCACCGGTGGTCGGCGGGGTGTTCGGCGCCGCGAAGACGGCCTGGTCGTCGATGCTGCCGACCCACCAGTTGCCGCCGTAGACGGCCTCGCCGACCAGCACGCCGTCGATGTCACCGTCCCCATCGAAGTCGGTGGCCAGCTGGAGCCCGGGCTGCGCGCTCTGGCTGCTGCTCCACTCCATCGCGGGCTCGCCGACAGCCGCCAGCGGAAGGTGCACGTCGAAGTAGCCCGCGGCCTTGTCGGTGCTGGTGGAGCCCTCGGTCCAGACCCGGACCCCGTCAGCGCGGAAGTCGTTGTGTCCGGTGGCGCGGGTCGCGCTGGTCGTGACGTCGACCGGCGTCAACACGACCTGCTCGGGGCGGTCGCACGCGGCTCAGGGGCGGCGGTGGCGGCGGCCGTGCCGAGGACGGTCAGCCCGGTGGCGGCCACGGCGCTCGCGGCGAGCACACGCGCCGTACGGCGCGGTGAAGTGGATGCAGACATGAAGGAACCTCTGTGATGCGAGTGGTACAGAACAGTGGGCGACACCGAGAGCTCGGGTCGCGCCGGATGGCGACATCAGAGAAACATGCGCCCCCGACAGAACGGCACACGACGCCGCCACCGGAGCCGAAAACCGTCCGGTCGACGGCCGCGTCCCGACCCGAAATGACTAGTCACCGGCGTCGACAGGTTTCCGGCCCGCCCCGGCCGGGTGACTCAGCCCTCGTGCCCGGCGAGGTTTGGACGTGCTGCAATACGCCAGAATCCCCACAACGCACTTCGATCTCGACAGGGAGTCCTCCATGTTCGTGCCGCGCGTCGGCGAGGAATTCGGCCGCTACCGTCTCGATCGCCTGATCGGCCAGGGCGGGATGGGGATGGTCTTCGCCGCCACCGACCTCCGACTGCACCGCACGGTCGCGCTCAAGGTCATCACCGGCGCACTGGCCGCCTCCGACGAGTTCCGGGACCGGTTCCAGCACGAGGCGGAGGCGCTCGCCCAGCTCGACTCGCCCTACGTGGTCACCATCCACGACCACGACGAGATCGACGGCACTCCCTACATCGTGATGCAGTACGTCGACGGCACCGACCTCTCGACCCGCCTCCGGGCGAGCGGTGCGCTGCCTGCGCGGACCGCGCTGCAGATCGCCGCGCAGTTGGCCCGGGGGCTGAGCGACGCGCACCGGCGCGGCGTACTGCACCGGGACGTGAAGCCGGCCAACGTGCTGCTGCGCGGCCTGGACCAGGACGACCCGCACGCCTACCTCTGCGACTTCGGGATCGCAAGGTCCGAGGGCATCGACGGCCCCGCCCCGACCGCCACCGGGATGGTGGCCGGCACCGGGAGCTATCTGGCCCCCGAGCGGGCGGACGGTCACCCGGCCACCCCCGCCAGCGACCTCTACGCCCTGGGCTGCGTGCTCTGGGTGGCACTCACCGGATCGGAGCCCTACAGCGGCACCGAGGTGCAGATCGCCCTGGCCCACCAGCGTGCGCCGGTCCCGCAGCTGACCGGGACCACCCCGCTGATCGGGCGGCTCAACGCCCTCTTCGCCGGGCTGCTCGCCAAGGACCCGGCCGACCGACCGGACTCGGCCACCGTGCGCACCGAGCTGGAGGCGCTCGCCGCCGAGGCGCCGACCACGCCGCTCACGCTGGCGCTGCCTCCGCAGGGCACCGCGCTGCGCGGACTCGCCGCTCCCCCGCCCCCGCCGCCGCCCGCCGGTGCCCCGGTGGGCGGTGCTCCGGCGGCTGGTGCTCCGGCGGCATCGGGCTCCACGCGCAAGCGGTCGCGGTGGCCGATCCTGGTCGGCGTCGTGGCGGTGCTCGCCCTGGTCGCCGGTGGCCTGGTCCTCGCGCTGACCCGCGGCTCGGACGACGCGGACGCGACCGCCGAGGACGAGGACAGCCCGGCCGAGTCGGTGGCCGGCGACACCAACGGCGACGGCTACGGCGACCTGCAGATCCACCAGGGCCGGCTTGACGCCACGGCGCCGCTGTCGGTGTGGACCCTGCCCTCCACCGGGATGCAGTTCGGCAGCGCCGACCGGGTCGGCGCGCTGGAGGGCGTGCCGCACCTCGGCGACCTGGACGGCGACGGCGTCGACGAGCGGGTGTGGATCGACGCGAACACCGACGACACCGAGCTGGCCATCGCGATCCAGACCATGGACGGCGACCAGAGCTCCACCAGCCTCGAGGTCGACCCGGAGTTCGAGTTCAGCGGCTACGCGAACCACCTGGCCGACGTGGACGGCGACGGCGACGACGACCTGGTGATGATCGGCACCCCCTACGGCTCCCCGGACGTGATCTTCGTGGCCCTCGCCGACGACGGGGAGCTGGGCGAGCCGACCCAGTGGTACCAGGGTGGCGACTCCGGCGGCTTCACCTGGTCCGGCGACGTCGACGGGGACGGAGCCGACGAGGTCATCGTCTACTTCCAGCCCGAGGACCAGGACAAGAACGAGACCCTGACCGTCCTCGACGCCGAGGACGCGAAGTTCGTCGCCGCCACCCCCCGGGAGCTGCGCGACGCGGCGGTCAACCCGTATGTCACCAGCTGGCTGATCGGCGACGTCGACGGCGACGGCACCGACGAGCTCGTGGTGGAGTCGGGCGTGCGGCGCGGGCTGTGGGTCTACCGGTTCACCGACGGGCAGATCGGCGCCCGGGAGGAGTGGGCCCGCACCAACCGGTCCCGCGAGGAGGCCCGCGACCAGATCTACAACAGCGGGATCATCGGCTACGCGCTCTCCGACGTCGACGGCGACGGGGACGAGGACCTGATCCAGGTCTACGAGGCCACGAAGCAGGAGACCGCCCTCGGCGTGACGGTCCGCATCTCCGACGGCGAGTCCTTCGCCGACGAGGTCGACTGGGGTTCGCTGGAGTGCGGCGAGGAGTGCGACGACATCTACTCCCCGCTGTACTGACGCACACCCAGCGCCCCCGGCAGACCCGTCGAGTTGGGGGTTCGGGCCCATCGACTTGGGGGTTCGGGCCCGTCGAGTTGGGGGTTCGGGCCCGTCGAGTTGGGGGTTCGGACCCGTCGAGTTGGGGGTTCGGACCCGTCGAGTTGGGGGTTCGGACCCGTCGAGTTGGGGGTTCGGACCGGTCGAGTTGGGGGTTCAGACATCAGGCCTGGGCTTGCGACCTCTCGGCCCCGACCTTGCGACCTCTCGGCCGTGGGCTTGCGACCTCTCGGCCGTGGGCTTGTGACCTCTCGGCGGGGGTGGGTGGGGCAGGTCAGCGCAGCGGGTGTCGGACCACGGCCTGCTCGCGCTCGGGACCGACGCCGACGACCGAGATCCGGGCGCCGGAGCGCTCCTCGGCGAACGTGACGTAGTCCTGGGCGTTCTTCGGCAGGTCGGCGAAGTCCCGGCAGCCGCTGATGTCCTCGGACCAGCCCGGCAGGTACTCGAAGACCGGCGTCGCGTGGTGGAAGTCGGACTGGTTCACCGGCATCTCGTCGTGGCGCACACCGTCGACGTCGTAGGCGACGCAGACCGGGAGCTGCTCCAGACCGGTCAGCGTGTCCAGCTTGGTCAGCACGAAGTCGGTGACCCCGTTCACGCGCGCGGCGTAGCGGGTGATCACGGTGTCGAACCAGCCGCAGCGGCGGGGCCGGCCCGTCGTCGTACCGAACTCGTGGCCGGCGTTGCGCAGGAACTCGCCGTTCTCGTCGTGCAGCTCGGTCGGGAACGGCCCCTCGCCGACACGGGTGGTGTAGGCCTTGGCGATCGCGATGACCTGGTCGATCCGGGTCGGCGGGATGCCGGAGCCGGTGCAGGCACCGCCGGAGGTCGCGCTGGACGACGTCACGAACGGGTAGGTGCCGTGGTCGACATCGAGCAGCGTGGCCTGGCCGGCCTCGAGCAGCACGGTCTCGCCGCGGTCCAGCGCCTCGCCGAGCAGCAGCGTGGTGTCGCAGACGTACGGCGCCAGCCGGTCGGCGTGCGCGAGCAGCTCCTCCACGGTCTGCTGCACGTCGGGCGCGCGACGGTTGTAGACCTTGGTGAGCACCTGCCCCTTGAGCTCGAGCGCCCCTTCGACCTTGGCGGTCAGGATCTTCTCGTCGAAGAGGTCCTGGACCCGGATGCCGATCCGGTTCATCTTGTCGGCGTAGGTGGGGCCGATGCCGCGACCCGTGGTGCCGATCCGGCGGCTGCCGAGGAACCGCTCGGTCACCTTGTCCAGGGTGCGGTTGTAGTCGGCGATGACGTGCGCGTTGGCGCTGAGCCGGAGCCGCGAGGTGTCGATGCCGCGTGCCTCGAGGCCGTCGATCTCGTGGAAGAGCACGTCGATGTCGACGACGACGCCGTTGCCGATCACCGGGGTGGTGCCCGGGGTGAGGATGCCGCTGGGCAGCAGGTGGAGGGCGTACTTCTCCTCGCCGATGACCACCGTGTGGCCGGCGTTGTTGCCGCCGTTGAACTTCACCACGTAGTCGACCTGGCTGCCGAGGTGGTCGGTGGCCTTGCCCTTGCCCTCGTCGCCCCACTGGGCTCCGACGATCACGATCGCGGGCATGTGCTTGCTCCTTCGCTCGGGACGGAGTCCCTCCGGGCCGCGTGACCCGGCTGCTCAACGCACCACTGTTGGGTTCGGTTGTTCGGTTGCGTGTCCTGACAAGCAAACAGCCCCGGCAAGACCGGGGCTCTTGCGGCCACACGCTACCAAAACCCCTCCCGTCGCCGCGCCTCCTCGACCAGGACCCCCGCTGCACCCTGGACGTGACGGGGTCGGTCCGCCATCCTCTTCTAGAACACGTTCCAGTTCTTGAGGAGAATCGATGACCGCCAGCAGGGACGCCATCCTCGGCACCATCCAGCGCTACGTCGACCTGGTCGCCTCCGGCACCTCGGCCGACGTCGTCGCGCTCTACGCCGACGGGGCGACCGTCGAGGATCCGGTCGGCAGCGAGGTGCGCACCACCCGCGAGGCGATCGCGGAGTTCTACGGCGCCCTGGACGGCCTGGAGCAGGAGGGTCGGCTGCTCCACGTCCGGGTGGCCGGCAACGAGGCGGCGTTCGCGTTCGAGCTGGTGACCAAGGCCGGGGATGCGACGTACACGCTGGCGCCGATCGACGTGATGACCTTCGACGACGACGCGCGGATCACCAGCATGCGTGCCTTCTGGGCCGGCGAGGACATGGTCGTCGCCGGGGGCTGACCCTCCGGCTCAGCGCAGCTGGTGGGCGATCTCGGCCACCACGGCGCGGGCCAGGTCGGCGGAGGTGTCGGTGGGGTGCTCGGGGACCACCACGTGGACGTCGCCGGCGGCCAGCAGGTCGAGGGCACCGACCCGTTGGGCGCGGGCCATGTCGGCGGCGCGGCCGACGTCGCCGTACACGATCACGCTGGCGCCCTCCGGCGGCAGCGGGGAGAGCCAGCCGCGGCTGGTCGCCATCACGGTCCGGGCGGGGAGCATCGCCAGGGCGCCGCCCCCGCAGCCCTGGCCGAGGATGACCGAGACGGTGGGCACCGTCATCGTCACCAGGGTGGCGATGCAGCGGGCGATCTCACCGGCGATCGCGCCCTCCTCCGCCTCCGCGGACAGCTCCGCCCCAGGGGTGTCGACGACGGTGACCAGCGGCAGTCCGAGCTCCTCGGCCAACCGCATCGCCCGTCGCGCCTCGCGCAGCGCCCCTGGTCCCATCGGCGTCGACGCGCCCTGCCGGCTGCGGTCCTGGCCGACCAGCACGCACGGCAGGCCGTCCAGGCGGGTCAGCGCGATCAGCACCGAGTCGTCCCGCTCACCCTCGTCGGTGCCGCGGAGCCGGATGGTGCCGGGATCGGCACCGTGCTTCACCAGGTCCCGTACGCCGACCCGGTCGGCGCGCCGGGTCCGGTCGATGTCCTCCCAGACGTCGTGCTCCACGCGGTCGCCGGCCAGCAGCGGCGTACGCCGCTCCAGCGCCGGCGGCACCGCCGGGTCGACGAGCACCGCGAGGGCGGCGTCGACCAGCGCCGGCAGGTCCTCGGCGGCGACGACGGCGTCGATCACTCCCTTGGCGGCCAGGTTCTCCGCGGTCTGCACCCCTTCGGGGAACGCGCGACCGTGGAGCGCCTCGAACACCTTCGGCCCCAGGAAGCCGACGAGCGCGCCGGGCTCGGCGACGGTGACGTGGCCCAGTGATCCCCAGCTGGCGTAGACCCCGCCGGTGGTCGGGTGCCGCAGGTGGACCAGGTAGGGCAGCCCCGCCGCGCGGTGCTCCATCAGCGCCCGGCTGATCTCGATCATCTGCACGAACGCCCGGGTGCCCTCCTGCATCCGGGTCCCGCCGGAGGCGGTGGAGGCGAGCACCGGCAGGCCCTCCGCGGTCGCCCGGCGCACCGCTGCGGCGATCCGGTGGGCCGCGGCGGTGCCGATGGACCCGGCGAGGAAGCCGAACTCGTTGACCACGAACGCGACCGGTCGGCCCCGCACCGTCCCGCGGCCGGTGAGCACGGACTCGTCGGTGCCCGCCCTGGTCGCCGCCGCCCGCAGCTCGGCCCGGTACTCCTCCGGGTGGCCGGAGATGTCGATCGGCTCGTCCCAGGACCGATAGCTCCCCTCGTCGAGGACGAGGTCCACCAGCTCGCGCGCGGTCCAGCGTCGTGTGCTCCCCATGGGCCGACCCTAGACGCGCGGAGCACCGGTTGTAACTCGGTGTTACACCACGGACGGCGGGTCGGGGCGACCGTGCGGCCGACGGTGCGGCCGACGGTGCGATCGACAGTGCGGCCGGGGACGCGGCGGGCACGCCCTAGAGTTCGGCCTGTGCCCGACGCCCCCGCTTCCCGCCTGCTGGTGATCGCCAACGACAAGGCCGGCTCCACCGCCGAGGAGACCGTCGAGGCGGTGCTCGAGGTGCTGCGCAGCCACGCCGAGGTGGAGGTCGCCCGGACCTCCTCCCCCGAGGACCTCGACGACCTGCTCACCGGCACCGAGGCGCTGGACGAGTGTCGCGTGGTGGTGATCGGCGGGGACGGCAGCATCCACGCCGTGATGGCCGCACTGCACCGCCACCACCTGCTCGGCGGGGTGGAGGTGGCGCTGGTGCCGATGGGGACCGGCAACGACTTCGCGCGCACGCTCGGCCTGCCGCTGGACGCCGTGGCCGCGGCGCCGATCGCCGCCACCGGGACCGCCCGCCCGGCCGACCTGGTGGTCGACGACACCGGAGCGGTCACCGTCAACGGTGTGCACGTCGGGGCGAGCGCGGAGGCCGGCGAGCGGGGCGCGGCGTGGAAGGAACGGCTGGGCCGGGTCGGCGTCGGCCGCGTCAACCTGGGCAAGCTCGGCTATCCGATCGGCGCCCTGCTGACCGCGGTCGACCCGCCGATGCGGCGGCTGCGGGTCGAGGTCGACGGCAAGGTCGTCCACGACACCGACCACCGGGTGCTGATGGTGGCGCTCGGCAACGGCGCCTCGGTCGGCGGCGGCACCGAGCTCACGCCCGCGGCCGACCCGCACGACGGCCAGGTCGACGTACTGATCGCGACCCCGGCCGGGGTCTGGTCCCGGCTCCGGGTCGCCGCCCTGCTCCCCTTCCGCCGTCATCCCGAGGACGCCGACGTCCAGATGCTGCGCGGCAGCACCATCACCATCGCCGCGGACGCGGGTGACGACTTCGACGTCAACAGCGACGGCGAGATCGACGGTCCGGTACGACGCCGCACCTGGCGGGTGCTGCCGGGCGCCTACCGGGTCGTGGTGCCCGGCACGCAGGACGCCGCCGACCCCTCGGCCTGACGACGGTCGGGGCCGGTCACTCCTCGAGCCGCAACCAGGTCAGCACCGCACGCACCCGTCGGTGGTCGTCGTCGGCCAGCGGCAGGTCGAGCTTGGTGAAGATGCTGTTGATGTGCTTGGCCACGGCCTTCTCGCTCACCGCCAGGTCGGCGGCGATCGCGCCGTTGGAGCGCCCCTCGGCCATCCGCGCGAGCACCTCGCCCTCCCGCGGGTGAGCCGGTCCAGCGGCTCCTCCCGGTGCTGCGCCATCACCGAGGCCACCACCTCCGGGTCGAGCACGGTCCCGCCGGCCAGCACCCGGCGCACCCCGTCGACGAACTCGGCGACGTCACCGACCCGGTCCTTGAGCAGGTAGCCGACGCCGCCCGCGCCGCCGGCCAGCAGCTCGCGCGCGTAGAGCTGCTCGACGTACTGGGAGATCACCATCACCGGGAACCCGGGCCGCTGGGCGCGGACCGCGATCGCCGCCCGCAGGCCCTCGTCGGTCTCCGTCGGCGGCATCCGCACGTCCAGTACGGCGCCGTCGGCGGCGGGGTCCCGCAGCGCCCGGTCCAGCTCGGGGGCGTTGTCGACCGCGTGCAGCACCGTGAAGCCGTGGCCCTCGAGCAGCTGGGTCATCCCGGCCCTCAGCAGGGCATGGTCCTCGGCGAGGACGAGTCGAGGTCGTTCGTCGGGCGCAGGGCGCACGGCACCTCCAGGGTGATCAGGGTCGGGCCGCCGGGCGGGCTCGACACCGCCATCGTGCCGTCGAAGGCGGACATCCGTCGCATGACGCCCCGCAGTCCGGTGCCCCGCGCCGGGTCGGCGCCCCCGGCCCCGTCGTCACCGACGACGGCGCGCAGCCGACCGTCGGCGTGCTCCAGGGTGACCCAGGCGTGCTCGGCGCCGGCGTGCTTGCCGACGTTGGCCAGGCACTCGGCGACCCCGAAGTAGAGGGCGGACTCCAGCGGCGCCGGCGGCCGGCCGGTCAGCCGCGCCCCGACCCGGACGTCGATCGGCAGGTCCAGGGCGATCGCCTGCACCGCCCCGACCAACCCGCGGTCCGCGAGCACCGGCGGGTGGATGCCGCGCACCACCGAGCGCAGGTCACCGATCGCGGCTCCCGCGGTGCTCCGGGCCTCCCGCACCAGGCGCCGCGCGGTCTCCGGATCCTCGTCGAAGGCGGCGTCGGCCATCCCCAGGCTCATCGACAGCGCGACCAGCCGCGCCTGGGCGCCGTCGTGCAGGTCCCGTTCGAGCCGCCGCAGCTCCGCGGCCGAGTGGTCGACCAGGTCGGCGCGGGTCTCGGTGAGGTGCTGCACCTGCTGCTCGAGCTGGCCGGTGCGCCCGTAGGCGAGGAAGAACCGGTCGAAGTGGGCACGGGCGGTCATCAGCGGAGGGGTCAGGAACCACCACACCACGCCGGTGGCGACGCAGAGCAGCAGGATCACCACGACCAGGGACACCACGATCCCGACCACCGGGGCGACCACCAGCCAGGCCAGGTCCCGCCAGGTCATCGGGTCCGCCACGACCACCCGGATCGTGCCGATGAGGTCCCCGCGCGGGTGCGGTCGGTAGGGCACCGGCACCGGGGCGCCGAGCACCTGGGCCGCCATCGCCCGGTGCCGGTTCGCGATCCAGCGGGTGGCGGGGATGCAGACGGCGAGTACGGCGATCCCCACCCAGACCAGGGCGAGCACCAGACCGGCCACCCACAGCACGACCATCACGATCATCACGATCGCGAGGAGGAGCTGCACGACGGCATAGCCGGTCAGTCGGAGCTGGCGCACGCGCCCATCCTCGCGGATCCGCCGGATCGGGGCAGTGGTGTCTGCACCACCGTCGAGCCGGTGTCTGCACCACCGTCGAGCCGGTGTCTGCACCACCGTCGAGCCGGTGCTGGCACCACCGTCGGGCGGGGGCTGACGCCCCTGACGAACGGCCCGGACGGCTCGAGGCTGGAGGTGACCGAGACGACCCGATCCTGCTCAGCGAGGAGACCATCATGGGCAACCCCCTCACCGCCGTACCGATGCGGGCGGCACGCTGGAGCGCCGAGCATCCGTGGCGTGCGATCGGGGCCTGGGTCGCCCTGGTCGCGTTCGCCGTGGGCCTGGCGATGGCGATCCCCACCGCCGAGACCACCGACGCCGACTACCGGGTCGGCGAGTCCGGGCGCGCCGACGCGATGCTCGCCGAGGCGGACCTGCACGGTCCCGACACCGAGAGCGTGCTGATCACGGCCGACCCCGCCGACACCGCCCTCGACCGGCAGGAGGCCACCGCCGTTGCAGCGGAGGTCACCGCGGCGGCTCGCGAGGTCGGCGACGTCGCTGCCGTCGGCGCACCGCAGTGGGACGGCGACCGGACCGCTCTGCTGGTCCCGATCGAGATGACCGAGGACGCCGAGGACGCGGCTGCGCTGCAGGCCGCGGTCGACGACGTCGCCGCCGCGCACCCCGGGCTCCAGGTCCGCGAGGCGGGAGACCTGAGCATCGACGACGCGATCGACGAGCGGGTCGGTGAGGACCTGCGGACCGCCGAGGTGACCAGCGTGCCGGTCACCCTGGTGCTGATGCTGCTGGCCTTCGGCGCCCTGATCGCGGCCGGCATCCCGGTGCTCCTCGCCGCGACCAGCGTCGCCGCGACGATCGGCCTGATGGCGCCGCTCTCCCACCTGGTGCCGTCGGACCCGACGGTGGCCAGCATGATCGTGCTGATCGGGATGGCGGTCGGTGTCGACTACTCGCTCTTCTACCTCAAGCGGGAGCGGGAGGAGCGGGCCAGGGGCAGCAGCACGCTGGAGGCCGTGGAGATCGCCGCGCAGACCTCCGGGCACTCGATCCTGGTCTCCGGCGGCGCGGTGATCGCGGCGATGGCCGGCCTCTTCCTGGTCACCGACGCGACATTCAACTCGCTGGCCACCGGCTCGATCCTGGTGGTCGCGGTCGCCGTGCTGGGATCGATCACGGTGCTCCCCGCGCTCCTGGTCAAGCTGGGCCGGTGGGCGGACCGGCCACGGGTCCCGCTGCTGTGGCGCCTCAACCGGCGACTCACCGACCGTCTCGGACGGGGCGGGATCAGCCGGAGGCTGCTCGGCCCGGTGCTGCGGCACCCGGCCGTCGCCCTCCTGCTCGGCGGCGCGGTGGTGGTCGGGCTCGCGGTGCCCGCGCTCGGCATGACCACCCACACCAGCACGCTGGAGACCCTGCCGACCTCGATCCCGGAGGTGCGGACGGTCGCGGAGCTGAGCAGCCGCTATCCGGCCGAGGAGGGCGCCGGCGCCACCGTGGTGGTCCGCTCCGAAGGCGCGTCGGCGGCCGAGATCGACGCCGCCCTGGCCGAGCTGTCCGCCGCTGCCGCGACCGACGACGACTTCGTGGCGTCGGGCCGCGGGGTGACCACCTCCGCCGACGGCACGACGTCCACCCTGGCGCTCGGCCTGCCCTACCCGGAGACCGACGAGCGGGTGGACGACGCCCTGCGCGACCTGCGCACCGACCTGGCCCCGGCCGCGCTCGCCGACCTCGACGCCGAGTACGCCGTCGGCGGCCCGGCCGCGGAGAGCCTCGACTTCTCCGAGCGGCAGAGCGGACGGCTCGCGCTGGTGGTCGGCTTCGTGCTGCTGCTGACCACGTTGATCATGCTGCTGAGCTTCCGCAGCCTGGTGCTGGCCGGGATCTCCTCGGTGCTGAACCTGGCCTCGGTCGGTGCCGCGTTCGGCGCCCTCACGCTGGTCTTCCAACACGGCTGGCTCAGCGGGGCGCTGGACTTCACCAGCCCCGGCTTCGTGATCGACTGGATCCCGCTCTTCGTGCTCGTGGTCCTGGTCGGGCTGTCGATGGACTACCACGTCTTCGTGCTGAGCCGGGTCCGTGAGCACGTGGCCGCCGGCCTGCCCACCCGGGTGGCGGTGGCCCGCGGGTGGCCGACACCGCCGGCGTGGTGACCAGCGCGGCGGCGGTGATGGTGTCGGTCTTCGCCATCTTCGCGACCCTGTCGATGATGGAGATGAAGATGCTCGGCGTCGGGCTCTCCTTCGCGATCCTGCTCGACGCCACTCTGATCCGGCTCGTCATCCTGCCCGCTGCGCTGGTGCTGCTCGGCGACCGCGTGTGGTGGCCGAGCCGCCCCACCCGGCCGACAGGTGCGCGGGTGGTCGAGACCGAGCCCGGCTACGCCGGATCGCCGTCCGGCGAGGGGCCGCGGACAGGTGTGCTCGTCCGGGAGGCCGGCGACGGCCGTGGATGGTCCGCCGAGCAGCGGTGAGTCGACACCCGGCCCGCCGGGGTCGGCCTCGGTCGGGCGATGGCTCGGGTCGCCCGATCGGGCCATTGCGGCGGTCCGGGCCCGACGGCACACTGTCCGGAAGCTCCGGTGCCGGTGCCGTTCTCGGGCCCTGTCCAGATGGAGGTCTGGGATGGATGTGCTCCGACGCCGCTGGGTGGTCCTCGGAAGCGGACTGCTGCTGGCGCTGGCAGGCAGCGTCTCGGGCGGGACGACCGCTACCGCCCACCCCGGGGACCCACAGGCCGACCCGGCTGCCCGGCCGAAGGCCAATCCCGCCCCGCGGATGGTGGCCGCGGTCGCTCAGGACACCGACCGGGACGATCGCATCGACCGCATCCTGGTGCGCTGGAGTGAGACCGTGCGGCACCGGGCGGACAGCGACGGCAGGTACCCGTTCGTCGTACCGGGCTATGCGATCCGGTCGGTCGGCGCGGCCCGTGGCCGCACCGTGCTGCTCACCCTGCGCGAGCAGTCCGCCACCGACGTGGGATCGCGTCCGAGCGTCCGATACGCGACGGTGCCCAAGGCCGGCAAGCCGGTGACCGACCGCCAGGGCAAGCAGGCGGGTCGGCAGGTCATCAGGGTCGCCCGCGCGTTGGACCGGGACGGGGACGGCTACGTCGCGGGCGACTGCGGGCCGGCCGACCCCGCGATCCACCCGGGCGCAACGGACCTGCCGGACGTCGCCTTCGCCGATCTCGACTGCGACGGCATCGACGGCATGCGCTCGCGCGCCGTCTTCGTGTCACCGACCGCCGCGGACGGTGCTCCCGGCACGATGAGCGCTCCGGTCAGCCTGCGCGGCGCTCTGCTGCTGACCACCGCCTCCGCCGGGCCCGACCAGCTCCTGCTCACGACGGGCGCCCACCCGGTGCCCGACCAGTCGCGGGCCCTTCCGGCGGACGTCGGCCTCTACGGCGGGTACGACGCGGACTGGGCGCGGACCACGACACGCTCCTCGCTGACCGTCGGTGCCGGTGGCCTGGTCGCCGACGACGTCCGGGGCGTCGCGCTGCAGCTGGTCGACGTGGTCGCGGCCGGCGCCGTACAGCCGGGCGGGTCCTCGACGGCGCTGGTGGTGCGCGACGGCGCCGACGTGCTGGTGGAGCACTCCAGCCTGACCGCGGGCGCAGGCGCGGCGGGGCCCGCCGGTGCCACCGGGAGCGCCGGGCAGCCGGGATCGCTCGGCAGCCCGGGCGGTCCCGGATCGTGCGACGGCAGCATCAACGCGTTCGGCGGACTCGGCGGCACCAGTCCGGCCGGCGCCACGGCCGCCGGCGGCCGCGGCGGCAACGGCGGCGTCGGGGCGGCGGCCGGCCGGCCCGGGTCCACCGGAGCAGGGAACGGCGGCGCGGGCGGAGGCGGCGGCGCCAACGGGACCACCGGCCAGGCCGGCGCCAACGGGTCGCCGGGACAGGCCGGCAGCTCCGGCACCCCGGGGCCGCGGTCCGCGGGCGCCTTCACCAGCGACGGCTGGGCGCCGGCGGCCCCCGCCTCGGGCGAGCGGGGTGCGCCGGGTAGCGGTGGAGGCGGCGGCGGAGGAGGAGGAGGCCAGAGCGGCCCCTTCCTCAACGGCACCGGCAACGGCGGGGGTGGCGGCGGCGCGGGCGGCCAGGGCGGAGCCGGTGGCACCGGCGGCCGGGCCGGCGGGGGGTCGATCGGCGTGCTGGCGTGGGACGCCACGATCACCCTCCGCGACGTGACCGTGACCGCCGGCACCGGTGGCCAGGGCGGCGCCGGGGGCCAGGGCGGGGTCGGCGGCACCGGTGGCTCCGGTGGCCAGGGCGGCGGTGCCTGCACCAACGAGGTGGGTCGCGGTGGCAACGGGGGCGTGGGTGGCGCCGGCGGTGGCGGCGGCGCCGGCGGTGGCGGGAACGGCGGACCGAGCATCGCGCTGGTCACCTGGAGTGCCACCGTCGCGCTCGAGGAGGGCGACCTGCGGGCCGGCACCGGCGGCGCGGGAGGCGCCAGCCCCGCCGGGCCCAACGCCGGCCTGGTCGGCCCGGCGGCCCAGCGACTGGACCTGGCGGACTGATCCGGGCTGAGCGGAATCGGCACGCCCCGTCGCGGGCACTAGGCTTGGCCGACGTGGCACGCGGAGCACGAGACCAAGACCCCAGCGACTGGGTGACCCGGACCGCCGACCTGGCGCTGCGGCACGCCGAGACCGTCAACGGCGGCACGCTGCCGGACCTGGTCACCTGCGCGTCCGGGATCAGCCCGTCGGGCCCGATCCACCTGGGCAACCTGCGCGAGTTCCTCACCGTCCACTTCGTCGCCGAGGAGATCCGCCGCCGCGGCATCGACGTGCGCCACCTGCACAGCTGGGACGACTACGACCGGTTCCGCAAGGTGCCGGCCGGCGTCGACCCGTCGTGGAACGACCACATCGGACGGCCGCTGACCGCCGTGCCCGACCCGACCGGCGAGTTCGCCAACTGGGCCGAGCGCTACAAGGCACCGCTGCGCTCCGCGCTGGCCGCGATGGGCTGCGAGATGGTCGAGGTCGACCAGACCACCATGTACACCGCCGGCACCTACCGGGAGCAGGTGCTCACCGCGGTCCGGCGGCGCGGCGAGATCGAGAAGGTGCTCGCCCGCTACCGCACCAAGAAGCCGGCGGCCGTCGAGGGCGAGGGCGAGTCCACCGCCGAGGACGACGACACCGGGCACGGCGCCAGCGAGGACCTGGCCCGGTTCCCGTTCAAGCCCTACTGCCGCGGCTGCGGCCGGGACACGGTCACCCTGACCTCCTACGACGACGAGACCACCGACCTCGGCTACACCTGCGACGTCTGCGGCGGCTCCTTCGTCACCAACCTGGCCACCCAGGACGAGGGCAAGCTGGTGTGGAAGGTCGACTGGCCGATGCGCTGGACCTTCGAGGGGTCCACTTCGAGCCGGGCGGGGTCGACCACGCCAGCCCGGGGTCGTCGTACACGGTCGGCAAGGACCTGGTCGGCCCGGTCTTCGGCGGCAGCGCCCCGTCGTTCGTGGGCTACTCGTTCGTGGGTGTCGCCGGGATGCCGAAGATGTCCTCGTCCAAGGGCGGGGTGCCCACCGCGGCCGAGGCGCTGCGCATCCTGGAGGCGCCGATCCTGCGGTGGCTCTATGTGCGACGTCAGCCGAAGCAGGCGTTCAACGTCGACTTCGGGCAGGAGGTCCTGCGCCTCTACGACGAGTGGGACGCGCTCACCAAGAAGGCCGCGATCCCGGAGAAGCGGGACGCCGCCGTGCTGGCCTGGGAGCGGGCGTCGGCCACCGGCTCCGCGGGGCGGCTGGCGACCCCGAAGGTGGTCGTGCCGTTCCGGCTGCTCTCCTCGGTCGCCGACGTCACCGCCGGGTCGCTGGACCTGATCTCGAGCACCGTCGGCAACGTCGGCCATGCGCACGACTCGGTGGACGACCTGGAGCCGCGGCTCTCCAAGGCGGCCACCTGGATGACGTCGTACGTCGACCCCGAGGACCGCACCACCGTCCGCGAGTCCCCGGACGCCGAGCGCCTCGGCGCACTCTCCGACGACGAGTCACGGTGGCTGCAGATCCTGGTGGACCGGTTGCCCGACTCGTTCGACACGGTCCAGGCCGGCGACGAGCTCACCGCGCTGATCTACGGCGTGCCGAAGCTGGCCCGCGGGCTGAGCCTCGACGACGCGCCCACCGACGAGGTGAAGGCGGACCAGAAGACCTTCTTCCGGCTGCTCTACCAGCTGTTGGTCGCCGCCGAGCGCGGTCCGCGGCTGCCCACGCTGTTCGCGGCGCTGGGGGCGGAGCGGGTGCGGACGCTGCTGACCGTCCCGGCCTGATCGCTCGCTGACGAGCCCGAAAGGCCGACTCGACGGGCCCGAAAGGCCGACTCGACGGGGCCGGAGGCCCGATTCAACCCGGGCGGCGGCGGACCAGGAGGCCGATCAGCGGGGTGAGCGCGATCGCCAGGAAGACCCGGACGAACTGCAGGGTGAGGATCAGCCCGATCTGCTCGCCGGAGTCGACCGCGACGGCGACCACCGCGGGCAGCCCGCCGGGCGTGGTGGCGAGGTAGCCGTCGATCCGGGGATGCCCAGCGCGTCCGCGAACACCAGGCCAATCGCACCGCAGGCCAGCACTGTCAGTGCCACCTGCACCAGTGCCAGCGGCAGCAGCCGGGACAGCCGCCGCAGCCGATCGGGAGTGAAGCTCAGGCCCACGTTCGCACCGACCACGGTGAAGCCGACGGCGACCACCCATCCCGGCACCCGCGCGTCGGCGAACCAACCCGAGAGCTCCAGCGCGCTGGCGACCACCAGCGACCACAGGATCGGGGCCGCCGGGAAGCGGATCAGCCGCGCCAGCAGCAGGCCGCCGAGCACCGCGCAGCCGGTGAACAGGTGCTGGGAGACCAGGTCCGTCGGCGCCTCGTCGGGGAGCACGGCCCCACCGGCGTCGCCGAGCAGCGGCGCCACCAGCGGGACGCTGACCAGCACCACCACGACCCGCAGATACTGCACCGCCATCACCGTGGCCTCGTCCGCCCCGAACTCGCGGGCGGTCAGCGCCACCCCCGAGGCGCCGCCGGCGACCGAGGCGAAGGCCGCGGTGGCACCGTCCACGTCGCGGTCCAGGCGCAGCACCTGACCGACCAGCAGCGAGACCGCCAGCGTGGCCAGGACGCAGCCGAGCACCAGCACCGGGTCGCCGAGGACGGTGTCCAGCACGTCCTCGTCGAGGCTGGACCCGGCCGCGACACCGACCAGGCAGAGCCCGCCGACCCGCGCCGGCTCCGGCAGCGCGAGCGGGGTCGGAGCCCGCCACGCCAGCACCCCGCCGGCCAGCAGGGCGGCGAAGAGGACCGGCGACGCGGCCCCGACCCACCACAGCACCAGCGCGGTGGCGGCGTAGACGGCCCCCGCGACGATCCACAGCGACCGCGGCGGACGGCGGGCCGCCCCGGCCGGCTGCTCGCTCAGGGTCAGCCCAGCAGGGCGTCGTACGCGGCGGGGCTGGAGTCGCGCAGGAACGCCGCGCAGCGCTCCCGCTCGTCCTCCTCGCCGATCGCACCGGCGGCGGTGACCAGCAGCGCCAGGCAGCGCAGGAACCCGCGGTTGGGCTCGTGGTCCCACGGCACCGGGCCGTGGCCCTTCCACCCGTTGCGGCGCAGCAGGTCCAGCGAGCGGTGGTAGCCGACCCGCGCGTAGGCGTAGACGGTCACCGGGTCGGCGCCCTCACCGGAGGCCTCGTCGGCCAGCGTGGCCCAGGCCAGCGGCGACGCCGGCATACGTCGTACGACGTCCACGGCCGCCTCCCCGGAGGCCAGCGCCTCCGCGGCGGGATCGGCGGGGAGCAGGGTCGGCGGGGGGCCCGCCATCAGGTCGGATCCGATCGGTGGGTTGGTCATGGAATGGATTGTCCATGGTCGGGTGTTGAGTGCTCCACGTGACCCAGAATCCCTCCGCCGCGGCGCCCGCCCCCGCCGCCGACACCCCCGCCAACCCGTGGCCCGCCCTGTGGGCGCTGGTCATCGGCTTCTTCATGATCCTGGTGGACCTGACCATCGTCACGGTGGCGACGCCGACGATCATCGAGGAGCTCGACGCCTCGGTGAACGAGGTGGTCTGGGTGACCAGCGCCTACATGCTGGCCTACGCGGTGCCGGTGCTGATCATGGGTCGCCTGGGCGACCGCTACGGCTCCAAGCGGCTCTACCTGGCCGGGCTGGTCGTCTTCACGCTCGCCTCGCTGTGGTGCGGCCTGACCACCACGATCGGCGCGCTGATCCTGGCCCGGGTGGTCCAGGGCTTCGGCGCCTCGATGATGACGCCGCAGACGATGGCGATCATCACCCGGATCTTCCCCGCTGCCGAGCGGGGCAAGGCGATGGCCGTGTGGGGCGCGACCGCAGGCGCGGCGATGGTGGTCGGCCCGATCCTGGGCGGCGTCCTCACCGACGGCCTGGGCTGGGAGTGGATCTTCTTCGTCAACGTGCCGGTCGGTCTGATCGCGCTGGCCGCCGCCTGGCGCCTGGTGCCCTCGCTGCCGACCCACGCGCACCGGTTCGACTGGATCGGGGTGGCGCTCTCGGGCAGCGCGATGTTCCTGCTGTGCTTCGGCATCCAGGAGGGCGACCAGCAGGACTGGGCCGGGTGGATCATCGCGATGATCCTCGGCGGCGTGGTGCTGATGGGGCCTTCGTCGGTTGGCAGCGGCGGGCGCCGGAGCCGCTGGTGCCGCTGGGCCTGTTCAAGGACCGCAACTTCTCGGTGTCCAACGTGGCGATCACCTGCATGGGCTCGATCGGGGCCTCGATGGGCTTCCCGCTGATGCTGTGGGCCCAGGCCGTGCACGGCTACTCCCCCACCGAGTCCGCGCTGCTGATGCTGCCGATGGCAGCCATGTCCATCCTGCTCGCCAAGCCCGTCGGCGACCTCACCGACCAGGTGCACCCCCGCGTGGTGACCGGCTTCGGCTTCGCGGTCAGCCTGATCGGCTTCGCGCTGCTGACCTGGCGCATCGACGCCGACACGGCGGTGTGGGAGGTGGCCGTCCCGATGGCGATCATCGGTATCGGCAACGCCTGCATCTGGGCGCCCACCGCGGCGACCGCCAACCGCAACCTGCCGCTGCGGCTGGCCGGCGCCGGCGCCGGCGTCTACAACGCGACCCGGCAGGTCGGCTCGGTGCTCGGCGCGGCCGCCATCGCCGTGTTGATGGACGCCCGGCTCTCCGCCCACGGCCTGGCCGGCGGCGGGTCGCCGGAGGGTGGCGCGACCCAGCTGCCCTCCTTCCTCCAGGCACCCTTCGCCGAGTCGATGCAGCAGGCGATGTACCTGCCGCTGGCGATGTACGCCGTGGGCCTCGTCGCGGTGCTCTTCTACGAGGCTCCCCGGCACGCGGGGTATCGCGCCGCGGCGACTCCCGACCCGGCCGGCGCCGCCGCGACCGGCGTCAGCTGACGAAGCCGAAGAGCGGGCTGCCGGGGTCGACCCGCTGCACCCGCAGCCGGGAGGCCTCCATCCGGGCGACCAGGCCGTCCAGGTCGTCGCGGTGCGCCATCTCGATGCCCACCAGGGCCGGGCCGGTCTCGCGGTTGTTGCGCTTGGTGTACTCGAAGAGCGTGATGTCGTCGTCGGGACCGAGCACGTCGTCGAGGAAGCGTCGCAGGGCGCCGGGCTCCTGGGGGAACTCGACCAGGAAGTAGTGCTTGAGCCCCTCGTGCACCAGCGCTCGCTCCACGATGTCGGCATAGCGGGAGACGTCGTTGTTGCCGCCCGAGACCACGCAGACCACGGTCCGTCCGGCGCCGATCAGGTGGTCGGCCGGGTCGCCGGTCGGTGAATGGCCGCTGATCCGCAGCGCCGCGGAGGCCAGCGCGCCGGCGGGCTCGGCGATGATCCCGTCGGTCTGGTAGAGGTCGAGCATCTCGACGCAGATCTCACCCTCCGGCACCGAGACCGGGAGCAGCACCGCGTGGGAGCGCGGCCGGCGGTCGGCGGCCGCCCGCACCACGGCGAAGGTCAGGTCGCCGACCCGCCGCACGGCGGCGCCGTCGACGAACTGGTCGACCGTGGTCAGGGCGACCGGGGCGCCGGCCTCCAGCGCGGCCGCCAGCGAGGCGGCTCCGGCCGGCTCGGCGGCGTGCACCACCACCTCCGGCGCGTGCGCCGCGAGGTAGGTCATCGCCCCCGCGAGCAGCCCGGCGCCGCCGACCGGCACGACGACGTGGTCCAGCCGACGGCCGGCCTCACGGAGCTGGGCGAGGATCTCGGCCATCACCGTGCCCTGCCCGGCGATCACCCCGGGATGGTCGAAGGCGGGCAGCACGGTCGCCCCGGACGCCTCGGCGTACTCGGCGGCGGCGACCGCGGAGTCGTCGTAGGTGTCCCCGGCGATCACCACATCGACGTACGAGCCGCCGAGCGCGGCCACCCGGTCGCGCTTCTGCCGGGGTGTGGTGCGGGGCAGGAAGATCGTCGCCCGCACCCCTGCCCGCGCGCACGCGAAGGCCACTCCCTGGGCATGGTTGCCCGCGGAGGCGCAGGTGACCCCGGCCGCCTTGGCCTCGTCGCTCAGCCCGGCCACGACGTTGTAGGCGCCGCGGGCCTTGTAGGAGCGCACCGGGGTGAGGTCCTCCCGCTTGAGCCACACGTCGCAGCCGGTCAGCGCGGAGAGCCGCGGCGCCGGCTGCAGCGGGGTCGGATCGATCACGCCGGCGAGCGTCGCGGCGGCCGCGTCGATCTCCGCCGCGGTCGGCAGGCCGTCGGGCCAGGCGACCGGCGCGGCGGGGGTGGTGGGGCCGGTGCTCACCCGATCGTGGTGCCGGCCGAGCGCAGGTGCTGGCAGGCCTCGACGACCCGCGCAGCCATCCCCGCCTCGGCGGCCTTGCCCCAGGCGCGGGGGTCGTAGGCCTTCTTGTTGCCCACCTCGCCGTCGACCTTGAGCACGCCGTCGTAGTTGCTGAACATGTGCGCGGCGGCCGGGCGGGTGAACGCGTACTGGGTGTCGGTGTCGACGTTCATCTTGACCACGCCGTAGTCGACCGCGGCGGCGATCTCCTCGGCCGACGACCCGGAGCCGCCGTGGAAGACCAGGTGGAACGGCTTGGCGCCCTCCTCGAGGCCGAACTCGGCGGTGACCGCCTCCTGGGCGGACTTGAGCACCTCGGGGCGCAGCTTGACGTTGCCCGGCTTGTAGACGCCGTGCACGTTGCCGAAGGTCAGCGCGGTCATGTAGTAGCCGCGGTCGCCGTGACCGAGTGCCTTCGCCGTGGCGATCGCGTCCTCGGGCGTGGAGTAGAGCTTCTCGTTGATCTCGTTCTCGACGCCGTCCTCCTCGCCGCCGACCACACCGACCTCGATCTCCAGGATGATCCTGGCCTCGATGCACTTCTCGAGCAGCTCGGCGGCGATGGACAGGTTCTCCTCCAGCGGCACCGCGGAGCCGTCCCACATGTGCGACTGGAAGAGCGGGGCCTCGCCGCGGGCGAC
Source organism: Nocardioides sambongensis (assembly GCF_006494815.1). Taxonomy (NCBI): domain Bacteria; kingdom Bacillati; phylum Actinomycetota; class Actinomycetes; order Propionibacteriales; family Nocardioidaceae; genus Nocardioides; species Nocardioides sambongensis. The sequence continues at coordinate 2,834,504 of NZ_CP041091.1, forward strand.
CCGCTCCGCGGAGATCGCCAGCAACGGGCGGACGAAGCCGTCCAGCTTGTCCTGGGGACAGTGGTCGGTGTGCAGCGCGATGTTCACCGGATAGCTCTTCGCCACCTCGGCCGCGAACGCGGCGAACGCGACGGAGCCGGAGACCATGTCCTTGACCGAGGGGCCCGACAGATACTCGGCGCCGCCGGTGGAGATCTGGATGATCCCGTCGGAGCCCGCGTCGGCGAAGCCCTTGAGCGCGGCGTTCAGCGTCTGTGAGGACGAGACGTTGATGGCAGGGTAGGCGAACGCGTTGTTCTTCGCCGTGTCGAGCATCTCGGCGTACTTCTCAGGGGTGGCGATCGGCATGGGTGTGTCTCCTGCGGCACGGGACCTGGGTCGGCTCCGACCCTAGGGCATGTCCCCGAGGTGGCACCGGCGCGATCGCAGCCACCGGGTTGGCAACCGGACCGGGCCCGCCGCGCGTCTACCCATCATGAGCACCGACCGTGCGTTGCGCGAGGCCCTCGAGGACGGCTTCGGCGCCGAGCCGCCGCTGATCCCCGCCACCGACCACCTCGCGCACGGGCGCCGTGCGCTGCGCCGTCGACGCGTCGCCACCTGCCTGGCCGCCGGTACGGCGACCGCGGCCCTCGTCGCGGTGACCTGGGCCACCGGCGCCGCCGGTCCCGGCCGCGAGGCCGTCGACCGGGTCCCGGCTGCGACGAACCCGAGCGCCGAGGCGACCACGGACGCCTCACCCGGCGATCCGGCGCGCAGGGCGCAGGACCCGCAGCGTCTGGTCTCCCACCGGTTCCCCGCGGCCTTCGACGCGGACGGCGGGGTCGTGGTCAAGGACGGCTGGACGGTGCTGCGCCGGGTCCCCAACCCGCTCGGGGTGGGTGCTCCCGAACGGTCGGTCGGGCTGGTCCTCTCCGACGGGGAACGGACCCGCTGGATGCTGGTGGACCTGCTGCGCGCCCCGGGCGGAGGGCTGCAGGCCTCGGCGTCGGCCGACGGGCCGGGCAAGGCGTTCGCCGAGTTCGACGACTGGTTGACATCGATGGTCGCGCTGACCGCCCCGGAATCCGTCGGCGGGGAGGGCGGTTCCGGCGGCGGGGAGGGCCGTTCCGACGACGCCGGTCATCCGCTGGTGACCGAGGACGCCCGGGGCGACCTGGTCGCCGTCGACGGTGTGCGACTGCTGGCGGTGCGCGACGCCGACCCGATCCCCGGCTACACCCAGCAGGGAGACCGCTACGCGAAGGTGGAGCGCGACGGCGAGATCTGGTTCGCCGTGGTCCGCGGCACCGGACCCTCGATGCAGGTGATCCCGGTCGACGCCGCGACGCTGCCCGCGCCCACCTGGGCGGCGCTGACCGAGCACCTCCGGGCCGGAACCGACTCCGGGGAGGGGATGCTGTGAGCGCCCGGCGCGCGGAGCGGGATGCGGCGTACGTCGAGTTCGTCACCTCCCGCCAGGCACACCTGCGGCGGATCGCCTATGCCATCTGCGGCGACTGGCACACCGCGGAGGACGTGCTGCAGACCGCGCTGACCAAGGTGTACCTCGCCTGGCCGAAGGTCCAGCGCGCCTCGCACCCCGACGCCTACGTGCGGCAGATCATCGTGCGCACCAACCTGGACGAGCGCCGCCGCCCCTGGCGGCGGGAGGCGGCCGTGCTGGACGCGGTCGCGTCGGACCGGCGCGAGGAGACGAGCACGACCGGTCCGGACCACGCCGAGCGCTCGGCGCTGATCGACGCGCTCCAGGAGCTGCCGCAGATGCAGCGCAAGGTCGTGGTGCTGCGGCACTGGCTGGACCTCAGTGTCGCGGAGACCTCGGCCGAGCTGGGCATCTCCGAGGGGACGGTGAAGAGCCACTCGTCGCGGGCGATGGAGCGGCTGCGGACGTTGCTGGCCACGGCCGACCGGGAGTGAGCCGGGCGTCGGGCGGGTGAGGACCCGGACCGCGCCTCGCCGGGTCCCGGCGCCCGGTGCGGGAGGCTGTGCGGATGGAGGTCCTGATCGTCGCGGTCGCCAGCCTGCTGGTGATCGCCGCCACCGCCGCCCTCGCTCCGCGCGTCCGGATCGCCGCGCCGCTGCTCCTGGTCGCTCTGGGCATCGCGGTCAGCTTCGTGCCGGCGGTGCCGCCGATCGAGGTCGACCCGGAGTGGATCATCGCGGGGGTCCTCCCGCCGCTGCTCTACTCCGCCTCCGTCTCGATGCCCGCGATGAGCTTCCGGCGCGAGCTCCGGTCGATCGGCGGCCTGTCGGTGGTGCTGGTGGTGCTCAGCTCGGTGGTGCTCGGGCTCTTCTTCTCCTGGGTGGTCCCGGGGCTCGACCTGTGGTGGGGCATCGCGCTCGGCGCGGTGGTCAGCCCGACCGACGCGGTCGCCACCTCGATCATCAAGCGTCTGGGCGCCTCGCCGCGGGTCGTCGCCGTACTGGAGGGCGAGAGCCTGCTCAACGACGCCACCGCGCTGGTGCTGCTGCGCAGCGCGGTGGCCGGTGCATCGGTGTCGGTCTCGGCGCTCGGGGTGATCGGCGACTTCGTGTTCGCGGTCGTCGTCGCCGTCGTGATCGGCATCGCGGTCGGCGTGCTCAACCTGCGGGTGCGGTCGCGGGTGCCCGACGCGACGGTCAACACCGTGCTCTCGTTCACGGTCCCGTTCCTGGCCTCCATCCCGGCCGAGCTGCTCGGCGCCTCCGGCCTGGTCGCCGCGGTGGTGGCCGGGTTGGTCACCGGCCACCGGGCTCCCCGACTGCTGCCGCCCCAGCACCGGCTCTCCGACGCCCAGAGCTGGCGCACCGTCGAGCTGGTGCTGGAGGGCGGGGTCTTCCTGCTGATGGGGCTGGAGCTGTTCGGCATCATCGAGGAGGTCCGCGAGACCGGCCAGGGGCTGGACACCGCGTTCGCGGTCGCCGCCGGCGCCCTGGCGCTCACCCTGCTGGTGCGGGCGGCGTACGTCGCCCTGCTGCTGGTCGGGCTGCACCGGCGGGCCCGCCGGCAGATGGCGCTCAAGCCGCGTCTCGACGTGATGCGGGAGCGCCTCGAGCAGGACGAGCCGCTGTTCAGCGATCCGCGGGCGGCCGGCCGCGTCTCCTCGCCCGAGCATCGCGAGCGGTTCGCCACCCGGGTCCGCCGCGGGCTCGCCGACATCGACTACCTGCTGGCCTCGCCGCTGCGCTGGCGGGAAGGGACCATCCTGGTCTGGGCCGGGATGCGGGGGCGGTGACCGTCGCCGCGGCGCAGACCCTCCCCGAGGACACCCCGGCGCGGGCGCTGCTGGTGCTGATCGCGTTCCTGACCGCGGCCGGATCGCTGTTGGTGCAGGGCGGCACCCTGGCCCCGGTGCTGCGGTGGATCGGCAGCGACGTCCGGGCCGAGGCGGATGCCGAGGTCCAGGCCGTCGAGGAACGCGGCCGCCTGCTGACCCTGCTGCGGGCGACCGGCGAGGAGGTACGGACCGGGTGGAGCGGACCGGACCCGTCGATGGCGCTGACCCTGGCGATGCTCCGGGCCCAGCGCGACACCCTCCTCGACGCCCGCGACGACGGCCTGTTCGACCCCGAGAGCCTGACCCGCGCGCTCCGGGTCGTCGACGCCGACCAGATCAGCATCGAGCTCAAGGGGGCGCCGACCGATCTCGCCCCCTGACCTCTCGAGGCCGTCTTCCTGACCTCTCGGCGAGTGGCGACCGACCTCTCGGGGTCCACTCCCCGACCTCTCGGCGAGTGGTGGGTGACCTCTCGGCGGGTCAGTCGGTGGTCTCGGACAGCACCTGCTGGGCGATCCGGAAGGCGGTGTTGGCCGCGGGCACGCCGCAGTAGATCGCCGACTGCAGCAGCACCTCCTTGATCTCGTCGGTGCTCAGCCCGTTGCGGCGGGCCGCGCGCAGGTGCATCGCCAGCTCCTCGTGGTGGCCGAGGGCGATCAGCGCGGTGAGGGTGATCATCGACCGGGAGCGTCGGTCCAGGCCCGGCCGGGTCCACACACCGCCCCACGCGTACTCGGTGATGAACCGCTGGAACTCCTCGGTCAGCGGCGTCGCGGCGGCGGTCGCCCGGTCGACGTGGGCGTCACCGAGGACCTCGCGGCGCACCGCCATCCCGGCCTCGCGCACCTCGGAGACCGTCGCCGCGCCCCGGTCGACCGGGGCGGCGGGACCGACGGCGGGGTCGGCGGCGGGGTCGGCGCTGAGGGCGTGCTCGCGGAGCAGCCGGGCGACTTCGACGGGGGCCTCGGCCGGGGCGAGGTGGGCCACGTCCTCCAGCACCACGGCGCGCCCGCGTCGTACCCGCTCGGCGACCAGGGCGAGCCGGTCCGGCGGCGTGGCCTGGTCGACGGCACCGGCGATGGTGAGCACCGGCGTGCCGATCTCGCCGAGCCGCTCCCGGACGTCGAACCCGCCGATCGCGCCGCAGACCGCGGCGTAGCCGGCGTCGTCGGCGTCGGCCAGGCCGTGCAGCAGGGCCGAGCCGACGTCCGGCTGCCGGTCCAGGAACCCGGGGGCGAACCAGCGCTCGGCGGAGGAGGAGATCAGGGCCGGGGTGCCCGACGCGGTGACCGTGGCGATCCGCTCCTGCCACGCCTCGGGCCCGCCGAAGTGGGCGGCCGAGCAGCACAGGGTGGCCGTGCGGACCCGGTCCGGCGCGTCGAGCAGGAGCTGGAGCCCGACCGCACCTCCCACCGAGTCGCCGGCGTAGTGGAACCGCGGCGGCTCCCCCGACCCGTCGCCGTCGAGCCGGTCGAGCGCGGCGAGCAGGTCGGCGGCGATCTCGGCGACCGTGGTGGCCCCGGCGACAGGCGACCGGTTGTACCCGTGGCCGGGCAGGTCCCAGCCGACCAGGTGGAAGTCGCCGTCGAGCCGGGCGGCGACCTGGCCCCAGAGGGTGGCGACCGAGGTGCCCAGCGAAGGGCCGAGCACGAGCAGCGGCTTGCCCGGCTCGCCGCCGAGGTGGACGGTGGTGATGGTCACGGGTGCTCCTCCTGGGCGAGCCACGTCCGGGCGCGGCTCAGGGTCTCGTCGATGAGGTCGTCGGTCAGTCCGCGGTAGCCGGGGGCCGCCGGTCGTCCGGCGAGCCCGGCCATGGTGCGCTGCTCGGACAGCAGGGCCTCGCCGTAGGCGTCCAGGGCGGCGGCCATCCGGTCCGTGTGCACCCGCAGCCCGGCCAACAGGTCGGTGGCCTGGCCGGCGGCGACGACGCTGTGCCGGCCCAGCGTCGACAGCGCCGACCACTCCGCGTGCCAGCCGCCGTCGGCACGTTCGTCGACCTGCGCGGCCGCCGCCGCGTGCAGCGTGGCGCCGTGACCGGGGGCGGCCAGGGCGTGACGACGCACCAGCACGGCCAGCGTCGGGTTCGCCTTGTGCGGCATGGTGGACGAGCCGCCGGCCGACCCGTCGGCGAGCTCGCCGATCTCCGGGCGTCCGAGGACGAGGACGTCGTTGGCGATGCGGCCCCAGGCGCCGGCGAGGCCGACCAGGGCGTCGCCGCTGCGGGTGACCGGTCCCCGGCGGGTGTGCCACGGCCCGGATGCGGCCAGACCCAGCAGCCGCGACCAGCTCGCGCGGGCCATGCGCGCCCGGTCGAGGCCGGCCCGGTCGGGGCCGGCGAGCTCGACCAGCGCCGCCAGCGTGCCCGCGGCTCCGCCGAGCTGGACCGGGAAGTCCAGCTCGGTGACCCGCGCACCGGCGTCGAGCAGGCCTGCGAGCCAGTCGGCGGCCTTCAGCCCGAACGTGGTCGGCATCGCGGGCTGGGTGAGGGTCCGGGCGAGCGACGGGGTGTGCCGGTGCTCCTCGGCGAGGGCGGTCAGGCGCTCCACCTGGACCGTGAGGTCGGCGCGGACCGCAGCGACCGCGTCCCGCAGGCAGAGCTGCGCCGCGGTGTCGAAGACGTCCTGGCTGGTGAGGCCGCGGTGCAGCCAGGAGCCGGCCGGCTCCGGCAGCTCGCGGCGCAGCGCGGCGACCAGTCCGATCACCGGGTTGCCGCCCGACTCGGCGTCCCGGGCGAGGGCGTCGATGTCGAGCCGGTCCGCGAGGCCGATCGCGACCGAGGTCTCCACGGCGGCCTCCGCCGGCGCGATGCCGGCATCGGCCAGCGCAGCGCTCCACGCGGCCTCCGCGGCCGCCATCGCGTGCAGCAGGGCTCGGTCGGAGAGCAGGTCACCGGCCCGGTGGTCACCGGGCCACCACAACGAGGTCACGCCCCCGAGTGTCCCGGAAAGGCGAGGAAGATCGACTCCCCCTCGCCCTGCAACGTGATGTCGAAGCGCAGCGCGCCGGGGATCTCCGGGTCCTCCCGGGCGAGCAGCACCTCGGAGCGGTCACCGGCGGCGGCGAGCAGCGCATCGGGGGTGGCGTCGTCCGCGAGCGGGAGGTAGGCGCGGGTGAACAGCCGGTTGGGCAGGCCGCGGGCGAAGACGGTCACGGCGAAGAACGGCAGTGCGCCACCGACCGCACCCGGCCGCTGCGTGGTGAAGGTGTAGCGGCCGGTGCGGTCCGTGCTGGACCGGCCGAACCCGGTGAAGGCGAAGCCGTCGCGACGCAGCGACCCGGTGGCCCGCGGCACCCGGCCGGACGGGTCCGCCTGCCAGATCTCGATCATCGCGTCGGGCACGCCGTTGCCGGCGCCGTCCCGCACCACGCCGTACAGCAGGATCGCCCCGGGCGTGCCGGGCGCCACCAGGTCCCGGTCCCCGGGGTAGGGCAGCGCGTAGTGGAAGAACGGTCCGACCGTCTGTCCGGGGGTGGGGATCGGGGTGCTCACAGGCCCTCCTCGACGTCGCTCTCCAGCGGGGTGCGGTGGCTGCCGGTCAGCACGATGTCCCAGCGATAGCCGGTGGCCCACTCGTGCTGGGTCAGGTCGTGGTCGTAGGTCGCCAGCAGCCGCGCGCGGGCCGACGGGTCGACGATGGTCTGGTAGATCGGGTCGAGCGCGAAGAGCGGGTCGCCGGGGAAGTACATCTGGGTCACCAGGCGCTGGGTGAACTCGGTGCCGAACAGGGAGAAGTGGATGTGCGCCGGACGCCAGGCGTTGTGGTGGTTGCGCCACGGGTAGGGACCCGGCTTGATCGTGGTGAAGCGGTAGTTGCCCTCGTCGTCGGTCAGGCAACGACCGACGCCGGTGAAGTTCGGGTCCAGCGGAGCCGGGTGCTGGTCGCGCTTGTGCACGTAGCGCCCCCCGGCGTTGGCCTGCCAGATCTCGACCAGCTGGCGTCGTACGGGACGGCCGTCGCCGTCGAGCACGCGGCCGGCCACGACCATCCGCTCGCCGATCGGCTCGCCGTCGCGCTGGATGGTGAGGTCCGCCTCCAGCGGGTCGATGTCGCGCTCGCCGAAGCAGGGGGCCCACAGCTCGATGCCTTCGGGGTCCGCGTGCTGCAGGTCCTTGGTCGGGTGGCGCAACAGGCTCGAGCGGTACGGCGGGTAGTCCAGCCGCGGCTGGGTCTCCGAACCGCCGGACTGCTCGTAGTCGTGCGCGATCCGAGTGATCTCGGCATCGATCACGGCCTGGGTCTCCAGCCCGGTGACGGGGTGCCGGTCGGGGTCCGGTTGCGGTGCCACGGTCTCTTCCACGAACCGCACTCTGCCGGTCGGCCTCCCGCGCGACGAGGAGTGACTTTCACCCAGCGGAAGTCCTTCGTGGCACACGCCACGTTCCACAGGCCACGTTGAGGATGCACACCGCCGTGCCCGGAACCGCTCGGGCGGTGACGAGAGGAGAAAACACGTGTCGCACTCGACAACCGCGCCGACCCCGGCCCGCGCCGGCAAGGGAGGCGGGCTCTCCTGGCCGGTCGCCCTCTGCTGGATGGCAGTCGCCCTCGACGGGTTCGACCTGGTGGTGCTCGGCGCCGTCATCCCGGTGCTCTCCGAGAGCGGCGACCTCGGGTTCACCGACGCCTCGCTGACCACCGCCTCCACGCTCGGCCTGGTCGGCGTGGGACTCGGCGCGGTCACCATCGGGCCGCTGACCGACCGGTTCGGCCGGCGGCGGAGCCTGATCATCAGCGTCGCGGTCTTCTCCGTGCTCACCCTCGCCATCCCGCTCGCGGAGAACGTCACCCAGTTCACCACCCTGCGCTTCCTCGCCGGGCTCGGCCTCGGTGCGTGCCTGCCCACCGCGCTGGCCTACATCAGCGAGCACGCGCCGACCGAGCGCGCCGGTGCCGCGACCACCCGGATGATGACCGGCTACCACGTCGGCGCCGTGCTCACCGCCCTGCTCGCCCTCTGGGTGATCGACGCCTGGGGCTGGGAGGCGATGTTCGTGATCGGCGGACTGGCCGGCCTCGCCGTCGTACCGCTGATGATGGCGCGCCTGCCCGAGTCGACGACCTACCTCGCCGCCCGCAGCGGTACGACGCAGGAGCAGGCGCACCGTGCCCGACCCTCCGACGTGGTCCGCGGCCGCTACCTGCGGATCAGCATCGGCCTGTGGGTCGCCTCGTTCATGGGCCTGCTGCTGGTCTACGGGCTCAACACCTGGCTGCCGAAGATCATGGGCGAGGCCGGCTACTCGATCTCCGCCGGCACCTCCCTGCTGCTGGTGCTCAACCTCGGCGCGGTGATCGGACTGCTGGTCGCCGGGTCCATCTCGGACGCGCGCGGCAACAAGGTCACCGTGCTGACCTGGTTCGCACTCGCCGCGGTCTTCCTCGCACTCCTCTCGATCAAGATGGAGAGCCGGGCCCTGGTCTACCTGGCGGTGCTGCTGACCGGCATCTTCGTGTTCAGCGCGCAGGTGCTCGTCTACGCCTTCGTCTCCAAGCTCTACCCGGCTCGCATGCGGGGCACCGCCCTGGGCATGTCCGCCGGCGTGGGCCGGGTCGGCGCCATCGTCGGCCCGTCCCTGGGTGGCGCCCTGGTCACCGCCGGGATCGCCTACCCGTGGGGCTTCTACGCCTTCGCGATCGCCGCGCTGCTCGCAGTCGCGGCGCTGGCCACCGTGCCCGACCGGCCTGCCGAGGAGTGAGTCGGGCACGCCCGTCCCGTCGGTCCGACGAGCCCGGCCCACCCCCGGGGTCGGCTTCCGGCCAGTGGAACCACCGCGGCGATCCCGGCACACTGGGAGCGTGGCCGGCAACAGCAGCTCCCAGGGGAGCAGCGTCACCTCGCGGGCGCTGTCGCTCCTGGCCGCCTTCGACGAGGGCCATCGGCGGCTCGGCCTGACCGAGCTCGCCGTGCGCGCCGACCTTCCGCTGCCCACCGCGCACCGTCTGGTCGCCGAGCTCGTCACGTTCGGGGCGCTGGTCCGGACGCCGGCCGGCGACTACGTGGTCGGGCGGCGGCTGTGGGACATCGGCCTGCTGGCCCCGGTGCAGACCGGGTTGCGGGAGGCGGCGTCGCCGTACCTGCACGACCTGTTCGGCGCCACCCGGGCGACCGTCCACCTCGCCGTGCGCGACGGCACCGAGGTGCTCTACGTCGACCGCCTCCGCGGCAGCGCCTCGGTGCCCATCGTCAGCACGATCGGGTCGAGGCTCCCGCTGCACACCACCGGCGTCGGGAAGGTGCTGCTGGCCCACGCGCCGGCGGAGGTGCAGGCGGAGGTGCTGGCCCACCTGACGGCGGCGACGCCGTACACGATCACCCAGCCGGGGACGTTGCGCCGCCAGCTGTCGCGGGTGCTGCGGGACGGGTGGGCGACGACCGCCGAGGAGATGAGTCTGGGCGCGTGCTCGGTCGCGGTGCCGGTGGAGCAGCGCGGCGCCGTGGTGGCTGCGCTCGGCATCGTGGTCGCCTCCCTGCGCAACGACCGCGGCCGGCTGGTCGCCGCCCTGCAGGTCGCCGCCCAGGGGGTCACCCGGTCACTGGCGCGGCTGCCCGCGCAGCCCGGACAGCCGGGTCAGGACGGCCAGCCGGTGTAGCCCTCGGCGAGGTAGGTGGACCCGGCCTCGGAGGAGACCAGCGTCGCCAGCTCGCCGAGCTGACGCTGCTCGTCGAAGTCGCTGCTCTCCGCGGAGCGGTGCAGCATCGTCGTCATCCAGTAGGAGAAGTGCTGGGCCTTCCAGACCCGGCCCAGGGCCCGCTCGGTGTAGCCCGCGAGCGCGTCCTCCTCGCCCTTGAGCAACGCGAGCTCGAGCACCTCCGCCAGCACCCGTACGTCGGCCAGCGCCAGGTTGAGCCCCTTGGCGCCGGTCGGCGGCACCGTGTGGCCGGCATCTCCGGCGAGCAGCAACCGCCCGCGGCGCAGCGGGGTCTGCACGAAGCTGCGGAACGGGAGCACCGTGCGCTCGATCACCGGACCGGTGCGCAGCTCGAAGCCGTCGGTTCCGGCGAGCCGCCGCTGCAGCTCGTCCCAGATCCGCTCGTCGGACCAGGCCTGCGGGTCCTCGCCGGGGTCGCACTGGAAGTACATCCGCTGCACGTCCTCGGTGCGCTGGCTGATCAGCGCGAATCCGTGATCGGAGCGGGCATAGATCAGCTCGGGCGCGCTCTTCGGCGCCTCGCAGAGGATGCCGAACCAGGCGAAGGGGTAGTCGCGGCCGAACCGCCCCCGGCCGGGGCCGGCGCCCTCCTGCCAGACCAGGTCGCGGCAGATGCTGCGCGACCCGTCCGCGCCGACCACGATCTCCGCGGTGATCTCGTGGCGGCGTCCCTCGGCGTCGAGGTAGTGGACCAGCGGGGCGGTGTCGACGTCGCGGACCGCCACGTCGCTGACCCCGAAGCGGACGTCGCCGCCGTCGCGCACCCGGGCCCGGTGCAGGTCGACGAAGACCTCGGTCTGCGGATAGAGCCACACCGACGCACCGGTCAGCCGCTCGAAGTCGATGTGGTGGCTGGCGCCGTCGAAGCGCAGGTAGATGCCGCCGTGACGGTCACCCTCGGTCAGCACCCTTCCGTCGACGCCGGTGTCGGTCAGCAGGCGGACGCTGTCCTGCTCGAGGATGCCGGCGCGGTGGGTGGTCGCGATGGTCTCGACGGTCCGGTGGTCCACCACGACCGAGTCGATCCCGGCGACGTGCAGCAGGTGGGACAGCATCAGCCCGGCGGGGCCACCGCCGACGATGGCGACGCGGGTCCGGGTGGTGGAGGCGGGGGTGCTCATGGGCGTGACGGTAGGGAGACGGGGCTCACGCCGTCGAGGCATCCATGTCACTGAGTGACATACAATCCGCGTCGTGGCTGGACAGTCGGCTCCCGGTGCGTCCCTGGTGACGCGGACGCTCGACGTCCTCGCCGCCTTCGACCGGGACCACCGCCGGCTGCGCCTGACCGACATCGCCGACCGCAGCGGGCTGACCCCGCCCACCGCCCTGCGGATCGTCCGGGTCCTGGTCGCCGAGGGCGCCCTGGAGCGAGGGGCCGACGGCCGCTACGTCGTCGGCCGCCGGATGTGGGACCTCGGCCTCCTCGCTCCGGTACAGACCGGCCTGCGCGAGGCCGCCGCCCCGTTCCTGCAGGACCTCCAGGCCACCACCCGCGCCACCGTGCACCTCGCCGAGCGCGACGGCGACCAGGTGCTCTACCTGGACCGGCTCTCCGGCGTCGCCTCGGTGCCGGTGGTCAGCCGGGTCGGCGCCCGGCTGCCGCTGCACTCCACCGGCGTGGGCAAGGTGCTGCTCGCCCACGCGCCTGCCGACGTGCGGGACCGGGTGCTGCGCGGCCTGGCCCGGCAGACGCCGTACACGATCACCTCGGCGGCGGTGCTGGAGCAGCAGCTCGCCCGCGTGCGCCGCGACGGCTACGCCACCACCGCGGAGGAGATGACCCTCGGCGCCTGCTCGATCGCCGTCCCGGTGCGACGCGGCGAGGAAGTGGTGGCCGCGCTCGGGGTGGTCGTCGCCTCGCTCCGTGGACGGACCGGGCTGGTCAGCGCGCTGCAGGTCGCCGCCGAAGGTGTCCGCCGCGGGCTGACCTCGAGGCACGCGGCCCCGATGTGACCTGACACACATCGGACGCCGATGGTTTGGCACGCTCTCCGGGTGGGGTAGTTGCGCGTCCATGTTCACCCGCCGCATCGCTGCCACCGTCCTGACCACCGCCCTGACCAGCACCGCCTTCCTCGCCGTCGCCGCTCCCGGTGCCGACGCCGCCGACCGGGGGGCCGACCGGGCCGCCAAGGGCTGCGTGACCAAGGCCGAGTACAAGAAGGTCAAGAAGGGCATGCCGATCGCCAAGGTGCACAAGATCTTCGGCACCGCCGGCAAGCAGACCGTCTCGGTCCCCGGGGTCGGCGGCGGCAAGGTCGTCGGCCGGGCCTACAAGGTCTGCACGTCGAAGAAGGGTGCCGTCGGCGTCAGCTATGTCGTCAAGCCGGGCAAGAAGCCGGTGCTCGGCGCCAAGACCGCTGTCTGGAAGTGACCGCTTCCCCCTGAACCTCCCCCATCGACCCTGCGGGTGGTGCCGGATCTCCGATCGGCACCGCCCGCTGTCGTTGTCGGCCCTGGGATGGACGGTAGGTCCATCAGCGCCGCGCTGACGGGCGGACCGACACTGGTGTCGATCCCGGATCAGGTCGCGATCGCCCGCTACCGGGTGAGCTGGGCCACCACGAGCGCCACCACGCCACCGAGCACGGCAGAGGCGACGCCCAGCCGCCTGCGAGCCGATGCGCTGGGGCGCCACTGGGTACGCCAGTCGACGGTCATGGTGATCGCGACGAGGGCCGCGAAAACGGCGAAGGACAGCCCGTGGCCCGTGTTCAACGATCGGGTCAGCACCAGGCTCAGCACGACGTAGGTGGACGCATACGGGCCCACGATCGCCAGGTAGACCCGACCGAGGCCGTCCATCGCCTCGTCGAGACGCTCACGGTCAGACGATTGAGTATCCACCGGTCACACACTCCCTGGAAGCAGCTCGATGCGACCGCATCGACGCCACGGACCTCTGCTGCGACCCACAGTTTCACAGACTCCGGGAGGACGCCCGGCTGCGCGCGGCCTCAGGCGGGCCGGTCCGCGGGACTGACCGCGGCCGGCCGGACCCGCGTCAGCACGGCGATGCTCAACCCGACGGCCGCACCCGCCACCGTCTCCACCAGCCGGGAACCCAGCAGCTCGGCGAGCGGCTCGGGGTGGGCCAGGTGGGTGACGAGCAGCGCCAACGGGGTGATCAGCACCAGTGCGAGGCCGTAGTTTCGGGTCACCACCAGCTCGGTCAGGGCCTGCAGCACCGCCACCACCACGATCACCCCCAGCGGGGGCAGCGGGAGGAGCAGCAGCAGGCCGGCCAGGAGGACCCCCGCCAGCGTGCCGAGCACCCGGTGCACGCCGCGGGCCACCTGCTGACGCAGGGTGAACGCGGTGAGCGGGGCGACCGCGGCCACCATCGCCCAGTACGGGTGGGCCCAGCCGGTCGCCGTCATCAGCGCCCCGGCGAGGGCGACCGCCACGGCGCACCGGACGACCTGGAGGCGCCGGTGATCGGCCGACGGCATCGGCGGTGCGGCCACGGGGACGTCGGCCCCGCGTCGTACCTCGACCGCGACCTCGAGGACGGCGAGCCCGACCGCGAAGGCGGCGGTCGCGGCGCAGACCGCGATCGCGGACAGCACCCGGTCGGCGGTCACCGGCACCGACGCGCAGGTGGTCGCGGCGAAGACCAGGAAGAGGGGGCCGGGCGGGCGCCAGGCGAAGCGGTCCGAGGCGGCCGCGCCGACCGCAGCCCACGCGGCCCCGGCCACCACCGCCCACCAGGCCCGGTCCTCTCCGGTCGCGATCAGCGTGCTCGTGGTCACCGCCGCGAGCAGCAGTCCTCCGGTGGCCACCTGCAGCCGCCACCGCCGCCGGTACGGCGCCGCCCCGCCGTAGATCCCGGCGAACGAGCCGAACGTGGCCGCCGCCCCCAGGTCGAGGGCATCGACCGACCACAGCGTGGTCAGCGCGATCAGCAGCGTCACGCCCGCACGGACCGCACCCCACACGGTGACCGGCGGCGGACCGACGTGTCGCAGCTCCGCGGCCAGGGTCCTCCCCCAGCCGCGCCCGTGCCCGCTCATCCGCGCCAGGCCTCCTCGCTGCTCAGGTCGGCGTGCTGCACCACCCACGAGTGCATCGCGATCGCCGCGGCCGCGGAGGCGTTGATGGAGCGCGTCGAGCCGAACTGGGCGATCGAGAAGGTGCCGTCGCAGCGCGCCCGCGCCGCGTCGGAGAGCCCGGGGCCCTCCTGGCCGAAGAGGAAGCAGACCCGACGCGGCAGGCGCATGGTCTCCAGGTGGTCCGAGCCGGGCAGGTTGTCGATCCCCAGCAGCGGCACCGCGCCGTCGGGGTGCTCGGCGAGGTGGGCGGCCAGCGCGTCGACGTCCGGATGGTGCCGCACGTGCTGATAGCGGTCGGTGACCATCGCCCCGCGCCGGTTCCAGCGACGGTTGCCCACGATGTGCACCTCCGCGGCCAGGAACGCGTTGGCCGAGCGGACGATGGTGCCGATGTTGAAGTCGTGCTGCCAGTTCTCGATCGCCACGTGGAACCCGTGACGGCGGGTGTCGAGGTCGGCGATGATCGCCTCCATCGACCAGTACCGGTAGCGGTCGACGACATTGCGGCGGTCGCCGTCGGCCAGCAGCGCAGGGTCGTACACCTCACTGCCCGGCCCGGTGGGCCACACGCCGAGCCACGGCCCCACTCCGACCTCGGCGGGCCCGTGCGGCATCGGGTCGTACGGCGAACGCCGCTCCTCGTCCTGGCCGGTCGGTCCGTCCCCGATCTCCGCCGCCCGGTCGCTCACGGATCTCAGGGTAGTTCCCGATGGCGGCGTCGGAGGGGCCCGGTACGGTGGTGCCGTGCACGCCCCGCTGGTCCTGGTGTCATGGTTGACGACCGTCCAGATCCCCGGGGTCGCCTGGTTCATGGGCATCGACTGGGTGGATCCGGAGTGGCTGCTGGAGCGCTTCGGCACCGAGTTCATCTGGATCAGCCTGCTGATCCTCTTCGTCGAGTGCGGCCTCTTCTTCCCGTTCCTGCCGGGCGACGCCCTGCTGTTCGCCTTCGGCATCTTCATCGCCACCGGCCAGCTCGACGTGTTCCCCGGCCCGCCGCTGGTGGAGCTGTTCATCGGCATGCTGCTGCTGATCGCGGCCGCCTTCGGCGGCAACGTCGCCGGCTACGAGATCGGCCGCAGGATCGGGCCGGCGATCTACCGGCGCGAAGGGCGGCTGTTCAAACGGAAGTACATCGAGGAGACCGAGGCCTTCTTCGACAAGCACGGCAACAAGGCGCTGGTGCTCGGCCGCTTCGTCGCGTTCGTGCGGACCTACATCACCGTCGTCGCCGGGGTCACCGGGATGGACCGCCGCCGCTTCTACCTGTGGAGCCTGGTCGGCGCCGTCGCCTGGGTCGCCTCGATCACCATGCTCGGCTACTTCCTCGGCAAGCGGGTGCCGTGGCTGGGCGACAACATCGACTACGTGATCATCGCGATCTTCGTCTTCGGCGGCCTGCTGATGCTGGCGGAGGGCATCCGCCGCAAGCGGACCACCGCCCCGGAGGCCGACGACCGCGACCACGACGGCCGACCGGACCGCGACATCGCCGGCTTCGCCGTACCGCCGCGGGTGGCAGACGAGGGGAAGCCCACCGGAGGCGACACCTCCGAGGCCTCCTGACCCCGGGCACGTCCCACCCGGGCCGGCAGGGCGCTCCCCTGGCCCAGGCTCAGGCCGCCGGGGCGCCCGACCTGCGCTCGGCGCGGGTCTCGACCGCGATCAGCGCGACCACCACGGCGACCCCCACCAGCGCGAGCAGCACCGGGCCGACGACCGGGTCGTAGGGCGCCACCAGGGAGCCGGGGCCGTGCGCCTCCTGGCTCGCCTCGCTGCCGGTGGACTGCCACGGCCACAGCGCTCGGAGCGACCCGAGCATCAGGCCGGCCATCGCGAGCAGGGTGAGTCGGCGGTGCTTGTCGAGCAGGTGGTTCAGCAGCTGGACGAAGGAGGCCAGGCCGACCAGCGCGCCGGCGGCGAACACCGCCAGGTAGCCCAGGTCGCGCTCGTCGACGGCCTCCAGCGTGGTCGAGTAGAGACCGACGGCGAGCAGGAAGAACGAACCGGAGACCCCGGGCACGACGAGGGCGCAGATCGCCACCGCGGCCGCCAGGAAGACCACCCATGCCGGCGGGTCCTCCACGTTGCCGCCCGAGGCGAACCCGACCATCACGAAGGCGGCCACCGCGGCCACCACGAAGACGCCGAGCCCGACACCGGGGCGTCCGCCCTCCGGCGCCGGCGGCACCATCCGCAGCGGCACCGCGATGCTGGCGGCGACGAGTCCGAGGAAGAGGCCACGGGCCTGCTCCGGGTGGTCGGTGACGAACGCCTCCATCGCGCCTGCCACGAGGAGCAGGGCGCAGCCCATCCCGACCAGCACCGGCAGCACCAGCCACCAGTCGGTACGGCGCGCCTCGGCGCGGAACCCGGCCAGCCGGTCCGGCCCCAGCACGAGCCTCTTCACCGCCCTCAGCGCGTGGGAGGCCGAGCCGATCAGCTCCTCGTAGACCCCGGTCACCAGGGCCACCGTGCCTCCCGAGACGCCGGGCACCAGCTCGGCCGAGCCGATCAGGAAGCCACGGAGCAGATCGAGCGGGAGGAGCAGCCGGGACCGCGACGAGGTCCTGGTGTCGCTCACTCGCCGGCCCGGGCGCGGGCGAGGTCGAGCTCGGCCTTGGTGAGCACCGGGCGGACCTCGAGGTCGACGTCGGCCAGCGGGTTGGTGTCCTCGGGGCTGCGGTCGATCGCACAGACCACGGTCTCCACGATGCCGCCGCTCTCCCGCAGCGCGCGGGTGGCGTCGCGGACGGCCCCGCCGGTGGTGATCACGTCCTCGATCAGGGTGACCCGCTTGCCGGCGTACTCCGGTCCCTCGGCGAGCTTGGCGGTGCCGTACTCCTTGGCCTTCTTCCGCACGAACAGGCAGGGCAGGCCGACGAGCTGGCTGACCGCGGTGGCGATCGGGATGCCGCCCATCTCCAGGCCGCCGAGGAGCTCGGTGTCGTGCGGCAGCAGCTGTGCCACCTCACGGGCCACCCGGGCCAGCAGCAGCGGGTCCGCCTCGAAGAGGTACTTGTCGAAGTACTCGTTGCTCACCTGACCCGAGCGCAGCGTGAACTCACCGGTCAACCGGCAGGTGGCGTCGATGTCGGCGGCGAGGGAGGTGTCGGTGGTCGTCACGGGGAGAAGGCTAGCGAGTGGCCCGCGTAGGGTCGGGTCCGTGCCTGCCGATGCCGCCCAGTCAGCAGTCTCCCGCCGCGGCGCCGCCCGCGTCCGGTCGATGGAGACCACCATCTTCGCCGAGATGTCCGCGCTCGCGGTCCGCACCGGGTCGGTGAACCTGGGCCAGGGCTTCCCGGACGCCGACGGACCGGCCGCGGTGATCGCCGCCGCCGTCGACGCGCTGCGCACCGGGCGAAACCAGTACGCACCCGGCACCGGCGTCCCGGAGCTGCGGACCGCGATCGCCGACCACCAGCGGCGCCACTACGGCATCGATCTCGACCCGGACACCCAGGTCACCGTCACCACCGGCTGCACCGAGGCGATCGCCGCGGCGATCCTCGGCCTGGTCGACCCCGGTGACGAGGTCGTCATGCTCGAGCCCTACTACGACTCCTACCCGGCGATGGTCGACTTCGCCGGTGGGGTACGACGCCCGGTCACCCTCCGCGCCCCGGACTTCCGCCTCGAGCCGGACGCGCTGCGGGCCGCGATCACCCCGCGCACCCGGATGATCCTGCTCAACACCCCGCACAACCCGACCGGGCGGGTGCTGGACCGGTCCGAGCTGGACGCGGTGGCGGCGGTGGCCCGGGAGCACGACCTGCTGGTGGTCACCGACGAGGTCTACGAGCACCTCACCTTCGACGGGCACCGGCACCTGCCGCTGGCGACCCTCCCGGGGATGGCGGAGCGGACCCTGACGCTGTCCAGCGCCGGCAAGTCCTACTCGTTCACCGGGTGGAAGGTGGGGTGGGCGAGCGGCCCGGCCGACCTCGTCGCGGCCGTGATGGCGGCCAAGCAGTGGCTGAGCTACACCTCCGCGGCGCCGTTGCAGCCGGCGGTGGCGGTCGCCCTCGCCGAGCACGACGGCTACCCAGCCGAGCTCGCCGCCGACCTCCAGCAGCGCCGGGACCTGCTCGCCGCGGGGCTGACCGGGGCCGGGCTGGCGCCGTACGGGTGTCAGGGCACGTACTTCCTGATCTCCGACATCTCGCACCTCGGCTGGTCGTCGGGGCGCGAGTTCTGCGCGGCACTGCCGGAGCGGGCGGGGTTGGTCGCGGTGCCGACCGAGGTCTTCTACGACGACCCGGACGCCCCCGGCGCGGGACGTCACCTGGTGCGCTGGGCCTTCTGCAAGCGGCCCGAGGTGCTGCGCGACGCGGCCGAGCGGCTGGCCGCCGCCGACCTCACCCGCTGATCCCACCCGCTGATCCCACCCGCTGATCCCACCCGCCGAGCCCACCCGTCGCGCCCGTCCGGACACTCCCGGAGGCGATCCCGGACGCTCGGGGCGCGTTCGGGATCGTTCGGATTCGCCGATTCCCCCTCACCGATCGGCGCCGGCCTCGTTGGATGAGGTGCGGTCGGTCCCAGGGGCCGTCCGCGCCGGTCGACGTCGTACGGACCCGGAGCCGCGAGCGTGAAGTGGGGGGATGCTCGCAGCAGCACCGGGCCGTCGGCGTCGTCCCGACCGGCCGCAGACCCTGCTCAGCGGCGCCAGGCGGCGACGTCGGCGCGCAGCAGCAGCCACGTGCTCACCGCGCACGCCGCGACCAGCACCACCAGCAGCGGGCTGGCCAGCGCCATCACCAGCATCACCAGGCCGGCCAGCGTGCTGGAGACGGCCAGCGCGATCCGCGCCCACCTGCGTCCGACGATGGCGAAGCCGGCCAGCACCGCGGCAGCGATGCACCATGGCACCGCCACGGCGGCCAGCGCGTAGACGCCGGTGGTCACCTGGTCCCGGGTGACGCCGAGGTCCTCCAGCGGGCCCTGCTGCCGCTCGAACTCGGTCCACAGCTGGTCACCGCCGATCGCGACCGCCAGCGCGACCACGAGCAGGCCTCCCGCCACCAGCGCGGTGCTGCCCCAGACCAGCGAGCAGGCCCAGATCAGCGCCGGGGGCCGGCGGTCGGCAGCACGGGTGGCGAGGTACGGGTTGGGCTGACCCTGGTACGGCGGGTCGGCCGGCCGTTGCTGCGGCGCGGGACCACCGATCACGGTGCCCGGCGGCAGCGCTGTCGGCGACGGCGAGGCTGGGGCTGGGGGTGACTCCGCGGTACCGGACGGCGCCGCGGGCGCCTGGTCGACCGGAGGAGCCGGCGGCGCCGCGAAGGGGTCCGGCCGCTCACCCTGCCGTTCACCCTGCCGCTCGCCCTGGCCGGCGCGGGTCAGGCGCTGCGCCCAGGGACGCCCGGCGAACCAGTCGCGCGTCGGCTGCAGCCACAGCATGGTGATGCCGGCGACCACCATCGGCGCGAAGAAGCCGGCCGTCGCGACCCCGCCCACCAGGACCAGCGGCGCGAGACAGGTCAACGCGATCCGTGCCCCGGTGGAGCGCCGCAGCGCCTGGACGCCCAGGATGGTCGCCGCGGTCGCGGCGCCGGCGGCGATCAGGCAGAGCACCCGCACGATCGTGGAGAGTGCGGTGATGGTGAGGCCGCTGCCGTCCACCGGCGGCTCGGAGAGCACCCGGGCGAACTCCTCCTGCACCTCCAGGGTGTTCAGCGAGGCGATCCGCTGCCAGGCCGAGAGCACCAGCACGATCGATCCGCCGATGATCAACCACCCGGCAAGAGTGGCTTGACCTGGGCGCTGCGGTGCTTCGGCTGGCATGTCCCCCAGTCTCCCAGACGCCGGGTGAGCACCCCGACACCGCCGAGGGGCCCACATCAGACGGTGAGCACCAGGCCGTCCTCGCCGCGGTCGACGACCACCCGGCCACCGTCGGTGACCTCGCCACCGATCAGCATCCGGGCGAGCGGGTCGCCGATGGCCGACTGGACCAGCCGGCG
The DNA here is from genome assembly GCF_006494815.1 of Nocardioides sambongensis. Lineage (NCBI taxonomy): Bacteria > Bacillati > Actinomycetota > Actinomycetes > Propionibacteriales > Nocardioidaceae > Nocardioides > Nocardioides sambongensis. The sequence continues at coordinate 2,854,438 of NZ_CP041091.1, forward strand.
CAGCGGTCGGGCGCCGTACGCCGGGTCGTAGCCGGTCTCGGCGAGCCAGGTGCGCGCGGCGTCGGTGACCTCGACGCTGATCCGCCGGGCGGCCAGCCGCCGCTCGAGCAGCTCGAGCTGGAGTCCGACGATGTGGCCCAGGTCGTCGCGGGAGAGAGCGTCGAAGGTGACGATCTCGTCCAGCCGGTTCAGGAACTCCGGCTTGAACGACTGCCGGACCACCCCGAGCACCGCCTCCTTCTGCTGGGCCGGGTCGAGGGTCGGGTCGACGAGGAACTGCGAGCCGAGGTTGGAGGTGAGGATCAGGATCGTGTTGCGGAAGTCCACGGTCCGCCCCTGACCGTCGGTCAACCGGCCGTCGTCGAGCACCTGCAGCAGGATGTCGAAGACCTCCGGGTGCGCCTTCTCCACCTCATCGAGCAGCACCACCGAGTACGGGCGTCGCCGCACCGCCTCGGTGAGCTGACCGCCCTCGTCGTAGCCCACGTAGCCCGGAGGGGCACCGACCAGGCGCGAGACGGCGTGCTTCTCGGCGTACTCGCTCATGTCGATCCGGACGATCGCCCGGTCGTCGTCGAAGAGGAAGTCGGCCAGCGCCTTGGCCAGCTCGGTCTTGCCGACGCCGGTGGGGCCGAGGAAGAGGAACGAGCCGGTGGGGCGGTCGGGGTCGGCGATGCCGGCCCGGGCCCGCCGTACGGCGTCGCTGACCGCGGTGACCGCCGAGCCCTGACCGATCAGCCGCTCGCCGATCACCTGCTCCATCTCCAACAGCTTGGCGGTCTCACCCTGCAGCATCCGCCCGGTGGGGATGCCGGTCCAGGCCTCGACCACCTCGGCGACCTGCTCGGCGCCGACCTCCTCGCCGACCAGCTTGTCGGCGGGGTCGATGCCGGCGGCGTCGCGCTCGGCCTGCTCCGCCTCGGCGATCTGGCGCTCCAGCACCGGGATCCGTCCGTAGAGCACCTCGCTGGCCTTCTCGAAGTCACCCTCGCGCTGCAGCCGGTCGGCCTCGCTGCGCAGGGCGTCGAGCTGGCGGCGCAGCTCGCCCTCCCCTCGAGGCTGGCCTTCTCCCGCTCCCAGCGGGCCTCCAGCGCGCGCAGCTCCTCCTCCTGGTCGGCCAGCTCGCCCTTCAGGGCGGCGAGCCGCTCGACGGAGGCTGCGTCGGACTCCTTCTCCAGCGCGAACTGCTCCATCTTCAGCCGGTCCACCGAGCGGCGCAGCTGGTCGATCTCCTCCGGGGAGGACTCGATCTCCATCCGCAGCCGGGAGGCCGCCTCGTCGACCAGGTCGATCGCCTTGTCCGGCAGCTGCCGTCCGCTGATGTAGCGGTCCGAGAGCGTGGCCGCGGCGACCAGTGCGGCGTCGGTGATCCGGACCCCGTGGTGCGCCTCGTACTTCTCCTGGATGCCGCGCAGGATCTGGATGGTGTCCTCGACGCTGGGCTCGCCGACGAAGACCTGCTGGAAGCGACGCTCCAGGGCCGGGTCCTTCTCGATCGACTCGCGGTACTCGTCCAGCGTGGTGGCACCGATCATGTGCAGCTCGCCGCGGGCCAGCATCGGCTTGAGCATGTTGCCCGCGTCCATCTGGGAGTCCCCGCCGGCACCGGCCCCGACCACGGTGTGCAGCTCGTCGATGAAGGTGACCACCTGGCCCTCGGCCTGCTTGATCTCCTCCAGCACGGCCTTGAGTCGCTCCTCGAACTCGCCGCGGTACTTGGCGCCGGCGACCATCGCGGCCAGGTCCAGGGAGAGCACCCGCCGGCCCTTGAGGCTGTCCGGGACGTCGCCGGCGACCACCCGCTGGGCCAGCCCCTCGACGACGGCGGTCTTGCCGACGCCCGGCTCGCCGATCAGCACCGGGTTGTTCTTGGTACGACGACTCAGCACCTGCACCACGCGCCGGATCTCCGCGTCGCGGCCGATCACCGGGTCGAGACGCCCCTCCTGGGCGGCGGCGGTCAGGTCGACCGAGTACTTCTCCAGCGCCTCGTAGGTCTGCTCGGCGTCCTGGCTGGTCACCCTGCGGTTGCCGCGCAGCGCGACCACGGCCTGCTGGAGCGACTCGGCGCTGAGCCCGGCGCCGGCCAGCACGCTGCGGGCGCTGGACTCGACGGTGGCCAGCGAGATCAGCAGGTGCTCGGAGGCGACGTAGTCGTCCTTCATCGACCCGGCCAGGTCGAGTGCACCGGCCAGCACCCGGGTGAGCGCCGCGGACGCGGCCGGCTGCTTCACTGTGGCGCCGGAGGCCGACGGCAGACGGTCGCGCTCGGCCACCGCGGACTGGACCAGGGTCGGCGCGTCCACGCCGGCCTTCGCGACCAGCTGGGCGCCGGTGCCCTCGCTCTGCAGCAGCAGCGCGACGAGGAGGTGGATCGGCTCGAGCGTGCTGTTGCCGGCCGAGGTGGCCGACAACGAGGCGGACTCGATGGCCTCGCGGGCTCGGGTGGTGAACTGGTCGGCACCGAACTGGGACATGGGCGCTCCTGGGGATGTGCGGGGTGACTACGGGGAAGGCGGGGCCGCGGACCCGGACCGAGCGGGGCGGCTTCTGATAGTCACAACGGCAGGAAAGTTGAGTCTGTTCCACTCAACTTCAAGAATTCGCGAGCCGCCCGATCCGGTCGGGTCAGACCCGGGCGATCTCGATCCGGCCGAGTCGCTGGCCGTCCACCACGGCCGGGTCGCTGTCCGGAGCGGTCATCGCGAAGACCGTGCGCCCGTCGCTCCCGCCCACCGCGCAGGCGTAGGTGGGCTGGCTGGTCTCGATGCTGCCGGTCACCGCGCCGCCCTCGGCGTAGCGCAGGAGCACCGGCGCGAGAGCGGTGGCGATCCAGATCCCGGCGTCCGGGTCGGCGGCGATCCCGTCCGGCGCCGCCATCTGCTCCGCGGTCGACGCCCAGACCCTCCGCCCGGTCAGCGCCCCGTCCTCGGCCACGTCGAAGGCGGTGAGCTGGAGCCGCAGCGTCTCGGCCAGCACCAGCGTGCGGCCACCGTCCAGCAGCACCATCCCGTTGGGGAACCGCACGTCGTCGGCGGCCACCGAGACCGCGCCGTCGGGCGCCAGCCGGGCGAGCCGGGTGCGCCCTGCGTCCGGGTCGGCCAGGATCTCCGGGATCTCACGCTGGTGCAGGTCGGCGTGCAGGTCGTAGCCGAAGTTGCCGACGTAGGCGCCGCCCGCGGAGTCGGTGACCAGGTCGTTGACGTGGAACTCGGCGAGGTCGGCGAGGTCGGCGTGCAGGACCAGCTCGCCGTCCGGCTCGAGCCGGAGCACCCGGCGGTCCACCATGCTGCTGACCAGCAGCCGCCCGTCGGGCAGCCACCCCAGCCCGGAGGGCTGCATCGGCACCTCGACGACCAGCTCCTCGGCGCCGGCCTCGTCGACGGTGTAGACGCCGCGCCGGTAGAAGTCGCTGAACCACAGCCGACCGTCGCGCCATCGCGGCGCCTCGCCGAACGCGAGTCCTTCGAGCAGCACGGTCGCCTGGGTCATCGGGCCTCCTGGTTCCGGGTCCGGCACCGGCGCCGGCACGGGTGCTGGTCAGTCAAGCACCCGTGCCGTGGCCGGTCGAGGGGTCAGCTCTGCCGCAGGAACTCCAGGTGCCGCTCGTAGCGGTCGAGGCAGTCGTGGATCACCTGGCTGGCCCGGCACCCCATCACGTCGTAGCCGAGGCCACCGGTCGGTCCGTGCACCTCCAGTCGCGCGTACTGGTCACGATCGGAGATCATCCGGCCGCCGTACGTCGGCACCGGCGACCGGTGCACCTGCACCCGGTAGACGAACGGCTGCTCCCCCGCGGTGTGGATCTCGACGTACTCCGCCGGCTCGCGGTCCCCGTCCGGTTCGGCCCCGACGCCGACGGCCACCTCGGCCGGCACGCCGCGGTTGCTCAGCTCGGCGGCGACCTCGCGCAGCGCGGGCTCGACCACCTTGTGCAGGTAGGCGGTGGCGTCCTCGACGTCGACGAAGTTGGTGGCCCGTGCGATCCGGGCCCGCCAGGCCTCCTTGGAGTCGTCGACCACCGACAGCGTCGGGGCGGCCACCGCCCCGGACGGCCCGACCCCGTTCGGTTGCAGGTCGTCGACCCGCAGCGCCTTCGCCAACCCGATCATCACCAGCACGATCACGAACGCGAACGGCAACCCCATGATGATCGTGGCGTACTGCAGCGTGCCGATGCCGCCGACGGCGAGCATCGCGATGGTGAGCAGACCCGTGGCCGAGGCCCACACGATCCGCTGCCACGCGGCACAGTCCTGCTGGACGTCGCGCAGCACCGAGCAGAGGTTGCCCATCACCAGGGCGCCGGAGTCGGCGGAGGTGACGTAGAACAGCAACCCGATCACCAGCGCCAGGAAGACCGTCACCTGGGCGCCCGGATAGCCCTCGAGCAGCTCGAAGAAGCCGCGGCCGTCGAACTCCTGGGCGGCGGCCGCGAAGTCGGCGTCCCCGCTGCGCACCCGGTCCAGGGCGGCGTTGCCGAAGAGGCAGACCCACATCACGATGTAGGCGAACGGGATGGTGAGCGCCCCGAGGACGAACTGGCGGATGGTGCGACCGCGGCTGATCCGGGCCAGGAACAGGCCGACGAAGGAGGCCCAGGCGACCCACCAGGCCCAGAAGAAGAGCGTCCAGTACGACTCCCACTCGGCGGCGTCGGAGAACGCGAAGGTCTCCATGGTGCGCGCGGCGAACGTCTGCGCGTAGTCGCCGACGTTCATCACCACCGACTCCAGCAGGAACTGGGTGCGGCCGGTGAAGAGCACCCACGCGGCGAGCCCCAGGGCGAGCAGCACGTTGAGCTGGGAGAGGAACCGGATGCCCTTGTCGACGCCGGTGGTCGCCGACACCGTGGCCATCGCGACGGCCAGCACGACCAGCGCGATCTGCGTGCCGGTGCCGACCGAGACGTCGAACAGCATGTTCAGACCGATGTTGAGGAAGACCACGCCGATGCCCAGGCTGGTGGCGACCCCGAAGATCGTGCCGAGCACGGTGGCGGTGTCGACGGCGTGCCCCAGGACCCCGTCCACCCGCTTGCCGAAGAGCGGCTGCAACGCCGACCGTACGGCGAGGGGCAGGTGTCGACGGTAGGCGAAGAACGCCAGGGCCAGCCCCATCAGGACGTAGAGGCCCCAGCCGGAGATGCCGTAGTGGAACATCGTCCACACGGTCGCCTCCCGAGCGGCCACCACCGTCTCACCGTCGCCGACCGGCGGAGCGACGTACTGGCTGACCGGCTCGACGACGGAGTAGAACATCACGTCGGTGCCGATGCCGGCCGCGAAGAGCATCGAGGCCCAGGCGAAGGTGGAGAACTCCGGGCGGGAGTGGTCCGGCCCCAGCCGGATGTGGCCGAACCGGGAGAGTCCGAGGTAGATCACGAATACCAGCACGACCGTGGTCAGCAGGATGTAGAACCAGCCGAACGCGCCGGTCACCTTGCCGGTCAGCTCGGTGATCACCTCCGCGGCGTTGTCCGGGGCGATGATCGCCCAGAGCGCGATCGCGAGCACCCCGGCCATCGAGGCGATGAAGACCGGCCAGCGGGTGGCGGGTGTGCCGAGCTCGCCCGGCGGACCGGGCGGGGTGGTGGACGCCGTCGTGGCGTCGTCGGTGGCGGTCATCGGTCCTCCTGGGCAGTGGTGGTGGTTCCCGAGTCGACGGATCCGACGGCGGCCCGGCGGGCGCCCGCGGCCGACGGTGGGTCGGTGGTCGCGTCCCAGGCGTCGTTGCGGGCGTCGCCGACCGGGTAGAGCGGCGCCCCGGTGCCGTGCCGGTACCAGGGCACCTCGGCGGCGGGCAGCGGGGTGTTGCCGGCGATCAGGTCGGCCGCCTTCTCGGCGACCATCATCACCGGCGCGTAGATGTTGCCGTTGGTGACGAACGGGAAGACCGAGGCGTCCACCACCCGCAGCCCCTCGGTGCCGTGCACCCGCATGCTGCTCGGGTCGACCACGGCCGCGTCGTCGGTGCCCATCTTGGCGGTGCAGGACGGGTGCAGGGCCGTCTCGGCGTCGTCACGCACCCACTGCAGGATCTCCTCGTCGGTCTCCACCCCGGAGCCGGGTGAGATCTCGCCGCCGCTGAACGCCGCGAAGGCGGGCTGCTCCAGGATGTTGCGCGCGGCGCGCACCATCTCGACCCACTCCCGCCGGTCGTTCTCGGTGGAGAGGTAGTTGAACCGGATCGACGGGTGCTCGTAGGGGTCGGTCGACCGGATCCGCACATCCCCCGGGTGTCGGCGTACATCGGGCCGATGTGGACCTGGTAGCCGTGGATGCCGTAGGGGCTCTCGGCGGGCTTGGAGCCGTCGTACCGGATCGCGATCGGCAGGAAGTGGAACATCAGGTTCGGCCACTCGACCTCGTCGTTGGACCGGATGAAGCCGCCCGCCTCGAAGTGGTTCGAGGCGCCGACGCCGCGGCGGCCGAAGAGCCACTCCGCGCCGATCCGCGGCTTGTGGTGGTGGGCCAGCCAGGGGGCGATGGAGACCGGCTGGGTCGCCGCGTGCTGCACGTAGACCTCCAGGTGGTCCTGGAGGTTCGCCCCGACGCCGGGCAGCTCCACCCGGGTGCGCACGCCCGCGGCGGAGAGCACCTCGGGGTCGCCGATGCCGGCCAGCTGGAGCAGCTGCGGGGAGTTGAAGGCACCGCCGCAGAGCACCACCTCGCCGGCGGTGACGCTGCGGTGGGCCTTGCCGCCGCGCACGTAGTCGACGCCGGTGCAGCGGTTGCCCTCCATCCGCAGGCCGGTGACCATCGCCAGTGTCTCGACCTTGAGGTTCTTGCGGCTGCGGACCGGGTGCAGGTAGGCGCGGGCGGCGGAGAGCCGGCGACCGCGGTGCACGTTGCGGTCGAACTTCGCGAAGCCCTCCTGCCGGTAGCCGTTGACGTCGTCGGTCAACGGGTAGCCGGCCTGCTGCACGGCCTCGAAGAACGCCCCGAACAACGGGCTGCTCGCCGGGCCGCGCTCGACGACCAGCGGACCCGATCCGCCGCGCCAGGCGTCGGCACCGGTGCTGCCGTCCTCGAGCAGGACGGTCTCCATCCGCTTGAAGTACGGCAGGCAGTGGGCGTAGTCCCAGGCGTCCATCCCCTGCTCGCCGGCCCACCGCTGGTAGTCCATCGGGTTGCCCCGCTGGAAGATCATCCCGTTGATCGAGGACGAGCCGCCGAGCACCTTCCCGCGGGCGTGGTACACCCGCCGGCCACCCATCTCCGGCTCTGGGTCCGACTCGTACTTCCAGTCGTAGAGCCGGTTCCCGATCGGGTACGGCAGCGCGGCCGGCATGTGGATGAAGGGGTCCACCCGGAAGTCGCTGCGACCGGCCTCGAGGACCAGCACTCGGGTGGAGGGGTCGCTGGAGAGCCGGTTGCCGAGGGCCGAGCCGGCCGACCCTCCACCGACGATGACGTAGTCGTAGTGCTGGTTCATCCCTGCTCCCTCTCCGCGTCCGTGGCGTTCGCGCGGTCGGCGAACCACCCGGCCGGCGCCGGGCGGGTGTTGTGCCAGATGTGCTTGGTCTCGCGATACTCCTCCAGCCCGGCGTGGCCGAGCTCGCGGCCGATCCCGGACTGCTTGAACCCGCCCCACTCGGCCCCCGGCACGTAGGGGTGGTAGTCGTTGATCCACACCGTGCCGTGGCGCAGCCGCTGCGCGACCCGCTCCGCACGGCCCGCGTTCTCGCTCCACACCGCGCCGGCCAGGCCGTAGATGGTGTCGTTGGCGATCGCCACCGCGGCGTCCTCCGCCGCGTCGGCGTCCGCGCCGGAGAAGGTCTCCACGGTGAGCACCGGCCCGAACGACTCCTCCCGCACGCAGCGCATCTCCCGGGTGCAGTGGTCGAGGACGGTGGGGGCGAAGTACCACCCGGCGTCGTACTCCTCACCGTCCGGGGCGCCGCCGCCACAGCGCAGCACGGCCCCGTCCTCCAGGGCGTCGGCGACATAGCCGGCGACCTTGGCGCGGTGCTGCTCGCTGATCAGCGGCCCGGTCTCGGCGTCGTCGTCGAACGGCCCGCCGAGCCGGATCTGCTCGGCCCGCGCCACGAGCTCGTCGACGACCCGGTCGTGGATGCTCTCCTCGACGACCAGCCGCGCGCCCGCCGAGCAGACCTGGCCGGAGTCGAGGAATACGGCGGTCAGCGCGTTGTCGATCGCTGCCGGGATGTCGGCGTCGGCGAAGACCACGTTGGGGTTCTTGCCGCCGAGCTCGAGCGCGATCCGCTTCACCGTCGGCGCCGCGGCCGCCATGATCGTCCGGCCGGTCACCACGCCGCCGGTGAACGAGACCAGGTCGACGTCCTCGTGCTCAGTCAGCGTCGGCCCGACGACCGCTCCAGCACCCAGGATCAGGTTGGCGACGCCGTCGGGCAGCCCCTCCTCCGCCAGCACCCGGCAGAGCCAGATCGCGGTGTGCGGGGTGAGCTCGCTGGGCTTGAGGACGAAGGTGTTCCCGGCCGCCAGCGCCGGCGCGACCTTCCAGCTCGTCTGCAGCAGCGGGTAGTTCCACGGGGTGATCAGCGAGCAGACGCCGACCGGCTCGTGCACCACCCTGCTGGACACGTCGGGCATCCCGGTGTCGACGACCCGGCCCGCGTCAGCGGCCGCGAGGTCCGCGAAGTGCCGGAAGACGCCTTCGATGTCGTCCACGTCGATCTGGGACTCGACGAACCGCTTGCCGGTGTCCAGGCTCTCCAGCCGGGCCACCTCGTCCTTCTCCGCGACCAGCCGGTCGGCGACCCGGCGCAGCAGGGCGGCGCGCTCGGGCGCCGGTGTGCCCGGCCACGGTCCCTGGTCGAAGGCCCGACGGGCGGCGCGGACCGCATCCACCGCGTCCTGCGCGGTCGCCTCGGGGACGACGCCGACCTCGCTCCCGTCGGCAGGACAGCGGATGGTGCGGGTCCCGGCGTCGCTCGCGTCGCGCCACTTTCCATCGATGAGGAGTGCGTTCACCCGTCATGGCTACCACCGTGGCACCGCGGCGTCGAGTCTCCCGAGGGTCGATACACCCCCGGGGACCCGGTCGATTCTCGCGGGGGCGGCGTCCTCGCGCCGAGGTGGCTCCGGTCACCCGGCACGCGCCGGGCGGTCGGAGGAGCCGCTCAGCCGGACGGCGGTCCGCTCTCCGCCGGCGGTGCCGCATGCGCCGGCAGCGCGCGACCGGCGACCTCCTCGTCGACCAGCGCGAGCCGGCAGAAGGCCTCCCGAACGGGGTGAGGTGGATGCTGCGCCGCACCACCTTCGCGAACCTGACCGACCCGAGCGCGGCGAGCACGTCGGGCTGCGCCTCGAGCACCTGGTACTCGGTGTGGTCGGCCACCGGCTCGCGCGGCAGCCACACCAGACCCAGCCGGAACAGGTTGTTCAGGTACGACGGCACCTGGTCGCAGTGACGCAGGCCGGCCCGCGCACCGATCATCGTGAGCCCGGGCGCGATCAGCTCCGAGCTGACCCTCCCGAACGGCCCGCCGGTGCGCACGTCGACGCTGGGCTGCGGCCCGTGCTCGAGCAGCATCACCAGGATCCGTGCCTCGTCGGGGGCCAGGTCGTCGAGGATCCGCTCGTAGGCCGGGTGGTCGGAGTCCTCGCTCCACACGTCGCGGGACCGGGCGAGCAGGCCGGCCCCGCGCTCGCGCAGCGTGGTCGGCCGGCTGGCCACCACCTGGCCGTCGACGGACCGGCGGCCGCCGTGGTCGTCGGGGCCGCCGCCGTCGGGCTGCCGCGTCGGACGGCGGCCCTCACCGCCGAGCGTCTCCCCGGCCGCGAGCAGCGCGTCGCCGACCGGCACCCCGTCGGCGACCTGCCGGGCCAGCTCGCCCACCGTGCCGACGTACTGCCCGACGTCGCGCACCAGGGCCGCCGCCGCGTCGGCGTCGGTGGCCGCGCGCCGCAGCCGCCGGGCGCTGCGGACGCCGGTGCGCAGGCCCCAGCCGGCGGTGTGCAGAGCCGCGGAGCCCGCGATCCGGGCCAGACCGGGCAGCGAGTCGACCACCTCGGGGTCGCCCAGCACCGGCAGCCGCGGCAGCACCGGCCGCTCTCCGCTCGCGGGCGCGTCGGCCATCGTCTCCCAGCGCGGGTCGCCGGTGGGCCGGCCGGGCTCGTCGGCCGGGTCGCCGGCCGCGCTCATCGGCCCCACCCGAAGATCGCCAGGTGGAGGAATCCGCCACCCAGCCCCATCACCGCTCCGTGGGCGTAGAGCATCCACTCGTCCTCCTTGATCGCCGCGCGCATCATCTCCACGAAGTCCCGCGGCGGCAGCTCCTTGGTCCGCTCGGCCAGCAGTACCCGGATCCGCTCCGACTGCTGGCGGCTGAACACCGGGTCCTTGAACGGGGTGATCGTGCGGCCGACCGCGGCCTCGGCGACCGAGTCGCGGATGTTGTCGAACCGGGCGCCCCCGATCGCCACCCGCACCGCGCCGCGCAGCGGCCCGGCCGCGCCCTCGATCGCCGGCCGCAGCGCGTCGGCCAGCATCTGGCGGGTGCGGTCACCACGAGGACCGTCCATCAGGAAGTCGCCGATCCGTTCCAGCGTGATCACGTCCTCGGCGATGATCCTGGCGTAGACCTCGGCGCACTCGTCCTGCCGGCGCAGGAACAACCCCTGCACCTTGATCCCGAGGACGCGTCGCTCCTCGGTGGGCTCGAAGATCAGCCACATGCCGAGCAGGTTGGTCAGCCAGCCGACCACCACGCCCAGCAGCGGCAGCAGCCACCACACGTGCCAGGTCTGGTCGACGACCGCCACCGGGATGCCGAGCAGGAACCCGAAGACGAAGCCGAAGGTGACCATCAGGTGCAGCTCGCGCTGCCCCACGTCGCGGAAGACCCGGACCACCAGGTCGGGGTTCGCCCGGAAGTGGTCGATCACCATGATCTTGGGGTCGAGCAGCTGGTCGATGTGGATGCCGATCTCGTCGGTGATCCGGCCGACCAGCGCGGGCAGCTGGGCCTGCACCCGCTCGATCACGGCCTCGCGCATCGGACGCGGCAGGTCCCGCCACAACCGGGGGTGCTCGCGTCGCATCACCTCGTCGACCAGCGCGGGCAGGTCGGGACGGAAGACCTCGACGATGTGCGCGGCGATCTGGTCGGGCTCGAGCTGGGCGTAGAACTCGGCCGGGGTGCCCAGCTTGGCGATCACCTTGTCGACGGCGATGCTGCCCATCTTGGCAGCCCGCGCGGGCACGATGCCCTGCCAGCCGAGCCTCCCCTCCATCCAGCCGGGGACCTCCTGGAGCTTGCGCGGCAGCACCGAGGCCACCTCGCGCAGGCCCGGGACGCGGACACCGTGGAAGCTGACCGGCTTGAACAGCATCCACAGGCCCGACCAGTTGATCAGCCAGCCGATCACCCCGGTGAAGACCGGGATGGAGACGAACGCGACCCAGTCGACGTGGTCGGCCCAGTCGGCCAGCCCGTCCAGCAGCGCGTCCACCCGTACCCCTGTCCAGCGACCGGGCACCCCATGCGCACCGGTCTCGTCCGAGGGACCAGAGATTAGTGCTTCGGGCCGTCGCAGGAACAGCCATCCGGGCTGCGGACGCGCCCGCTGCCTGCGCGGACCGGGCACCCGGGCGTTTCCGACGGCTCACGGCGGGCAGGAACACCCGCACGTTCCGCCCCTCCAGGAGAGCCCAGATGTCGCTACGCACCCTGATCACCGAGGTCCAGAGGGCCTGCATCCGCGCCGCCATGCACGAGAACGGCCTGACCTACGGCTCCTGCGACGAGGGCGGCTTCCACGGCACCTACAACCTGGTCCCGCTCGACCACGAGCGGGAGCCGATCGGCGGCTTCAACCCGGTCGAGCTGTTCGTCAGCTATCCCGGCGGGGAGTGGTACGTCGACTACGCCGGCCAGCGCATCCCGTTCTCCCAGACCTCCTACAACGCCTACGACCTCCCCTTCGAGCCGACCGAGGTCTTCGAGTCGTGCCGCAGCGTGGTCGCCGAGATCCTCGACCCCTGGCTCAACGTGCCGCAGACCGGCGACTTCGACGACGCGATGGCCTCGCTCAACACCGCCGCCTACAACCTGTTGGCGGACGGGGTCTTCACCGACGGCGACGGCACCGAGCAGACCCTCGACGGCGGCAGCCTCGCCCTCAACGACTGGGTGAAGTACGCCGACGACGAGCTCACCCAGTACAACGGCGCGATGATCGAGGCGCTGGACGCGCAGTACGTCTCGCGCCTGCGTCCGACGCTGTCGGGTCAGTTCATCGTGGCGAGCGGGGCCGGCACCGTGGTCGCCGGCGAGCAGGAGATCTGGCGGATCGCGAACGAGGAGATCCTGGAGATCGCGACCGCCGCCAAGGAGGCGTTCGACGCAATCAGCGAGCGCGGCGAGGTCGACTGGAAGAAGGTCCTGCAGGTGGTCGGCGCGGTCGCCGGGGCGGCCAGCCTCTTCGTCACCGGCCCCGGCGCCCTGGTCACCGCGATCACCGCGACCCGCACCATCTCCGGCATCATGACCACCTTCATGCCCGATCCGCCACCGGCCGAGGAGGCGACGATCTCGGGCCGCAGCGTCCAGGACGTCTGCGACTCGCTGTCCACCGCGACCGGCAAGCTGGCCACCTCCGTGGGCGACGCGGAGAGCGCACTGCTCAGCTTCGGCATCCGGATGGACGGCTACGTCTCCGACAACCGCGCGTACTTCGACATCAGCATCACCCGCGACGTGCGCTCCTTCCTCGAGGACGACGGCGCCGCCTACTTCGCGGCGGGTGAGAACCTCGAGGTGCTGACCCCGCACCTGCGCGAGATCGCGCCGCGGTTCAGCCTGATCGCGGAGAGCCAGCGCACCGCGTCGACCGCGGCGGACGGCGCCAGCACCGAGTCCCGGTGGTACCGCGACTCCGCGCTGGGGCTGAGCTATCGCGGCTGCTACGCCGGCTACTCGGTGCTGGAGCAGACGCTGACGAGCCTCTGCAACAACTCCGCGACCGAACTCGACTCGGTCGCCCAGCGACTGGTCGAGGTCTCCTACGACTTCGACCGCACCGACGAGCAGATCGAGGAGGAGATCCGCCGGCGCACCGACGAGGTCCGCGCGGTCACCGCGTGACCGGGGCGGGCGTGGCGGCTCAGCCTCCGCGCCGCCAGACCACGACCGACTGTCCCGCCGCGGGCGAGCGCAGTGCCGGCAGTCGATCGGTGGGCGTCGCCGCGGGTCGCGCGGCCAGGGCCTGGCGCAGCGCGTCCCGGGTCGCGTCGAGCTCGGCCTGCAGCTCCTCGTTGCGGTTGCGTACGGCGAGCAGCGCGTTCTCCAGGTCGAGGATCCGCCGGACGCCCTCGATGCCGATGCCCGAGGCGGTCAGCTCGGCGATGCCGCGCAGCCGGTCGATGTCGCTGGAGGAGTAGCGGCGACCGCCGCCACCGGTCCGACCGGGGGTGATCAGGCCGAGTCGCTCGTAGGTGCGCAGCGTCTGCGGGTGCAGGCCGGACAGCTCGGCGGCCACGCTGATCACGTAGACCGCAGCGTCCGGAGCCGGCGGCTCGGTGCCGATCGGCGGCCGGACCGGACGCCGAGCAGCCATCACGCACCGTCCTGGAAGAGGTTGGCCCGGAGCGGGTGGGAGGCGGTGGCGGCGGCATAGGCATCGAGCGCCTGCCGCGCGTCGTCGCTGAGCGACCCGGGCACCTGCACCGCGACCGTGGCGAGCAGGTCGCCGCGGGAGCCACCCTTGCCGGCGGCGCCCTTGCCGCGGACCCGGAAGGTGCGGCCGTCGGGGGTGCCGGCGGGGATCTTGAGGGTGACCGGAGCACCGCCGAGCGTGGGCACCTTGATCTCGGCGCCGAGGGCGAGCTCGGGGAAGGAGACCGGCACCTCGACGGTGAGGTTGTCGCCCTTGCGACCGAAGACCCGGTGGTCGCGGACCTTGACGGTGACGTAGAGGTCCCCGGCGGGCCCGCCGTTCTCCCCCGCGCCGCCCTTGCCGCGCAGCCGGATCCGCTGGCCGTCGCTGACCCCGGCCGGGATCTTCGCCTGGATCGTGCGTGCGGTGCGCGACGTACCGGAGCCGTGGCAGGTGGGGCACGGGTCGTCGTAGACGAGCTGGCGGCCACCGCAGGCGGGGCAGGTCTCGTTCATCGAGAACGCGCCGCCCATCGACGCGACGACGTAGCCCGTGCCGTCGCAGGTGCCGCACACGTGCGGCTGGGTGCCGGGCTTGCCGCCGGTGCCGGAGCAGGTGGAGCAGGCGCCGTCGGCGGCGATCCGCAACGAGACGGTCACCCCCTCCAGCGCGTCGGTGAAGCCGATCGTGGTGGAGGTCTCCAGGTCGTGGCCGCGGGCGGCGCGCGGCTGGGCCCGGCGCCCGCCGAAGCCGCCGCCGAAGAGGTCCCCGAAGAGGTCCCCGAACCCGCCGCCGGCGCCGCGGTCGCGGAGCAGGTCGTCGACGTTGAAGCCACCGGCGCCGCCGCGGGCGCCGTACCCGCCGCTGGCGAACAGCTCGCGGGCCTGGTCGTACTTCTTGCGCTTGTCGGGGTCGCCGATCACGTCGTAGGCCTCGGCGACCGCCTTGAACCTGTCGTGCTTGGCGGTGTCGCCGGGGTTGGAGTCCGGGTGGTTCGCGCGGGCGAGCTTCCGGTAGGCCTTCTTGATCTCGTCGGCCGACGCGGACTTGCCGACGCCGAGCTCGGCGTAGAAGTCCTTCGTCGCCCAGTCGGCCCGAAGGCCCTCGTTCGGGTCGCTCATCGCGCACCTCCCTGGTGTCTCATCATGGTGCGGTCCGCTCTCGGCCGCACGGTTGACTTGGGGTTTCGGACCCCTTCACTCGGGGTTTCAGACCCCTTGACTCGGGCTTTCGCGCCCTTCGCGTCGGGGCCCGGGCCCCTCGAGCGGGACGAACCCACGACTCGAGGGGCCCGAAACCCCAACTCGACGGATCACTCCGGGTCGACCACCAGGACCTGGGCGGCGCGCACCACGCGCTCCCCGATCTTGTAGCCGGCCTTGGCGACCACCTTGACGGTGGTCACCTCGACCTCGGGGTCGGAGCCCATGTGCGAGAGCGCCTCGTGGACGGTCGGGTCGAAGGGATCACCGGGGGCGGCGAACTTGACCAGACCCAGCCCGGCGACGACCCGCTCGAGCTGCTCGGCGACCGTCTTGAGCCCGCCCTCCAGCGGCTCGTGCTCGCGGGCCCGGTCGATCGTGTCGAGCACGTCGACGATCGGGGTGAGCGCCGCGTAGGTGGCGTTCTCCTTCAGCATCTCCCGGTCACGCTCGACCCGGCGCTTGTAGTTGAGGTACTCCGCCTGGAGACGCTGCAGGTCGAGCGTCCGCTCGGCCAGCGCCTGCTCGGCGGCGGCCGCCGGGTCGACCGGCTCGGCCTCGACCGGCTCGCCGGACTCCGCCTCGCCGGACGCCTCGGAGACCTCGGAGACCTCGGCCTCGACGACGTCCTGCGGCTCGAGCGGACCGCCCTCCTCGACCCAGTTGTCGACCCCGGACGTCTCCGGGTCGTGCTCGCCGGCGGTCGCGCCGTGGGGCGACGGGTGGTCGTTGTCGTGACCGGAGGTCACTTGGACTCCTCGTCGGTGCCCTCGGCGTCCTCGTCGACGATCTCGGCGTCGACGACGTCGTCGTCACCCTCGCCGGTCGCCCCGGTGGTGCCGCCGGCGGCCGCGGCGTCGGCCTCGGCTGCGGCGTACATCGCGGCGCCCATCTTCTGGCTGGACTCGCCGAGCTTGGTGATCGCGGCCTGCAGGTTCTCGGTGTCGGTCTCCGGCTCCTCCAGGGCCTTCTTCAGCGCCTCGACGTCGGCGGTGACCTCGGTCTTCACCTCGTCCGGGAGCTTGTCGCCGTTGTCGGCGATGAACTTCTCGGTGGTGTAGACCAGCTGGTCGCCCTGGTTGCGGACCTCGACGGCCTCGCGACGCTTGGCGTCCTCCTCGGCGAACTGCTCGGCGTCCTTGACCATCCGGTCGATGTCGTCCTTGGACAGCGCGCTGCCGCCCGAGATGGTCATCGACTGCTCACGACCCGAGGCCTGGTCCTTGGCGGAGACGTGCACGATGCCGTTGGCGTCGATGTCGAAGGTGACCTCGATCTTCGGCACGCCACGCGGCGCCGGCGGGAGGCCGGTGAGCTCGAAGTTGCCGAGACCCTGGTTCTCCGACCAGATCGACCGCTCGCCCTGGGCGACCTTGATCTCCACCGACGGCTGGTTGTCGTCGGCGGTGGTGAAGATCTCCGAGCGCTTGGTCGGGATCGTGGTGTTGCGCTCGATCAGGGTGGTCATCACACCGCCCTTGGTCTCGATGCCGAGGCTGAGCGGGGTGACGTCGAGGAGCAGCACGTCCTTGACCTCGCCGGCCAGCACGCCGGCCTGCAGCGCGGCGCCGACGGCGACGACCTCGTCCGGGTTGACGCCCTTGTTGGGCTCCTTGCCGCCGAGCAGCTCCTTGACCAGCTCGGTCACGGCCGGCATCCGGGTGGAGCCGCCGACCAGGACCACGTGGTCGATGCCCGAGAGCGCCACGCCGGCGTCCTTGAGGACCGCCTGGAACGGCTTCTTGGTGCGGTCGAGCAGGTCCGCGGTCAACTTCTGGAACTCCGAGCGGGTCAGCCGCTCCTCGAAGTGCAGCGGGCCGGACTCGCCGTGGGTGATGTAGGGCAGGTGGATCGTGGTGTCGCTGGAGGAGGAGAGCTCGATCTTCGCCTTCTCCGCGGCCTCCTGGAGGCGCTGCGCGGCGATCTTGTCGGCGGAGAGGTCGACACCGTTGGCGTCCTTGAACTTCTTGACCATCCAGTTCACGACCGCGTTGTCCCAGTCGTCACCACCGAGGTGGTTGTCACCGCTGGTGGCCTTCACCTCGACGACGCCCTCGCCGATCTCCAGCAGGGACACGTCGAAGGTGCCGCCGCCGAGGTCGAAGACCAGGATGGTCTGGTCGTCGCCCTTGTCGAGGCCGTAGGCCAGCGCGGCCGCGGTCGGCTCGTTGACGATCCGGTCGACCTTCAGGCCCGCGATCTCGCCGGCCTCCTTGGTGGCCTGGCGCTGCGCGTCGGAGAAGTACGCCGGGACCGTGATCACCGCGTTGGTGACGGTCTCGCCGAGGTAGGACTCGGCGTCGCGCTTGAGCTTCTGGAGGATGAACGCCGAGATCTGCTGCGGCGTGAAGTCCTTCTCCACCGGCTCGCCGATGTGCTGGGTCCAGTCGGTGCCCATGTGGCGCTTGACGGACCGGATGGTGCGGTCGACGTTGGTGACGGCCTGCCGCTTGGCGACCTCACCGACGAGGACCTCGCCGCCCTTGGAGAAGGCGACGACGGACGGGGTGGTGCGGGCGCCCTCGGCGTTCGCGATGACGGTGGGCTCGCCACCCTCGAGGACCGCGACGACGCTGTTCGTCGTACCGAGGTCGATGCCGACTGCTCGTGCCATGTCTGTTCCTCCTGCGTCGCGGCCTCGGTGGCCGCAGGTAGTTCTGGGGTTCGAATCAAGAAACTTGCGTCGATTCGACTCAAGTCTGACATAGGGGTCAACGGCGTCGTACCGGGGGTTTGTTCCCGCCTCGCACGGAACTTCTGCGGGAATCTCCGCAACCAGGAATCCGCGGGCCCTCTGGCGCCTTGGGACAACCATGAGCACAACCCAGGACACGAACGCCAACTCCGTCCCCGAGCTCTCCCTCAACGACGGGACGTCGATCCCCCAGCTGGGCTTCGGCGTCTACCAGGTCGACCCGGGCCAGACCCAGGACGTGGTCAGCCGCGCCCTCGAGGCCGGCTACCGGCACATCGACACCGCGCAGATGTACGGCAACGAGGAGGGTGTCGGCGCCGCCATCGCCGCCTCCGGCATCCCCCGCGACGAGCTCTACGTCACCACCAAGCTGAACAACTCCTTCCACCGCCCCGACGACGTGCGCAGCAGCTTCGCCGCGTCGCTGGAGCGCCTCGGGCTCGACCACGTCGACCTGTTCCTGATCCACTGGCCCTCCCCACCCGGTACGACGGCGACTACGTGTCGACCTGGCAGGCGATGACGTCCCTGGTCGGTGAGGGCACCACGAGGTCCGCGGGCGTCTCCAACTTCGAGCCCGCCCACCTGGAGCGGATCATCGGCGAGACCGGCGTGGTGCCGGCGGTGAACCAGATCGAGGTGCACCCCTTCCACGGCAACGAGGCGGCCCGGACCGCCACCCTCGGGCACGGTGCCCTGGTGGAGGCCTGGTCGCCGATCGCGCAGGGCAAGGTGCTCACCGACCCGGTGGTGGCGAAGGTCGCCGAGGAGGTCGGCCGGACGCCCTCGCAGGTGACGCTGCGCTGGCACATCGAGCGCGGGGACGTGATCTTCCCGAAGACCACCCATCCCGAGCGGATGGCGGAGAACTTCGCGCTCTTCGACTTCTCGCTGACCCCGGACCAGGTGGCCGCGATCTCGGCCCTGGACCAGGGCGAGGCGGGCCGGATCGGTCCGAACCCGGAGACCTTCGACTGGGTCCCCGCCTGACCCGCGGAGCATCGGCCGGTCGGGGGGCGCACCCACCCGCGCCTCCCGGCCGCCGCCGGACGCCCCCCGGACACCGCCGGTGACCGGGGCGATCAGCCCTGGACGGTGACCCGGACCTCGTTGGAGGACTTGCCGGTGGACTTGTCGGTGACCCGGAAGCGGTTCACGCCGCTGACACCGGTCTGCACGTAGGTGGAGAACGACTCCCCGCTGACCGGGATGGTGGCGTCGAAGTCGGCCCACCTGCCGGACTCGAAGCGCTGTACCTGGAGCACGGCGCCCTCGCCGCCCGGGTAGATGCCGGTCAGGTCGATCTGTCCGAAGTTGGCGACGGAGGACTGTCCGGCGGAGAGGGTGATCGCCTTCTCCGCGGCCTTCTTCGTCTTCTCCTCGGTCGCCTCGTCGGTGGCCTCCTCCGACTCGCCCTCCTCGGGCTCCTCGGTCGCCGGCTCCTCGGTGTTGAGGGTGACCAGCGGCCCGCTGGCCTCGGTGGTCTTCTGCGGCTTCGGGATCACCATCGTCTGGCCCCGGGTCGACCCGTCGGCGGCGGTGCTGTCCTCGCCGATGCCGAGCATCCGGGTGCCGACCAGGGCGACGCCGGCCAGGATCACCCCCACGGCGACAGCCACGGCGACGAGCGCGACGATCCCGTTGACGATGGGTCGCCGCAGGTTGTCCGAGGGCTGCTCGTGGTCGTCGCTCACCTCGCCATTGTGAGTGAGCGGTGGTTGCCGACCAAACCCGAACCAGCGGCCGGGGCCGGGCCCGCCCGCCGGCTGCCCGGCGGGCGGGTCAGAATCCGCGGGTCCAGACCACCTGCTCGTGCAGGCGGCGGGAGCGCCAGCCGCGCACGGTGCGGACGAACGAGTGGTGGTAGAGGCCGCCGACCTCGACGACCCGGGTGGCGCCGGCCCCGGCCGCGGCGTCCGCGATCACCATCGGGTTGTGGAAGTAGGCGGTCACCTTGGCCTCGTCGCGGGGGGTGGCGAAGGTGATCACCACCTGGCCCAGGGTGTGCATCCGCGCGGAGGAGAAGGCGGGGAGGTTCTCGGCCAGCCACGGCTTGACCGTGGCGATGTCGCCGGCGATGCCACCGGACTCGGTGTAGTCGACCTGGGCGTCGCGGGTGAACACGGAGTCGAGGCGGTCCCACTCCCCGGTGTCGATCGCGATCGTGTAGCGGTGCAGCGCGTCGGTGATCTCGGCGCGGTCGCTCAGCTCGGCGGCCTCGATGGGCATCTCGGGTTCCTCCCTGGGCGCCGGCTCAGGCGCGCGGCTCGAGGATCACGACCGGGATCTCCCGGTCGGTCCAGGACTGGTAGTTGTCGAAGTCGGCGTAGACGTCGACGAGACGGGGCCACAGTGCCGCACGTTCCTCCGCGTCGGCCACGCGGGCCCGCACCCTGCGCCCCCGCTCGCCCTTGAGGTGGATCGTGGTGTCAGGGTGCGCCCGCAGGTTGTGGTACCACTGCGGGTGCTTCGGCAGGCCACCCTGGGACCCCACGACCACCACGTCCCGGCCGTCGCGCATGTAGAGCAGCGGCGTGGTGAACTCCTTGCCGGACCTCCGTCCGACGTGGTCGAGCAGGAGCATCGGCACCGGCTGCTTCCAGCCCGCGCCGATCCGCCACTTCGAGCCGATCCGGCCGTTGGTGAGCCGGAAGACGGCGACGTTCGCCTTCGCGCCGTACTTGATGATCGTGCCGACCATCGGCTTGTCGAGCCCCTCGGGCTTCTCCTTGGGCAGACCCATGGGACTCATGCTGGCAGAAATTTAGAACGCGTTCTACTGTGCTCGGCATGCGATTCACCTACGCCGAGGCGATGACCCACGCCGAGTACTACGCCCCGCTGGCCCAGGCCTGCGAGGCGAACGGCTACACCAGCATGTCGATCGGCGACAGCCTGATCTACCCGAAGGAGTCCGACTCCAAGTACCCCTACACCGACACCGGTGACCGGGAGTTCCTGGAGGGCAAGGAGTTCATCGAGACCTTCATCCTCTGCGCCCACCTGTTCGCGGTCACCGAGCGGCTGCGGCTCACCCCCTTCGTGCTCAAGCTGCCGGTCCGCCCGCCGGTGCTGGTCGCCAAGCAGGCCTCCTCCCTGGCGTTCCTCTCCGGCAACCGGCTGGGTCTGGGCGTCGGCCTCTCCCCGTGGCCCGAGGACTTCCTGGCGATGGGCGTGCCGTGGGAGAAGCGCGGCAAGCGGATGGACGAGTGCATGGACATCCTGCGCGGCCTGACCAGCGGCGAGTTCTTCGGCTACGACGGCGACTTCTACTCCTTCGAGCCGCTGCAGCAGTGCCCCGCCCCGACCGAGCGGATCCCGCTGCTGGTCGGCGGTCACTCCGACGCCGCGCTGCGCCGGGCCGTGCGCAAGGGCGACGGCTGGATGCACGCCGGCGGCGACGGCGAGGAGCTCGACCGGCTGCTCACCCGGCTGGCCGAGATCCGCAAGGAGGAGGGGGACGACCGCGACGACTTCGAGGTCCACGCGATCTCCTACGACGCCTACTCCGTGGACGGCGTCAAGCGGCTCGAGGACAAGGGCGTCACCGACTGCATCGTCGGCTTCCGGGTGCCCTACATCAAGGGCGAGGACACCGAGCCCCTGCAGACCAAGATCGAGCATCTCGAGAAGTTCGGCGAGAAGCTGATCGCCAAGGTCAACGGCTGATCCGCGGTGGGCGACCAGAGCGCGTCGTACGGCCTCACCGAGCCGCTGCAGCGGGCCATCGCGGAGGCCGAGGAGCTGATCGCGAACGCGCCGTTCATCCGCACCGAGGCCGACCGGCTCGAGGGGTACGACTACCTCGCCGGCCGGATCCGGATGGCGCTGCAGACCGCCTTCGACTACGACCTCGAGCAGCCGATCTTCGTCAACCCCACCCACCAGTTCTCCCGGCAGGGCCTGGACAACCCGGACGCGGTCTACTTCAACGCCTACCTGCGCGAGGGCGTCGAGTACGTCGTCCGCGGCCGCCGCGGCACCTCCGCGGACCTCTCCTTCCAGGTGATGGGGGGCAGCTACAGCGCCGACTCGGCGGCCACCTCGATGATGGCCTTCGACGAGCGCGGCCTGGAGGTGGCCGCGGACGGGTCCTTCGAGTTCCGGTACACCGCGGAGCCCGGCGCGAAGACGCTGATCGTGCGCGAGGTGTTCAACGACTGGGACACCGAGGAGCGCGGAACGATCACGATCGAGCGGCTCGACACCCTCGGCCGGCCGCGCGCTGCGCTGACCCGCGAGCGGCTGACCAAGCGCTACGACGTCGCGGCCCGCTCGCTGGTCACCTCGATCCAGACCTGGTTCGCCTTCCCGCACTTCTTCCAGTACAAGGAGCCGGTCAACACGCTGACCGCGCCGGCGTCCACCCCGGGCGGCCTCTCCTCGCAGTTCTCCTCGATCGGCCACTACGAGCTCGGCGAGGACGAGGCGATGATCGTCACCGTCCCGCGGTGTGACGACTGCACCTACCAGGCGATCCAGATCGGGTCGGACTGGTATGCCTCCACCGACTACGAGACCCACCAGACCTCGCTGACCAAGGCCCAGGCCTCCTGCGACGACGACGGGATGCTGCGGTTCGTGATCTCCGAGCGGCCGCCGGGTCCCGGCGGGGCCCCCGTCGCGAACTGGCTGGAGACCACCGGGCACCGCACCGGGCCGATCATGCTGCGCTGGCAGCAGCTCTCCCGGGACCTGACCGCGGCCGACGGCCCGCGGGTCGAGGTGGTCGGCGTCGACGAGGTGGCGGCCGCGCTGCCCACGCTCGAGGGGCTCTCCGAGGAGCAGTACGGCGAGCGCATCGCCGCACGCCAGCGCGCGGTCGCCCGGCGAATGATCAGCTAGCGACGGTGACGGGGGCCTGATCGCCGGGCGCTGCCCTTGCCGCCACCGGTCAGGTGTGGCAGGAAGGAGGCGTGCCCGGCGCCCGCGTGCTCCTCGCCGCGGTCCTGACCGCGGCGGTGCTCACCGCGTGCTCGGGGCCGGACGCCACCGGCCCCGACGACGACCGCACGTCCTCGGGCGCCCCCTCCCCGTCGGGCCGCCCCTCGGGGTCAGCGGCCGGACCCTCCTCGACCGCGGGACCGAGCAGATCCGCGGCGGCGCCGCGGGTCCCGGTGGACGCGGCCCGTACGACGACCGCAGTGGCGGCGGTGCGCCACCTGGCGGGCCGGATCGGCGCCAGACCGGGCACGTCGCCGGCGTACTTCCGGGCCGCGGACTGGGTCGAGGGTCGGCTCACGGAGCTGGGCTGGACGGTGGAGCGCCAGTCGTTCCGGGCCCCCGGCGGGGTGTCGTGGGGTGAGCCGGTGGCGGCGGGCCGCTCGGTCAACCTGGTCGCGCGGCTGGGCGAGGTCCGCCCTGATCGGGGCTGGCTGGCGGTGGGCGCCCACCTGGACACGGTGCCGCAGGCGCCGGGCGCGGAGGACAACGCGTCGGGCGTCGGCGTGCTGCTGGCCGTCGCCGAGGCGCTGGCCGGGCACCGCACCCGCCTGCCGGTGGTCCTGGTCGCCTACGGCGCGGAGGAGCCGCGCGGGCCGACCGACGACGACCACCACTACGGCTCCCGCGCCTTCGTGGCCTCCCTCGACGCGGCGCGGCGGAAGAGCCTGCGCGGCATGATCTCCCTGGACCGGGTCGGCGTGGGTGCGGCGGTGGTGATCGGCTCCCCGACGTCCCCGGACCCGCTCCGCGCCGAGGTGGTCGCCGCGGCGCGACGTGCCCACGTGCCGCACCGGGTCGAGGACGGGCAGCGCTCCAGCGACCACTGGTCCTTCGTCCGTGCCGGGCTGGCGGGTGTGCGGCTCGGCAGCACGCCGTACGCCGGCTACCACTCGCCCGGGGACGTCCCGTCCGTGGTCGACCCCGCCCAGCTGGGGCGCACGGCGCGGCTGGTGCTGGCCTGGCTGCGGTGACGCTCGGTGCGGGACCGGGGGTCAGCCCGCGTACGGCCCGGTCGAGGTGCTGCGCACGGCGTCGAGGATCGCGGTGGCCCCCGCGCCGGTGACCGCGCGCGGAGCGAACGAGCCCGGGTCCATCGCATAGGGCACCAGCCGGATCGCCTTGAGCCGGCTCCCCCACCAGGTGCTCTCCAGCAGCACGCCCTGCTGCGTCTGCGGGAGCAGGAACTCCATGTCGAAGACGAAGTTGCCCAACGAGTGCAGCACCGGGACCCCCTCGACCGCGTCGATCCCCTGGACCCAGTGCGGGTGCCCGCCGACGACCAGGTCCGCCCCCGCCGCCACCAGCCGGCGCGCCACCAACCGTTGCACCGGCTCGGGGGTGTGCGTGTACTGGGTGCCCCAGTGCGGCAGCACCACCACGGCGTCCGCGATCCGGTCCGCCCGCCGGATCTCCCGGGTCACCCGGTCCAGGTCGGCGGCGACCAGCGGCCCGGTCCGCGGCGGCATCCGCACCGAGAGCGCGCCGGGGTCCGTCGCGGTCGCCCGCGGAGTCTCCCCGATCGCGTTGAACCCGATGAACGCGTACGACGCCCCGCCGGCCTCCAGCACCGCCGGTCGCGCCGCGGCGTCGAGGTCGGCGCCCGCGCCGAACGGCGTGACCGGTGAGGCGGCGAGCAGGTCGACGGTCTCCAGCAGCGCGGCGGGCCCGTAGTCGCCGGCGTGGTTGTTGGCCAGCGAGACCGCGTCGAACCCGGCGCGGCGCAGCACCGGGACCAGGCCCGCGTCCGCGCCGAAGGAGTCGTCGCCCTGGGTCGGCGCGCCCGCGGTCGAGAGCGTGCTCTCCAGGTTGCCGACGGTCAGGTCGGCACGGCGCAGCCGGTCCCGCATCGGCGCCAGCGCCGCGGTCGGGTCGGGCACACCGCGGACCAGCATCAGGTCCCCGGCGATCGTGATCGTCACCGCGTCCGGGTGAGCGGCCACCGGGTCCTCGTCGTCCACGACGGCTGCGGTCACCGTCGGCCCGACCGCGCCCGGTGGCACCACCGCGACCGTGCTCGGCTCGCGCTCCACCGCACGGACGGCGCGCGCGGCCGCCGTCGCGGTCCTCGCCACGCGCACCTGCCCTCGGTGCCACCGGGTCACCGCGCCGGAGCGCAGCCGATCCGCCTGGGCAGCGGTCAGCCGCAGCGGCGGGCGAGCGGCGTGGCCGACGACGAGCAGCTCCGCGCGTGGCGTCAGGGCGGGTCCTGAGGGGGCGGGTTCTGAGGGGGCGGTCTGCGCGGGGTCGCTGTGGGCGGGGTCGCTGCGG
This sequence comes from Nocardioides sambongensis, assembly GCF_006494815.1. NCBI lineage: Bacteria > Bacillati > Actinomycetota > Actinomycetes > Propionibacteriales > Nocardioidaceae > Nocardioides > Nocardioides sambongensis. The sequence goes on from NZ_CP041091.1 coordinate 2,879,133, forward strand.
GCGGGGCCGGTGGCGGAGGTCGTGCCGGTCGCCGGCGTCGTACCGGCGGGGGCGTCGGGTGCGTCGGAGCAGCCGGCCAGCACCGCCGCCCCGAGCAGCGCCGCCCCCAGGGACGCCGCCCCGGGAACCTCATGGGGGCGGCCGCACGGGTCCGGCGGGCGGCCATGGCGCCAGGGTAGGCCCCGGCCTCCGTCCCGTGTGCCACGCTCGTCCCATGCCCCGCGAGACGATCTCCCTCGACCTGCCCGGCGGACGCGTGCTGGACGTCCAGGTGTCCGGGCCCGCTGACGGGGTGCCGTTCATCTGGCACCACGGCACCCCCGGGTGCAGCTATCAGCCGGCGAACAAGACGAAGGCGCTCGCCGACCGCGGCCTGCGCTACGTCTCCTACTCGCGCGCGGGAGCCGCCGGCTCGACCCGGAACGCGGGCCGCACGGTCGCCGACGTGGCGGCGGACGTGGCGGCGATCGCCGACCACCTGGGCGCGGAACGGTTCCTGACCGGCGGTGGGTCGGGCGGCGGCCCCCACGCCCTGGCCACCGGCGCCGGACTGCCCGACCGGGTGCTCGCGGTGCTCGCGGTGTGCTGCGTGAAGCCGTTCGTCGGCCAGCCGGACTTCCTCGACGGGATGGGCAGCGACAACGTCGAGGAGTTCAGCCTGGCGCTGCGGGGCGAGGAGGCGCTGCTGCCGTTCCTGGAGAAGGATCGCGAGGGGATCATCACCGGCGACGCCGCGACCGTGGTGCGGACCCTGGACTCGCTGCTGCCCGAGGTGGACCGCAAGGTGCTGACCAGCGAGGTGGGCGAGGACCTGATCGCCAACCTCAAGGGTGGTGTCGAAGAGCTCTACGGGTGGCTGGACGACGACCTGGCGTTCACCCGGCACTGGGGTTTCGAGTTGGACGACATCGCGGTGCCGACGTACCTCTGGCAGGGCAGCGAGGACCTGATGGTCCCGTTCCACCACGGCGAGTGGCTGGCCGAGCGGATCCCCGGCGTGGTCCCCCACCTGGAGCAGGGCGAAGGGCACCTCTCGATCGTGGTCGCCTCCTTCGAGGCGATGCTCGACGAGCTGCTGCCGCACCTGCCGCGCTGACGACGGGCGCGGGCACCAGTCCTCAGCGGGCGGGACGCGGCCCTGCCGGCCTCGGTGGGACGGCCACTCGACGGAAACTGAAACACGTTCTACTGTGTCGCCATGGTGGACCTGCTGACCGACAAGGTCGTCGTTCTGTCCGGTGTCGGCCCCGGCCTCGGCCGCTCGCTGGGCGAGGAGGCGGCCAGGATGGGCGCCGACCTGGTGCTCGCGAGCCGGACTCCGAAGCGACTGGAGAAGATGGCCGAGGTGGTGCGGTCACACGGGCGTCGGGCGCTCGTCGTACCGACCGACATCACCGACGAGGACCAGCGCCAGGCGCTGGTCGACGCGGCCGTCGCGGAGTTCGGCAAGGTCGACTGCCTGATCAACAACGCGTTCGGCATCCCGCCGATGGACCCGCTCTCCACCCTCGACGTCGAGGGCCTGCGCTCGGCCAACGAGACCAACGTCTTCGCGCCGCTGCGCCTCTCCGCGCTCTTCGCCGACGCGCTCGCCCAGACCGACGACAAGGTCGGCGGCTCGATCATCATGGTCAACTCGTGCGTCATTTACTCCAGCCAGCCCGAATACTCCGGCTACAAGCTCTCCAAGGGAGCCCTGGAGCACCTCGCCTCCTCCTTGGCCACCGAGCTCGGGCCGCGGGGCATCCGGGTCAACAGCGTGGCGCCGTCCTACATCTACGAGGACGTCAACAAGGCCTACTTCGACTGGATCGCCTCCGAGACCGGCCGCACCCACGAGGAGGTGTACGCCGAGAAGGCCGAGCCCACCGACCTCAAGCGGCTCGCCACCCCCGACGAGGTCGCCCGCGCCACCCTCTTCCTCGCCTCCGACCTCGCCTCGGCGGTGACCGGCGTGATGCTGAACGTCGATTGTGGCGAGTTCCGCGCATGAGTGAGCCGCGCCAGCGCGCCGATGTCGGCACCTTCGAGGAAATCTGCGCCGCCGCGACCCGCACCACGGGCCTCACCGACTTCGGCTTCGACGACGAGCCGGGGCACGAGCAGGCGTTCCGGCTCCTCGTCGAGGACCTCGGCTCCGCCGAGGCCGGACTGACCGGGACCGGGAACTACTTCATGCGCTCCCAGGTGAAGAGTGCCCTGGTGGCGCGGCTGATGACGCAGGCACGCTTCGCCGAGTTCCCGCAGCACGCCGAGGTGGCGATCGAGCGTCCGATCTTCGTGCTGGGCCTGCCCCGCACCGGCACCACCGCGCTCAGCCGGCTGCTCTGCGCGGACCCGCACCACCAGGGCCTGGAGATGTGGCTGACCGAGTTCCCCCAGCCACGGCCGCCGCGGGAGTCCTGGGAGCAGGACCCGGTGTTCAGCGCCATCCAGGGCGCCTTCGCCGAGCACCACGTGAGCAACCCCGAGTTCATGGGCATCCACTACTCCGACGCCGGAGAGCCCGAGGAGTGCTGGCGGGTGCTGCGCCAGACCGGCAAGTCGCTCGGCTTCGAGTCCCTCGCCCACATCCCGGCCTACTCCGCCTGGCTCGCCGAGCAGGAATGGACCGACGCCTACCAGCGGCACCGGCAGAACCTGCAGTTGATCGGCCTCAACGACCAGGACCAGCGCTGGGTGCTGAAGAACCCCTCCCACCTGATCGCACTCGACGCGCTGATGGAGGTCTACCCCGACGCGCTCGTGGTGATGACCCAGCGTGATCCCGTGACCTCGGTCGCCTCGGCCTGCTCGCTGTCCGCGGAGGCCACCGCCGGTCACTCGACCACGTTCGTCGGCGAGACGCTGGGGCAGGACCAGCTGGGCCACCTGACCCGGCAGTGGCAGTCCTTCTGGCAGGCCCGCCCACGGTACGACGAGCGCCAGTTCTTCGACGTCGACTACCGCGCCTTCGTGCAGGACCCGGTCGGCACGGTGGGCGCCATCTACGACGCCTTCGACCTGACCTGGAGCGAGGACGCGCAGGCCGCCGTCCGGCGGCTCGACGAGGAGTCCCGCAAGGGACCGCGCCGGCCCTCGCACTCCTACGACCTGGCCGACTACGGACTCAGCGAGGAGCAGGTGCACCGGGCATTCGACCGCTGATCGCGGCGGCACCGGCGCTCGGCCCCGGGTGAGCCGGCCGGCTCCGGCCGTCGTCTCCGTGGACCGGCACGAGCCCACCCGCACCCGATCCCCGCGGTCATCCACAGCCGGTGGCGGCGCCGGTTTCGCCAGCGGGCCTGCGGGCCGAGGCTGCTGGCATGACCTTCCAGATCGACTACGAGGCGACCCGACGGGCGGGGCTGCTCCTGGTCGCCGACGCGGCGGACGTCGCCGTGGCGAGTGCGCGGGTGGACGGCGCGCCGCAGACCGGGCACCGGGCCGAGAGCGTGGCGGCGGCGATCGCCGCGGTGACCGACGGCGCTCGCGCGCTGGCCACCACGGTCACCGAGGACGGCGAGACCCTCAGCACGCTCACCTCGACCGCGCTGCTCGTCGACCTCAGCGCGGCAGGCGGCTTCCTGTGGGCGTGAACGGGATCGACACCACGATCACCGGCGACCCGGAGTCCTGCGAGCGGTCCGCGCGCACCCTGCGGGGCCTGCGCCGCTCGCTGGGGACCCTGGAGGACCGGCTCGGCTCCGGCGAGCGGATCTCCGAGGTCGACTTCGACGGGCTGAGTGCCGACCGGTTCCGGCTCGCCTGCCGCCGGTCGTCCCAGTACTCCGGACGGCTGCGCGGCGACTCGCGCCGGCTCGCCACCCAGCTCACGGAGTACGCCGACCAGCTGCGTCAGGTCCACGCCGTGCTCCGCCGCTCCCGCCGGACCGCCCGCGCGGCCGGCCTGCGGGTCGATGGGGACCAGATCGTGCGGCCGGACGGGACCGACCTGCTCGACGACTACCGCGCCCTCGCCCGGATCGTCGGCGCAGCGCGGCGGGCGCAGACCCGCGCCGAGGCCGGCCTCGACGCAGCCCTGGAGGGCCTCGGGTCGTCCCGGGCGCCCATCGCTCCCCCGGGTCGCCCGGACACCGACGACCTGTTCCGCCGCGCGGCGGAGGAGAGCTTCCCCGGGCTCCCACCCGTCGCTGCGGACGACGAGCCCGGCCCGGCGAGGCGTCACCAGCGTCCGCTACCGGACTGGCCACCGGCCGAGGACGACTGGCCGACGCCGCGCCGCCCGGATCCGTCGGCGCCACGGCCATCCGCGGACGCCCCGCCGACGCCGGCTCCGGTGCCGACCGACCAGCGGGGCGGCGACGCACCTGCCCCGGCCGCCCCCGGTTCGGAGGGCGCCGGGTCGCGTCGGGACGACGCTCCGGGCACGTTCCGCCCGGGGCGAGCCACGCTCGAACCGTTCGCCGGCACCCTGGAGCCACCGGGCACGCTCAGCCAACCCGGGAGTCTCAGCCAACCCCGGACGCTCGATCCGGCCGACGGCCTCGACCCGGTCGGCACCCTCAGCCAACCCCGGACGCTCGATCCGGCCGACGGCCTCGACCCGGTCGGCACCCTCAGCCAACCCGGCACCCTCGACCCGGCCAACGGCCTCGAACCACCGGGGACGCTCACCCAACCCGGCACGCTGAGCCAACCCGGCACCCTCGATCCAGCCGGCACCCTGACCGCGACCGCGGCCCTCGTCCCCGCCGTGACGTTGGATCCGCCCGGCACGCTCACCGACGCACCCGCCGGGTCGGCGTCCGGCGCACCCGCGCACGTGCCGCCGCCGGTCCTCGGTGCCGGCGCCGGCGGGGCGGGCGCTCGCGGAGGAGCCGCCCCGTCGGGTTCGGGACACCACCTCCGCACCCCGGAGGTGGAGCGGTGAGCGCCAACGTGAGCGTGCGGGTCCCGCGCGGCTGGCCGACGCGGCGGGACGCCGCGCGGGGGATCGTGCTGGCGGCTCGGGCGCCGGGTGGAGCACCGGGTGGGGTCGGCGCGGCAACGGTCGTGGTGCGGGCGGTCGACGTACCGGAGCCGGGTCTGGGGGCGTGGCGGAGCCGGGCGCTCGACGACCTCGCCCGGTCCACGGACGCGTTCACGCTGGAGGACGACGACTCCTACGATCTCGCGGACCAGCCGGTCCGCTACCACCGGTTCGCCCACCGCGACGGCTTCACCGAGCTGCTCAGCGAGCAGTGGTGCTGGTGGGTCGACGGGGTCGGGATCACGGTCAGCTGCACGGTGGGCACGGAGCTCTACCCGCTCTACTGCGAGCTGTTCGAGGAGGTCGCCGACAGTGTGCGGATCGGTGCCGCGGCCGCCTGACCGCTCGGCCCTCCCTGCCGCTCCGCCGCCGGACGGAGGGTGCTCAGCGGCGGGAGACCCGGATCCGCGCCCCGCGCCGCGGGACGCTGGTGATGTTGCGGACCTTCGGCACGTCCGTGCCGACGGTGTGCACGTCGTAGCGACGGAAGACCTCCCGCAGCACCACGACCCCCTCCATCAGCGAGAATCCGGCGCCGATGCAGCGGCGGACCCCACCACCGAACGGGATCCACACGTTCAGCGCCGGGACGTCGCCGCCGTCGTGGTCGGCGAGGAACCTGTCCGGGCGGAACACATCGGGGTCCGGGAAGTTCTCCGGCCGCTGGTGGCTGACGATGATGGACGGGCCGACCGTGGTGCCGGCGGGCAGGTCGTAGCCGCCGACGGTGGTGGCGGCCATCAGGGTGCGCACCACCATCGGAATGATCGGGTGGAGCCGCATCGACTCCTTGAGGACCGCCTCCAGCCAGGCGTCGTCCTCCGCGCTGTCGCCGTCGGCGGCCCGTTGGGTCCGAGCCAGCAGGTCCGCGTCCTTGCCGATCTCGACCAGCGCCCACGACAGCGCGCTGGCGGTGGTCTCGTGGCCGGCGAGGAGCAGCGTCACCAGCTGGTCGCGCAGCTCGGTGTCGTCCAGGCCGTCACCGTGCTCGCCCTCCACCCTCAGCAGACGCGAGAGCACGTCGTCGCGGTGCTCGAGGTCGCCGGCCGCTCGGCGCTCACGGATCTCCGCATAGAGCAGCCGGTCCAGCTCCAGCTGGTTCTCCACGGTCCGCCGCCACGGCCCGAACCGCTGCAGTCCGGGATACGCCCACCCGAGCAGCACGGCAGGGTTGATCTCGACGGTGTGGTTCACGGCCGGCCGCAGCCGGGCGAGGCGCTCCTCGTCGCTGACGCCGAAGACCACCGTGAGGATCACCTCGAGGGTGAGCGCGTTCATCCGCTCCAGCGAGCGGAAGGTGGTCCGCTCCTCCCACCCGTCGACCTCGTGGGCCGCGACGTCGGCCACCAGCGAGCGGTAGCCGCGCAGCGCGTGCCCGAGGAAGGCGGGCATCACCAGCTTGCGCGCCCGGTGGTGCGCCGTGGAGTCCTGGAGCAGCAGGGAGTGCTCGCCCATGATCGGGCCGAGGATCGCGTTGCCCTTGCCGGCGTGGAACACCTCGGGATCCCCGGAGAAGATCTCCTTCGTCACCTCCGGCGAGGTGAACATGACCAGCGGCCGGCCGCCAGGCAGCGTGCGGATGGTGAACGCCTCGCCGTAGGTGCGGTGCAGCCACCCGTGGAAGCGGTGCCGGAACCACATCAGCGCTCCGGTCTGGACCAGCACCGGCCACCGGGGGCCGGGCGGCAGGTCGCCCGCCGGGATCCGCGACCCCGACCCGGCGGTGGAGTCCGCCAGGAACCGGAGACGCTTCCTGGTCAGGGCGCTGGTGTCGTGGTCCGGGGCTCGCAGGTCGGCGCTCACCCGATCGACGGTAGCGGGCCGGCGCCGCCCACGGCGAGGGTCAGGCCAACAGTCCGTCGCGGTGCGCGATCGCCGCGGCCTCGGTCCGGCCGGCCGCGCCCAGCTTGCCGAGGATGTTGGACACGTGGACGCTGACGGTCTTGGTGCTGATGAAGAGCATCCGGCCGATCTCGCCGTTGCTGCGCCCCTCCGCCACCAGCGCCAGGATCTCGCGCTCGCGCGCGGTCAGCCGGGGTGCCGCCGGTGCCGTCGCCGGGTCGGGTGTCGGGGCGGGCTGCTGGGCGTCCAGGTCCGCTGCCAGCACCCGGTCGCCGAGACGGTCGGCGACCGTGCGGGCCAGCGCCACCTGCTCCGCGGCCGCCGCCGGGTCACCGGTGGAGCGCAGCACCCGCGCGTACGAGGCGCGAACCCGTGCCGTCTCCGGCACGTGGCCCAGCTCCTCGAACACGGCGGCCGCCTCCGCCCAGCTCTGCTGGAGCTCGTCGCGGGTCGGCGGCCGGATGTCGGTCAGCCATGCGACCCGGCGGTGCTCCGCGCGCAGGCGCGCCGACCAGGCCTGGCCCTCGATCCCCCACTCCCGTCCTCCGGCGCGGAAGGACTGGGCGACCGCCTCACCCTCACCCAGCAGCCGGTCGGCCTGCGCCGCCCACTCGACCCGTTCCTGGCTGGTCGCCGTGGCCGCCGCGCGGGCGATCCCGTCGACGGCCAGCGCGGCGAGCCGGACCCGGCCACCGAAGTGCTCGGTCCAGAGCCGGCCCAGCAGCCGCACCACGGCGTCGTACGAACCGACCGCGGCGGCGGCGTCCTCCCGGGCCGCCGCAACGGCGATCTCGACCTCGGCGCTGAACACGGCGATCACGCCCTCGTCCGGCCACAGCTTGCGCAGCCGGCGCAGCGCGGCGTCGACGTCCTGGCCGCGGGCCGCCTCGATGCCGAGCCGCACCGGGGCGAGGATCCCGGCGGGGATCGTCGGCGCGTCGGCCTCGGCGCGGGCGAGCTCCAGGGCGGCGTCCCAGTCGCCGCGCATCCAGACGATGCGCGACAGCTGCCACCGCGCCTCCATCGCGTACGGCGCCCAGCGCAGCCCCGATCGGGCGCCGGACTCGATCGCCGAGCGGTACCACCGCATCGAGTCGTCCCAGCGGGCCTCGTCCTGGTAGGAGCGGGCGATCATGAACCGTCCGCGCAGCGCGGCCTGGGTGGCGCCGACCTCCTCCGCCCGGCCCACCGCCTTCTCCAACGCGGTCCGCACGTCGCCACCGCCGCCTCCGGCGGCGCCGAGCAGCCCCAGGGTGGTGGCGACCTCCGAGGCGAGCACCGGCATGGTCAGCCGCTCGGCGAGGGCGAGGGCCTCCGTCGCGGCGGTCTCCGCCTCCTCGACCGCGTCGTCCTCCTTGGAGAGGACCCGGGCGTGGATCGCCAGCACCTTGGCGCGCAGCGGCACCTCCTCGGTCGGCGCGAGCGCCACCGCCTCGCGGGAGCGGGCCACGGCGTCGTCCTCGGACTCGATGATGGTCAACCAGCTGGCGTAGCCGCTGAGCAGCCGGGACCGCGCCTCACGGACCTGCCGGGTTCCGTCGACCGGCAGCTGGTCGAGGTGCTCGGCGAGCAGCTCGACGGCACGTTGCGTGTCACCGCTGAGCCCCAGCGCGTCGGCGGCCTTGGTGGCCACCTTGGCCACGTCGACACCCAGTCGCCCGGCACGCTCGGCGTCGGTGAGCAACCCCAGCGCGCGCTGGTAGTGACCGGCCGCCTCGTCCGGTCCGCCGACGGCCATCGCCTCGTCCCCGGCCTCGATGTCGGCGACGACCGCACGGTCGATGTCGTTGGCCCGGCGCGCGTGCCGGGCCAGCTCCGCGGCCGTACCCGGCGCGCGGCCCTCGGCGATCACGTCGGCGTACCGGGCGTGCAGGCGCACCCGCTCGCCGGGCAGCAGGTCGTCGTAGACCGCCTCGGCGAGCAGCGCGTGCCGGAAGGTGTAGTGCCGCGGACCGGCCTCCAGCAGGTTGAGCTCGACGGCCTGGCGGACCGCGTCGTCGAACGTCGCGGTGGGCAGGTCGACGACCGCGGCGAGCAGGTCGTGGCTGATCCGCCGCCCGGAGACGCTGATCGTGCGCACCACCTGGCGGGCGTGGTCGGACAACGGGTCCAACCGGACCAGCAGCAGGTCGGCCAGGTCGTCCGGCACCTCCTCCCAGCAGTGGGAGGCGACGAGCTCCTCGACGAAGAAGGCATTGCCCTCCGCACGTTCGACGATGCTGCGCACCTCCGCCTCGGCGAGCTCCCGGGAGACCAGCTCTCCGACGAGGTCGCGGACGGCTCCGTCGGTCAGCGGGGTGAGCGCCATCCGGTCCAGCCCGGGCAGCCGGGTCCAGTCGACCACCTGACGGCGCAGCGGATGACGGCGGTGCAGGTCGTCGGAGCGGTAGGAGACGACGAGCTGGACCCGGCCGCCGAAGTCGCGGCTGAACAGATAGCCCAGCATGTCGCGGGTCGAGTTGTCGGCCCAGTGCGCGTCCTCGATGACGAGCAGCACCGGGGAGTCGGTGGACGCCTGGAGCAACAGGCCCTGCACCGCCTCGAAGAGCGCGCTCCGGTCCGTGGTGGAGCCGATGTCGCTGGACGGCGAGCCGGCCGAGACGCTCCGCGCGCGGCGGCCCGGCTGCAGCCGGGTGATCTCCGGGTGGTCGGCGGCCACCCGCTCCAGGAGCTCGGGGTCATCGGTGGCCACCCGTCCGATCACCTCACTGAACGGGAGGTAGGGCAGCGCACTCTCGCCGAAGTCCAGGCAGTGTCCCGCGAGGACCGTCCAGCCACGCTCGAGCGCGCGGTCCCGCAGCTCCATCAGCAGCCGGGTCTTGCCGACGCCGGCGTCCCCGGCGAGCAGCACGGCCGCCGACGCGGGGTCGGGGCGGTCGAGCAGCCCGACGAGGCGGCTGAGCTCGTCGTCGCGCCCGACCAGGGCACGACTCGTTGGGGTGACCACGGACCCCATGATGGTGGGCGGCGCCGACACGAGCACCCGACTATCGGCGCCGGGGACCGGCGGAGGGGTCGCCGTGACGTCGGAGCGGTCGGCGCCGCCCACGATCCGGAGGGGCACGCGGTCAGAAGTCCTTGCCGGTGACCGCGGGGTCGGAGGTGACGATCCGGCGCAACCACGCCGACCGGCGACCGCCACGCCGTTGCACGACAGGTCGGCTGCTCCGCTGACTGCGGTACTCGACCTCGGACCTGAGGATGTAGAGATCGTTGTTCATGTGCTCCAGCCTCTGCTCCTGAGGTAGGCGCCCACATCGGACAACTGCCTTAGATCTCGGCACCGCACCGGCTCCGGCGCTGGTCTGAGGCACCCCGGTCGCCGGGACGGGCGGCACCGGACCCGTCGGGGGCGGGTGCCATAGTCGGGGCGTGGAGTTCGCCGATCTGGTTCGTCGCCGCCGGATGACGCGTGCCTACACCGACGATGCGGTCGATCCCGCCGTGGTGGAGTCCGCCCTCGCCGCGGCGACCAGGGCACCGAGCGCCGGCTTCAGCCAGGGATGGGCCTTCATCGTGCTCGACACCCCGGACACGGTCCGCGGCTTCTGGGAGGCGCAGAGCGACGCCGCGCTCCCCGGCGGTGCGCCGGACCGCTGGCTGCGCGGCATGATGCGGGCGCCGGTCGTGATCGTGCCGTGCAGCCGGCGCGAGGCCTATCTGGCCCGCTACGCCGAGCCGGACAAGGCGCGGGCCGGGCTGACCGCTGCCGAAGGCGAGGAGGCCGCGGCTTCCCGCTGGGCGATGCCCTACTGGCATCTGGACACCGCGATGGCCTCCCTGCTGGTGCTGCAGTCGGTCACCGACGCCGGGCTCGGCTCCTGCTTCTTCGGCCTCGTTCCCGATCGGGTGGACGCGGTGAAGGAGTACCTGGGCCTGGTCGACGGACCGACCGAGGCTCCGAGCGGCGACCGGCCGGCTCCGCACCCGATCGGCGCGATCACCGTCGGCCACCCGGCCGACCCGGCGTCCGGTGCCCGGGGCTCGGCACGGGCGCGGCGTCGTACCCCCTGGCAGGAGGTGGCGCACCGCGGCCGCTGGGGAGCGGGCTGGTCCTGATGCCCTCCCCGTTCTCGGTCACCCCCGACCTCGCCCCCGGTACGACGCGGCGACCGCGCAGCCAGGCTCCCGTCGTGCCGCGGGTCGCCCGGCTGCTGCGCCCCTACCGGCGTCAGATCGGCCTGGTGCTGGTCGCCGTGCTGGTCGCGGCCGGCCTGCAGTCACTGGTCCCGTTCCTGACCCGGGCGGTCTTCGACGACGCGCTGTTCCCGGTCGACGGCTCGGCGCCCGACATCGGGCTGCTCGGGTGGCTGGTCGCAGGCATGTGTGTGCTGCCGATCGTGGCGGCGCTGATCGGGATCGGTCAGAACTACCTCACCTCCACCGTGGGGAACTCGGCGATGGCCGACCTGCGCGGCGACCTGTTCGAGCACCTTCAGAAGATGGAGCTGGCGTTCTTCACCGCCACCAAGACCGGCGCGATCCAGTCCCGGCTGGCCAACGACGTGGCCGGCGTCCGCACGGTGCTGACCGACACCGCGACCACGATCGTGCAGAACACGGTGACGGTGACCGCCGCGTTCGTGGCGATGGTGGTGCTGTCCTGGCAGCTGACCGTGCTGACCCTGGTGCTGATGCCGCTCTTCGTGGTGCTGCAGCTGCGGGTCGGGCGGCGGCGGCAACGGCTGGCGCGCAAGACCCAGGAGTCGCTCTCGGAGATGACCGCCATCACCGAGGAAGCGCTGAGCGTCTCCGGCATCCTGCTGGCCAAGGTCTTCAACCGCTCCGCCGCGGAGGTCGAGCGCTACCGGGAGGCCAACCGGGAGCAGACCCGGCTCCAGGTGCGGCAGGCGATGACCGGTCGGGCGTTCTTCGCGACCGTGCAGACCTTCTTCGCGATCACCCCGGCGCTGATCTACCTGGCGGCGGGGCTGATCATCACCGGTGACCTCCCGGTCGGTGCCGATGCCCTGACCGCGGGCACGATCGTCGCCTTCACCACGCTGCAGGGCCGCCTCCAGATGCCGCTGATGCAGCTGATGCGGGTCACCCTCGACGTGCAGACCTCGCTGGCCCTCTTCCGCCGGATCTTCGAGTACCTGGACCTGGTCCCGGCGGTCGCCGAGCGCCGCGACGCGATCGCCCTGCCCGTGGACCGGGTGCAGGGGCGGGTGGAGTTCCGCGACGTGAGCTTCGCCTATCCCAAGCCGCGCGATCTCAGCGGCACCCGCCACCGCGACCGGTTCGGCGACTCCGGCGTCCGGTTCACCGACACGGTGCCGGACGACGCCGACGGCACCGCCCCGAGCCTTGGAAGCCAGCCCCCCGACGCCCCGACCGCCCGCCCGGCGGCCGGATGGGCGCTGCGCGAGGTCTCGCTGACCGTCGAGCCGGGCCAGCTGGTGGCCCTGGTCGGCCCGTCCGGTTCGGGCAAGACGACCGCCACCTATCTGGTGCCCCGGTTCTACGACGTCGACGCGGGAGCGGTGCTGCTCGACGGCCACGACGTCCGCGACCTCACCCTCTCCTCGCTCGCCGACGCGGTCGGGATGGTCACCCAGGAGCCGTACCTCTTCCACGGCACGATCCGCGACAACATCGCCTACGCGCGGCCGGGCGCCACCCGCGAGCAGATCGAGCAGGCCGCCCGCGACGCCAACATCCACGACCGGATCGTCGGGTTCCCCGACGGCTACGAGACGATCACCGGCGAGCGGGGCTACCGCCTCTCCGGCGGGGAGAAGCAGCGGCTGGCGATCGCCCGGGTTCTGCTCAAGGACCCGCCGGTGCTGATCCTGGACGAGGCGACCTCGGCGCTGGACACCGAGACCGAGCGCCTGGTGCAGGAGGCCCTGGAGCGGGCCACCCGCTCCCGCACCACGATCGCGATCGCGCATCGGCTCTCCACCATCCGCTCGGCCGACGTGATCTTCTCCCTCGCGGACGGTCGGATCGTCGAGCGCGGCACGCACGAGGACCTGCTCGCCGACCCGGAGGGCCTCTACGCCCGGCTGTGGGTGGAGCAGTTCAGCCGCGAGCCGGCTCGCCGGGGGGACCCGCGGCGAGCCGACATCCCGCTGTGAGGCGAGCGGTCAGCCCACGCCGAGGATCCGGGCACACTCCAGCGCCACATACAGGCTGGCGCCGTCGACCGGGCGGCTGAGGTCCCGACCGGTGAGCTCCTCCAGGCGCCGGATCCGGTAGCGGACGGTGTTGCGGTGGACGATCAGCGCGCGGGCGGCGGCCGAGGTCGAGCCGTTCGCGGCCAGCCAGGCGCGGGCGGTCTCCAGCACCACCGCACGGTCGTCGTCCGCGAGCTCCAGCACCTCGCCGAGCACCGCCTGCACCAGCTCCGTCGCCTGGTCGGGGTTGCTCGCCACCAGCACGGCGAGCGGGTCGTCGCCGAAGACGTGCACGGTGGCGGAGCCCGGCGTCGCCGACGCCGACGCGACCCGTGCCTGGCGGCGGCCGTCCGGGGCGTCGTCGAGACGATCCAGTCGGCGGCTCACCCCGACCCGGCCGGCCGCCAGCGGCTCCAGCCGTTCCACCAGCTGGCGCAGGTCCAGGCCGCGGCGGAGCGCGACGATGCCCTCCTGCCGGTGGTGCTCGCGACGCCAGGCGGAGGAGAGGTTGGCGCGCTGCAGGGTCCGCTCCACCGCGGGCAGCGGATCGTTGTCCGCGTCCGGGGCCTCCGCGGAGACCACCACGAACCCCTGGCCGTCGACCAGGTCGATCAACGTGGCGGAGGAGTGCGCCTCCGCGACCGCGCCCGCCTCGCCCTCGAGCAGGGCGGCGACCAGCACCGACCGGGTCTCCTCGCTACGCCGGATCCGCGCGGTCAGGGCGTCGCGGTAGGCGACGGTCACCTCGGTCGCGACCCGGTCGCTCACCGCCCAGATGTCGGCCGCGGCGAGCAGCAGCACGTCACGGATCTCCGGCTCGGCACGCTCGACCATCAGCTCCCAGACGAACCGGCCACCCACCCGGAACCCCTGCAGCATGACCGCGTAGGGCACCGCCTCGGCCGCCAGGCCGGCACCGCCGAGCAGCAGACCCGTCTGCGGGACCGGCTCACCGGCGAGGTCGGACAGCACGTAGCGGGTGTTCGCGATGCAGGCCTCGTCGAGGGCGTCGTACGGGACCACGGCGGCCTCGCCGTAGAACGGCACCTCCTCGCGGATCCGCAGCGCCATCCGACGCCCGAGGGCCTCCACCTCCGGGAGCAACCGGCGGCTGAGCTCGCGGACCTCGGGAGCGACGTCGACTCCGTGCACAACGGTCAACCTAGGCCATCGGGACCCACCCGTGCCGCTGCGAGCAGTCGCGCCGGCCCCCGGCACCCGCCTGCCTGGGCCGGTCGGCGTTTGTGCGCGGGCACAGCGCCGACCGCGCAATCTCGGTGCTCCGGGCCGATGCCCCGGACCCCGGTCGCGAGTGACCATGGAGACACCACCCGACCACCGGAGGACACCGACCATGAGCGACCTGGCTGCGACACCCCTCACCGACAACGCCACCCCGTACGACGCCCTGCTGGTCGACGCCGCCGTCGGCCCCCTGCGCCGGTTCGTCCCGGACCTCTCCACCGCCAAGTGGGCGGTCAGCCTGGCCCGCAAGCCCCGCACCACCAGCCGGCGGTTGCGCGACCTGGCCGGCGACGCGGCGCGGATCACGGTCGGCACCTCCGATGTGGAGCCGCGGCGGGGCGACCGTCGTTTCAAGGACGCCGGCTGGACGCAGAACCCGCTGCTGCACCGGCTGGTCCAGCTCTACCTGGCCGGTGGCCGCACGGCCGAGCAGCTGGTGGAGGACGCCGAGCTGAACGACCGGGACCGCAAGCGGGTCCGGTTCCTGGTCGAGAACATCACCGAGGCGGTCTCGCCCAGCAACGTCCCGCTGCTGCACCCGGAGTCCGCCAAGGCGGCGATCGACACCGGCGGGATCAGTCTGGCCCGGGGCGGCGCGGCGCTGCTGAAGGACATCTCCTCCGCGCCCCGGCTGCCGGAGATGGTGGACGGGTCGGGCTTCCACCTCGGCGACAACATCGCCGGCACCCCCGGCGCGGTGGTGTTCCGCAACGAGCTGTTCGAGCTGCTCCAGTACACCCCTCAGACCGACGAGGTCTTCCAGGTGCCGGTGCTGATCGTGCCGCCCACGATCAACAAGTACTACGCGGTCGACCTCGCCCCCGGGCGGAGCATGGTCGAGTTCCACCTGCAGAACAACCGGCAGGTCTTCGTGATCTCCTGGCGCAACCCGGACGCGCGGCACGCCGCCTGGGACCTGGAGTCCTACGTGCAGGCGATCCTCGACGCCCTCGACTCGGTGGAGGAGATCACCGGCAGCGAGCAGACCGCCCTGGCCGCGATGTGCTCGGGCGGCATCCTGGCCACGATCGCCGCGGCGTACCTCGCTGCCACCGGGCGCCAGCACCGGCTGGCCGCCTTCCTCCTGGCCGTCACCGTGCTCGACAACGCCGGGGCGGGGACCGCCGAGGCGCTCGTCGACCCCGGGATGGCACGCCTCGCCAAGGCTCGGTCGGCCCAGCAGGGCTACCTCGACGGCCGGGCGCTGGCCGAGATCTTCGCCTGGCTGCGCCCCAGTGACCTGATCTGGAACTACTGGGTGAACAACTACCTGCTCGGCAAGAAGCCGCCGGCGTTCGACATCCTGTACTGGAACGCCGACCCGACCCGGATGACAGCCGGCCTGCACGCCGACTTCATCGACCTCGCGCTGGACAACCGCGTGCTCCGGCCGGGTGGGATGACGGTCTTCGGGGTGCCGATCGACCTCACCGCGCTCACCGTCGACACCTACGTGGTCGCCGGCATCGCCGACCACATCACGCCCTGGGAGAGCTGCTACCGCACCGTCGGGCTCCTCGGCGGCGAGACGCGGTTCGTGCTGTCCAACAGCGGTCACATCGCGGCGCTGGTGAACCCGCCGGGCAACGCCAAGTCCTCGTTCCACACCGGCCGGGACCAGGGCCCCGACCCCGGGCATGGCTGAAGACCGCTGAGACGCACGAGGGCTCGTGGTGGAACGATGCGGCCTCATGGCTCGCAGACCGCTCCGGCGACATGGTGGCAGCACCGAAGGACCTGGGCTCGCCGCGGCTCCAGCCGCTCGCGGAGGCTCCCGGGACCTACGTCTTCGACAAGTGAGCCGTCCTCGACCCGGGCGGACCGTGCCTCCCCAGCCTCCCGAGCCCGAAGAGCGCCTCGCCGGCGGCGGTCCGGCGCCGCACCTGCGCCACCTGACCGTGCTGGGCCAGCAGATCCGCGTGGCGGTGCGGCCCGGCACCGGCGACGGCCCCCCGCTGCTGCTGTGCAACGGCATCGGCGCCAGCCTCGACCTGCTGCAACCGTTCGTGGACCGACTCGATCCGTCGATCGAGGTGATCCGGTTCGACGTGCCCGGGGTCGGCGGCTCCCCCGACCCGCGGTTCCCCTACAACTTCTGGCTGCTGGCCCACGGCGTCGGGGTGCTGATGGACCGGTTGGGCCACACCGAGTTCGACGTACTCGGCATCTCCTGGGGTGGCGGTCTCGCCCAGCAGCTCTCCTTCCAGCTGCCGCACCGGGTCCGTCGCCAGGTGCTGGTGGCGACCGCGACCGGATCGTTGATGGTGCCGGGCTCCCCACGGGTGCTGCGCAAGATGGTCACCCCGCAGCGCTACCGCGACCCGAACTACATGCGCGAGGTCGCCTCGGAGCTGTACGGCGGACGCATGCGTCGACGCCCCGAGGAGGTGGTCCGGGTGATGCACGAGCACTCCCGGGTCGGGTCGCGGCGCGGCTACCTGCTGCAGCTGCTGGCCGGTGCCGGTTGGACCAGCCTCCCCGCGCTCCCGCTGATCCGTCAGCGCACCCTGGTGCTGGCCGGTGCCGACGACCCGATCATCCCGCTGGTCAACGCCCGGATCCTGGAGCGGCTGCTCCCCCACGCCGAGCTGCACGTGTACGACGACGGCCACCTCGGCCTGGTCACCAGCGCCGACGACCTGGCCCCCCGGATCGCGGCGTTCCTGGGCGCCGACTGACGCCGCGGGCCCGGCTACGGCTCGATCAGCCCCGCCCGGATCGCATACCGGGTGAGCTGGGTGCGGTCGTTCATGCCGAGCCGGGCCAGGATGTTGGCCCGGTGCCGCTCCACCGTCTTCACGCTGATCGTCAGCACCTGCGCGATCTCCTTCGACGACCGGCCCTCCGCGACCAGCTTCAGCACGTCGTCCTCGCGCGGGGTGAGCACCGTCTCCGGCACCCGCTCGCCGCGCTCGAGGCGCTCCAGGTAGTCGCGCACCAGAGCGCCCATCGCGCCGGGGTAGACGAACGCGTCCCCGCGCATCGCCGCCCGGCAGGCCTCCACCAGGTCCTCGTCGACCACCGACTTCAGCACGTAGCCGCTGGCGCCCAGCTTGAGGGCGGAGAAGAAGTACTGCTCGTTGTCGTGCATCGAGAGCATCAGGATCTTGGGCGGCTCCCGGCGCCGGCCGATCTCACGGGCCGCCTGCAGCCCGGTCATCCGCGGCATCGCGATGTCCAGGACCACCAGGTCCACCTCGACCTCGCGCAGCACGGCGAGCGCCTCGGCACCGTCCGACGCCTCGGCCACCACCGTGAGGTCGGGCTGCTGCTCCAGGATCAACCGGACGCCGCGGCGCACCAGCGCATGGTCGTCGGCCAGCAGGATCCGGATCATCGCGGCCCCTCGACGAGCGGGATCCGCAGTCGCACCACGGTGCCGCGACCCTCCGGCCGGTCCGCGACCTCCAGGGTCCCGCCGACCGAGCCGGCGCGGTCCGACATCCCGCGCAGGCCCAGCCCCCGGTCACCGCTCGCGGAGTCCCCGCCCTGCTGTCCGGTCGGGCCGAGGCCGATGCCGTCGTCGGCGACCTCGAGCACCACCTCGCCACCGACCTGCACCAGCGCCAGCTCGACCTCGCCGGCGCGGGCGTGCCGCACCACGTTGGTCAGCGCCTCCTGCGCCACCCGGTAGACCACGGTCTCGGTCTCGGGCCCGAGCGCCGGCAGCCCGACCCCGAACCGCCGGCGCACCCGCGGCCGTCCGGCGGCCCCGACCTCGCTGGCCAGCGCGGCGAGCGCGGCCTGCAGACCGAGGTCCTCCAACACCCCGGGTCGCAGCTCCCGGGCCACCCGTCGTACGTCGTCCAGGCCGGCGCGGGCGCTCTCCCGGACGGCGTCGACCTCGTCGACGAGGTCGGCCGGCACCCGGCCGGCCAGGTGCTGCAGCTCCAGCAGCACCACGGTGAGGCTCTGGCCGATCTCGTCGTGCAGCTCCCGGGCGATCCGGCGTCGCTCGGCCTCCTCGGCGGCCAGGGCGCGCGCGCTGCCGGTGCGCCGCTCGTTCTCCAGCCGGTCGAGCATCGCCTGATAGCTGCGCTCCAACGCCGCTCCCGGCCCGTTCCCCGACCCCTCCGGTACGGCGTCCCCGGGCTGGCCGGTCGCCATCGCCCGGATCACCCGGTCCACCGGTGCCAGTGCGGAGCGCAGCAGCACCGCGTTGAGGACCAGCATGGCCAGCAGGCCGATGCCGAGGACCAGTGCCTCCGAGGCGGCCACCCGCTCCGAGACCCGCGCCGGGGAGAAGGCGAGCAGCAGCGTGCCGGCGCACAACACGGCACCGTTGATCCCGCAGACCTTCCAGTAGAGCGAGCTCGTCGACCGCACCCGCCCACCTTCCCGCACGCCGGGTCCACCGGCCAGCGCCCCCGCCGCGGCCACCGGCACCGGGGACGGGATTTGGGTGGTGGACCCCATTGGCCCGACCGCCGGTCTCGACTTGGCTGGCAGGGTGCCTCCCCACTCCGTCCACCGCGTGCCGTCCGTGCGGGTCCCCCCACGTCGTGGCAGGGGCAGGCACGGCGGTGTCGCGGCCGACGTCCCCGGTTCGGCCGCGGCACCCACCCCTGTGCAGCATCGACCGACAGCCGCGCATGGACCCCGCTGATCTCAACCTGGCCCTCCTCGCCGGCACGGCGGTGGTGATCGTCGCGGTCGCGGCGGTCCGGCTCTCCACCCGGGCGGGTCTGCCCACCCTGCTGCTCTACCTGGCGATCGGGCTGGTGATCGGCGAGTCCGGACTCGGCCTGGAGTTCGAGGACGCCGAGATGGCGCAGGTCCTCGGCACCCTGGCGCTGGCGGTGATCCTCGCGGAGGGAGGGTTCACCACCGACTGGGCGGCGGTCAGGCCGGTCGCCGGACTGGCCGTCGTGCTGGCGACGGTCGGCGTGGGGATCTCGGTGCTGGTCACCACCGGCCTGGTCCTGCTGGTGCTCGACGTCGACCCGCACACCGCCGTGCTGCTCGGCGCGGTGGTCTCCTCGACCGACGCCGCCGCGGTCTTCTCGGTGCTCCGCCGGATGCCGGTGCGTGGCCGGCTCCGCGCGATCGTGGAGGCCGAGTCCGGCTTCAACGACCCTCCGGTGATCATCCTGGTGACGGTGGTGGCGACGACCACCGTCGCCGACGGCTCCTCGGCCCTCACGCTGCTCGGCGTGCTCGGGCTGCTCGGTCAGGTCGTCCTCCAACTGGTCGGCGGCATCGTGATCGGCATCGGGGTGGCCCGCGGCGGCACCTGGGTGCTCGCCCGCAGCGCGCTGCCGGTGTCGGGCCTCTACCCGATCGCCACCCTGGCCATCGCGTTCGGGGCGTTCGCCGTCGCCGGGGTGGCGGGGACCAGCGCCATCATGGCGATCTACGTCGCCGGCCTGGTCCTCGGCAACGCCCACCTCCCGCACCGGCAGACCACGGCCGGCTTCGCCGAGGGGCTGGCCTGGCTGGCGCAGATCGGGCTGTTCGTCATGCTCGGGCTGCTCGCCAGCCCCGGTCGGCTGTGGGAGGCGCTGCCCGCGGCACTGGTGGTCGGCGGGGCGCTCACCCTGGTGGCGCGGCCGCTGTCGGTGGCGGTCAGCGCTCTGCCGTTCCGGGTGCCCTGGCGGGATCAGGTCTTCATCAGCTGGGCGGGGCTGCGTGGCGCGGTCCCGATCGTGCTGGCCACCATCCCGATGAGCACCGGGATCCCCGGCGCGACCCGGATCTTCGACGTGGTCTTCCTGCTGGTGGTCGTGTTCACCCTGGTCCAGGGCCCGACCCTGCCGTGGGTGGCGCGGCGCTTCGGCGCGACCGCGGCGGCCTCACCACGCGCGCTCACCGTGGAGTCGGCGCCGCTGGAGGAGATCCGGGCGACGCTGCTGCAGTTCGCGGTGCCGCGGCGCTCGCGGCTGGCCGGGGTGGAGATCGACGAGCTCCGCCTCCCGGTGGGTGCGACGGTGGCCCTGCTGGTCCGCGGGGACCGGATCGTCCCGGCGCAGGGCTCCACCACGCTGCGCGCCGGCGACCACCTGGTGATCGCCGCTCCGGAGGCCGACACCGTGCGGATCGAGGAGCGGCTGGAGGCGATCAGCCACCACGGACGTCTGGCCGGCTGGCACCAGGGCCAACCGGCCAGCGCGTGAGGCGCCCGTCAGACGACGGTCAGGTTCACCTCGATGTTGCCGCGGGTGGCGTTGGAGTAGGGGCAGACCTGGTGCGCGGCCTCGACGGCCCGCTCCGCCTCCGCCGCGTCGGCGTTCGGCAGGCTGATGTCGAGGTCGACGGCGAGACCGAACCCGCCGGACTCGGTGGAGCCGAGGTGCACGGTGGCCGAGACGGCGGAGTCGGTGGTGTCGATCTTCTCCTTCCCGGCGACCATCCGCAGGGCGGAGTGGAAGCAGGCCGCGTAGCCGGCCGCGAAGAGCTGCTCGGGTTGGTGGCGCCGCCCGCCCCACCGAGCTCGGTGGGCGTGCGCACCTCCGCCTCGACGAAGCCGTCGTCGGTGAACACCCGGCCGTTGCGGCCGTCCCCGGCGGCGTGGGCGACGGTGCTGTACTGGACCTTGATCGGAGTAGTCATGACCACAACTATATTGTGCGCAATCAAATAGCGCCAGCGTCTAGACTGGCGGCATGCCGCGTCACCCCCAGCACGAGCTCGACCTCCAGCTCTGCTTCCCGCTCTACGCCGCCTCCCGCGCCCTCACCCGTGCCTACGGCCCGCTCCTCGCACGCGCCGGCCTGACCTATCCGCAGTACCTCACCCTCCTCGCCCTGTGGTCCGCCGAGGAGCCGCTGAGCGTCGGCGAGCTCGGTGCGCGACTGCGCCTCGACTCCGGGACCCTGACCCCTCTGCTCAAGCGCCTCGAGGCCGCCGGTCTGGTCCACCGGCGCCGCGACACCGGTGACGAGCGCCGCGTGGTGGTCGCGCTGACCGAGGCCGGCGACGCCCTCCAGGACGACCTCGCCGACGTGCCCGGCGACGTCGTCGGTCTGCTCGGCATCGACCTGGAGCAGGCCCAGGCCCTGCGCGGCCTGCTGGACGAGGTCCTGGACCACCTCGACCACCCCGCCCCGGCGTAGCCTGGAGGGGCCGGAGCAGCCGATGCACGAGGAGGCGGACACGGTGCCGGAGCGCGAGGAACGGCCGGACGGACGGCCCGGCCACGGTGCCCACGACGAGCACCGGCCCGACCGGCGCAGCGGCAGCGCCGCGGCTGCCGCCCGGATCGCCCAGCAGCACACCTGGGTCGACCTGCAGGTCCGCCGTGCGATGGAGCGGGGTGACTTCGACGACCTCCCCGGCGCCGGCAAGCCGATCGAGGACCTCGGCGCCCAGCACGATCCGGACTGGTGGCTGAAGCAGATGGTCTCCCGCGAGCAGATCGCCGTGCTGCCCGCCTCGCTGCAGCTGCGCAAGGACGACGCCGAGCTCGACGCCCGGCTCGACCGGATCGGCGTCGAGGCGGAGGTCCGCGAGCAGGTCGAGGAATTCAACGCGCGGGTGATCCGCGCCCGCTACTCCCTCCCCGAGGGACCACCGCTGATCACCATGCCGCGCGACGTCGAGGAGACGGTCCGGGCCTGGCGGGTGCGCCGCGCGCAGCGGCGTACCCCCGCCGACACAGCAGTCGACACAGCCGAGCCGGTGCGGCGCCGGTGGTGGCGGCGCCGCGGTTGAGGGACCCAGACCAGGCTCAGCGAGAGATCGGTCATACCGGGGCCCGTGACCCACCGGTAACGTGTCCCGGCGTGAGTCACAAGAGCCCGAAGGACTTCTTCCGTCCGCTGGCCGTGGGCGCCCCGGCCCCGCTGCGCGAGATCCCCGCCCGCCCCAGCCGCGCGATCCACTTCTTCGACCCGAGCAACGAGAAGATGGCCGCGAAGATCCCGGCCATGGTCGGCACCGTCGACGTACTGCTCGGCAACCTCGAGGACGCCGTCAAGGCGGACAACAAGGAGGCCGCCCGCAACGGCCTGGTCGAGATCGCCCGGGAGACCGATTTCGGCCCCACCCAGCTGTGGACCCGGATCAACTCCCTGGACAGCCCGTGGGTGCTCGACGACCTGACCACGCTGGTGCCGGCGATCGGCGACAAGCTCGACGTGATCATGGTGCCGAAGGTGCAGGGCGCCGAGGACATCCACTACGTCGACCGGCTGCTCGCCCAGCTCGAGGCGAAGGCCGGCCTGACCCGCCCGATCCTGATCCACGCGATCCTGGAGACCGCACGGGGTGTGGCGAACGTGGAGGAGATCTGCGGCGCCTCGCCGCGGATGCAGGGCCTCTCCCTGGGACCGGCGGACCTCGCCGCGGACCGGAAGATGAAGACCACCCGGGTCGGCGGCGGCCACCCCGGCTACCTGGTCCGCCAGGACCCGCCGCGCGACGCCGACGGCTCCAGCCGGATCGACGCGGAGCGCTCGATCTTCCAGCAGGACCTGTGGCACTACACGATCGCGAAGATGGTCGACGCGTGCGCCACCCACGGCATCTACCCCTACTACGGCCCGTTCGGGACATCGCTGACGTCGTGGCCTGCGAGGACCAGTTCCGCAACGCCTTCCTGCTCGGCTGCGTCGGCACCTGGTCGCTGCACCCGAAGCAGATCGCGATCGCGAACAAGGTCTTCTCCCCCAGCGTCGAGGACATCGCCCACGCGCGTCGCGTGGTCGCCGCGATGGGCGACGGCACCGGCGCGGTGATGATCGACGGGAAGATGGAGGACGACGCCTCGCTCAAGCAGTGCCTGGTGCTCGTCGAGCTCGCCGAGGAGCTGGCGGCCATCGACCCCGACCTGAAGAAGATGTACGACGAGATCGAGGTGGCGCACCGATGAGCGACGACTTCAAGCCGCTGCGCTCGGTCCTCTACATGCCCAGCTCCAACGAGCGGGCGCTGGAGAAGGCCAAGACCCTGCCCGCCGACGCGATCATCTTCGACCTCGAGGACGCGGTCGCCCCCGACGCCAAGCCCGCCGCCCGGGAGGCCGCCGCTGCGGCGGTCGGCTCCGGAGCCTACGGCCGCCGCCAGCTGGTCATCCGGGTCAACGGCATCGGCACCGAGTGGCACGACGCCGACATCGCGGCGGCTGCCGCGGCCGGTCCCGACGTGGTGCTGGTGCCCAAGGTGAACTCCGCCGAGGAGGTGCACCGGCTGGTCGCCTCGCTCGAGGCCGCCGGCGCCCCGGAGCGAACCACGCTGTGGGCGATGGTCGAGACCCCGATCGGGATGCTCAATGCGCTCTCGATCGCCCAGGCCTCGGACCGGCTGACCGGCTTCGTGATGGGCACCAACGACCTGGTCAAGGAGCTGTACGCCGAGCACGTGCCCGGTCGTGCCCCGGTGATCACCGGCCTCGGGCTGGCCCTGCTGGCCGCCCGCGCCGCCGGCATCGTGATCATCGACGGCGTCTACAACGACGTGAAGGACGTCGACGGCTTCCTCGCCGAGTGCGAGCAGGGCCGGCAGATGGGCTTCGACGGCAAGACCCTGATCCACCCCGGTCAGGTCGAGGGCGCCAACACCGCCTTCGCGCCGTCCGCGAAGGCCGTCGAGGACGCCCGCGGCCTGATCCGGGCGTGGGAGGACGGGAAGGGCTCGGGCGTGGTGACCTACAACGGCAAGATGGTGGAGAACCTGCACGTCGAGTCCGCCCAGCGGACCCTGCAGATCGACGAGGCGATCAAGGCCCTGCAGGGCTGACCGTCAACCCGCCGCCGGCACCACCCGGATGTCGCGCACCGCTCCGTCGCCGAGCGCGGCCAGCGCCTCGGCGTACTCCGGGCTGTCGTGGGCGGCGCGGGCCGCGTCGACCGACGCGAACTCGATCACCACGGTCCGGGTGACCTGTCCGGCCTCGTAGACCTGCTCGGGCAGGCCGCGCACGATGAAGGTGCCGCCCGCGCCGGTGAGGGCCGGGAAGGCGAGCTTGGCGTAGGCGGCGACCTTCTCCTCGTCGCGGATCTCGGAGTAGGTGCTGATCCAGTAGGCAGTCATGGAGCCATCGTCCCCGATCCGGCGTCCGGCGCAGGTCACACCCCCGCCGGCTTCGCGCTGCCGGGGACGCTGACTACCTTGGGCGCGTGCCCGACCTCCTGCTGCGCCGCGCCCGGCTGGTCCCGGTGCGCCGTGGAGACGTCGCCCCGGCCGGCCCGGTCGACGTCCTGGTCCGCGACGGCGTGGTCCGCGCGGTCGGCGCCGACCTGACCCGCCCCGCCGGGGTCGAGGAGTACGACGCCGCCGGCCGTTGGCTCTCCCCCGGCCTGTGGGACCACCACGTGCACCTGGGGCAGTGGAGCCTGGCCACCCAGCGCACCGACACCAGCCACACCCGCAGTCCCGAGCAGATGGTCGCGCTGGTGGCCGAGCTGGTCGCGGGCGACCCGGGCACCCCGGTCATCGGGTGGGGGCACCGACCGGCGACCTGGGCGAGGGAGGGCACCGTCTCCGACCTGGACGCGGTCTCCGGCATCACCCCGGTGGTCCTAGTCTCCGGCGACTGCCACCACGCCTGGCTGAACTCCGCCGCGCTGGCCGCACTCGAGCTCGCGCCCCGCGAGGGCGTGGTCACCGAGACCGAGTGGTTCGACGCCTACGCGCTGCTCGCCCGGATCACCGCCGACTCCGGCACCGAGGACTACCGCGCCGCGTTGCAACGGGCTGCGGCGATGGGCGTGGTCGGCCTGGTCGACTTCGAGTTCGTCGGCGACCTCGACTCGTGGCGGGAGCGCTGGGCCGAGGGATGCGACCTGCTCCGGGTCCGCACGGCGACGTACGCCGACGGCCTGGAGGCGGTGATCGGGGAGGGCCTGCGCAGCGGCGACCCGCTGCTCCCCGGCGACGACCGCCTGGTGATGGGTCCGCTCAAGATCATCAGTGACGGGTCGCTGAACACCCGGACCGCCTGGTGCCACGACCACTACACCCACGGCGCGCTGCCCGAGCACCCCGCGGGAGCGCCGAACCTGAGCGGTCACGAGCTGACCGGTCTGCTCGCGCGGGCCCACGCCCACGGCCTGGAGGTGGCCACCCACGCCATCGGCGACGCCGCGCTCGCCCAGGCGCTGGACTCCTACACGCTGACCGGCGCCCGCGGCTCCATCGAGCACGTGCAGCTGGCCCGGCGCGAGGAGATCGCCCGGCTGGCGCACCTGGGGCTGCGGGCCAGCGTCCAGCCGCACCACCTGGTCGACGACCGGGACCTGATCGACCTGACCTGGTCGGACCGGGCCGAACGGGCGTTCCCGTTCGGCTGGCTGCGCGACGCCGGCGCCCACCTGCACCTGGGCTCGGACGCCCCGGTCTCCCCGCTCGACCCGTGGCTGGCGATCGACGCCGCGGTGACCCGGACCGGCGACGACCGGCCGGCCTGGCACCCCGAACACGCGCTGACCCGCCCGGAGGCCTTCGCGGCGTCGGTC
This sequence comes from Nocardioides sambongensis, assembly GCF_006494815.1. NCBI lineage: Bacteria > Bacillati > Actinomycetota > Actinomycetes > Propionibacteriales > Nocardioidaceae > Nocardioides > Nocardioides sambongensis. The sequence continues at coordinate 2,904,707 of NZ_CP041091.1, forward strand.
GACGGCCGACGGATGGTCGAGGTCGACGCGCCGGGCGACCTGGTGGTGCTGGACGAGGACCCCCGGGAGCACGCCGCCCCGCCCGTGCTGCTGACCGTGGTCGACGGTGGGGTCGTGCACCGGGCCTGACGGCCCGGACCTCCGACTCGACGGGGCGCAACCACCGACTCGACGGGCCCGAACCCCCGACTCGACGGGCCCGAACCCTCGACTCAACGCAGGGCGGCGAGGACCTGCTCGGCAGCGACCTGCTGCTCGGTGGCATAGGGGTGGTAGGGGAACGCGGGGGCGGTGGGCTCCCCACCGGCGATCCACGGATCCTCGGCACAGATGTCGTGGCCCTGGGTGGCGGCGAACAGGTCGACGTAGTCCAGCCCCTGCCGGGTGGCCGCGGTGGCGAGGGCGTCGTTGACGGTGCGGTTGATCCGGTGGGTCAACGGCACCTCGTTCGCGGCCACCGGGAACTGCGCGCAAGCCACGTCGGCCGGGGCGATCTGCGGATACCCCACCACCAGGATCCGTGCGTTCGGGGCCCGCTCGGCGACCGCGGCCAGGCCGTCGAAGGCGGCGTCGATCAGGCGCTCCCGGTCCCGGTCCAAGTGCTTGTCCTGCGCGGCCCGCGTGGTCCCGAAGCTCCGCTCGCAGGGGTCGGGATCGACGTCCTCGGGGCCGAGGTCGATGCAGGCCAGCATCCTGCCGAACAGCCGGTGGTCGTTGATCCCGAGCGAGTAGGTCACCAGCTCGGTGCCGGGACCCAGGGCGTCCAACTGCGGAGCGTGGCCGCCCTGCGGCTCAGTCAGGTGCCGGGTGGTCGCGCCACCGCAGCTGGCGTCGACCAGGGACACCTCCAGGGCGGCGGCGACCCGGCGCGGGTAGTTCGCCGTGGTCTGGCGGCAGCCGGGGTCACCGACGTCGTCGCCGACCGACGGCGCCGCGGTGTAGGAGTCGCCGATCGCCACGTAGGCCGCCGCGTCGCCGCGCGGCAGCGGCGCCGAGGGCACCCCGCCACCCCCGTCGCCGCACCCGGCCAGCACCGCGACGAGCGCCGTCAGGGTCGTGCCGGCGAGCCGGCGCAGGGCAGGCGTGCGGTGGGCGGGCATGCGCTCTACGGTACGGATTCGTCGGTCCCGGGCAGGTCCTCGACCCCGAGGGCCAGGGTGAGGCCGAGCACGGTGGCGGGGTCCTCCAGCCCGTCGCCGTACAGCTCGCGCAGCTGGCTGAGCCGGTAGCGCACCGTCTGCGGGTGGACGAAGAGCGCCTCGGCGATCTCGTCGCGGCGTCCCTGGTGGAGCACCCAGGCCCGGAGCGTCTCGGTCAGCTTGCCGGCGGCGGCGGGGCGCAGGTCGGCGAGCGGGGCCAGGACCTGCGCGCGCAGGTCGGCGAGCGCATCGGGGTCGGCGGTCAGGACCAGGTGCGCCAGGTGCGTCTCGGTGTCCTCCCCGAGGCCGAGGTCCCGGGCCCGCAGCGCCCGCGCGTAGGAGGCCGGGACGTCCAGCCAGTCCCGCGCCGGCCCGGCCAGGCAGCCGCGGCCCTGCAGGCTCCGCAGCAGCGGTCCGCGACGCCGACCGTGCGCGTCCGGCACCAGCAGCAGCACCGCGGTGTCGAGCTCGGAGAGCTCGGTGGCCTGCAGCGTGCCCGGCGGCAGCGCCTGCAGCAGCGGACCCGCCTGGGACTCCGGCACGATCACGGCCGTCAACGTGGCCGGCGGCACCCAGTCGGCGCGCTCGGCGGCGGCGACCACGGTGGCCTGGGGGGACCCGGTGAGCAGGTGCCGGGCGACCCTCTCGAGCAGCCGCTGGCGCACCCGGCCGGTGGTGGCCGCCTCGTCGGTGTGGCCGGCGACGGTGGCCGCGGACAACTCGTCGATGTAGGCGAAGACGACGCCGGCGAAGGAGGCCACCGTGGTGGCGTGCAACCCCTGCGCCACGGCCAGGGTGGAGAGGTGGTGCCACGCGACGCGGGCGCCGATCCGGTAGGCGGAGAGGATCGCGTCCGAGCTGCGCCCGCTGCGTGCCTCGCCCCGCCCCAGCTGGTAGGCGCCGTCGAGTGCCTCGCGCTGCGGCGTGGGCCCCTCACGCCCGCGGCGGTCGGCGGCCAGGGAGAGGAAGCCGCCGAGAGCGACCTGGACCGCAGCCCGGATGGTCTCCCCCATCGGCCCGCTGAAGGCGTCCGCGTACGGCGGGACCTCGGCGATGATCCGGTCCACCACGTCCTCGGCCACCCGGGGCAGCTCACCACGGATCGCCGCCGCGACCACCGGATCCAGCAGCAGTGGGCCGCTACGGCCCTGCTCCGGGGTCCCTTCCGCCACAACCGCACCTCGTTCCTGTTCGGCCTTGCTCGCTGTCGGTTCTATCTCAGGTCGATCTTTGTTCGCAGATGATAAAAGCCAGGCCTCGATTCACCGACTCAGCACAGGACTTTAGCGCGTTCGCACGGGATCATGGACGTATGAGCATCACCGCCGCCACCCGCACCGCCGCACCCCACCGGGTCGGCACCCGCGGCCTGCTGCGCCGGTTCGCCGACGCGGCGGTCAGCCCGCTCAGCGTGGACGACCTCCTCGACCACTTCCACCCGCTGCGCGGCGGCACCGGGGCGGACCAGGTCAAGGGCCGGATCGTGGCCGTGCAGGCGGAGACCGCGGACGCCGCGACCATCGTGATCAAGCCGGGTCGCGACTGGTCCGGCCACATCCCCGGGCAGTACGTCCGGATCGGTGTGGACGTCGACGGCATCCGGCTGTGGCGCTGCTACTCGCTGACCCACGGCCCGCGGCCCGACGGGCGGATCAGCATCACCGTCAAGGCGATCCCCGGCGGCACCGTCTCGCAGTACCTCGTCCGCCGCGCCGAGGCCGGGGAGATGGTGCACCTGGCGCAGGCCGAGGGCGAGTTCGTGCTGCCCGACCCGCTGCCGGCGAAGATGCTGCTGGTCACCGCCGGCTCCGGGATCACCCCGGTGATCGGCATGCTCCGCAACCTCTTCTCCAAGGCCGCCCTTCCGGCCACCGACATCGTCCTGGTGCACTCCGCGATGGCGCGCGACGAGGTCATCTTCGGCGCCGAGATGCGACGCCACGCGGCCACCGGACGGCTGCGCCTGATCGAGCGCCACACCGACACCGACGGCCTGCTCACCACCGCCGACCTGGCCGCCGCGGTCCCCGACCTCGCGGACCGGGTCGCCTACGCCTGCGGGCCGGTCGGGCTGCTCGACGCCCTCGAGGAGTACTACGCCGAGCAGCGGCTGCCGCTGCACACCGAGCGGTTCCGCCCGGCGCTGGTCGACACCGACGGCGCCGCCGGCGGCACGGTGACCTTCGCGGGGGCACCACGCTCACCGCCGACGGCTCCACCCCGATCCTCGACGCCGCCGAGGACGCCGGCGTCCTGATGCCCAGCGGGTGCCGGATGGGCATCTGCATGGGCTGTGTCCTCCCGATGACCTCCGGCGCGGTGCGCGACCTGCGCACCGGCGAGGTCACCGTCGCCGTACCGGGTGAGACCGCGGCCGGCGGCGTCTCCATCCAGACCTGCATCAACGCAGCCGCCGGTGACTGCCAGATCAACCACTGACCCGAACGTCTCCACGAAGTCGACGCCAAGGAGCTCCGCGAATGACTGCCATCACCAAGAAGCCCGAGAACCCGACCGCCCACCTCACCGAGGCCGACATCGAGGCGCTCGGCGCCGAGCTCGACGCGATCCGCCAGCAGGTCATCGACGACCGCGGTGAGTCGGACGCGGCGTACATCCGCAAGGTCGTCGACGTGCAGCGCAAGCTCGAGCTCGGCTCGCGTGCCGTCCTGCTCTTCAGCGCGCTGCCGCCGGCCTGGATCGTCGGCACCGTGGGCCTGAGCGTGGCCAAGATCCTGGAGAACATGGAGATCGGCCACAACGTCATGCACGGCCAGTGGGACTGGATGCGCGACCCGAAGATCCACTCGACCACCTGGGAGTGGGACAACGCCTCGACCGCCGAGGGCTGGAAGCACTCGCACAACGAGATCCACCACACCTACACGAACATCGTGGGCAAGGACAACGACCTCGGCTACGGCATCATGCGCGTCGACGAGGACCAGCGCTGGCACCCGATGCACCTGGGGCAGCCGGTGTGGAACTTCATCAACGCCTGCTTCTTCGAGTACGGCATCGCCGCCTACGACCTCGAGCTCGGCAAGAACCTGCGCGTGCCCAAGGAGAAGCGCTCCGCGGCCTTCAAGCGCAGCGCGGCGAACACGCTGAGGAAGATCCGCAAGCAGGCCACCAAGGACTACGTGGTCAACCCGGCGCTCGCGCTGCCGTTCGGCTCCGCGCTGCCGGCGCTGGCCGCCAACTTCACCGCCAACCTGGTACGCAACATCTGGTCGCACTCGGTGATCATGTGCGGCCACTTCCCCGAGGGCGTGGAGACCTTCGAGCTGAAGGCGATCCCCGACTCCGAGACCCGCGGCCAGTGGTACGTGCGGCAGATGCTCGGCAGCGCCAACATCTCCGGCTCCAAGGCGATGCACATCATGACCGGCAACCTCTCGCACCAGATCGAGCACCACCTCTACCCGGACCTGCCGAGCAACCGGTACTCCGAGGTCGCGCCGAAGGTGCAGGCGGTCTTCGACAAGTACGGACTCAACTACCACTCGGCCTCCCTGCCCGCGCAGGTCGGCTCGGCCTGGCACAAGGTCGTCCGGCTGTCCCTGCCGAACGGCTGGCTGGCCACCACCAACGCCAAGAACCTGCCCAGCCAGCTCAAGCTGCTCTACGGCATGGCGACCGGCGACCGGCGTACCCGACGCGTGGCGCAGCTGCACCTGGAGCGCCAGGCGCGCAAGCAGGCCGACGCCACCGGTACGACGAAGGCCCCCGCGGCCGCCTGATCCGGGACACGTCGCGCACCTGCCCCTGACACGCGTGCCCGGGACCGTCACGGTCCCGGGCACGCGTGCGTCCGGCCTGTCGTCGTGGCACGACCGGCATCGTGGACACTGGTGCCATGCGCTTCACCGAGCACGAGCTGACGGCGGCACTCACCGGCGCGGCCAAGAACGTGCACGCCGCCCAGGACAAGCAGGTCCGCAAGGGTCAGCGGACGGCCGACGAGGCGTGGGAGGAGCTCGGCAAGTTCCAGCGCTTCCAGCTGCTCGACGGTCTCGGCGACCAGCTGCTGCCGGTGCTGGTCGCGCTGCCCGACGTGGAGATCCCCTCCGGCGAGCGGGCGACCTACACCGACGACGAGATCCGGGCGACGGTCGAGGAGCGCCTGGGCGAGGAGCGCGGACTGCGGCGCAAGGCGCTGCTGGCCGCCCGGGTCGCCCTGGTCAAGCTCGCCATCGGAGCGATGCCGCCGCGCGCCGACCCCGATGCGCTGATCGTCCCCGACCACCTCTGAGGGTGCCGGCTCCCGGTTGTCGGCGAGCCCCATTCGGAATGGCGCGCTTTCGTGCGGATCCACGACCAATCCGAATGGGGCGCGACACCACACCGACCCTCCACGCGCCTGGTTACCGGCCGGTAGGATGTCGCCCATGACCCTGGTGACCTGCACGACCGCGGACGGCATCGCCCATGTCCGGCTGAACCGGCCGGACAAGCTCAACGCGCTGACCATGGACACCCTCGACCAGCTGGTCGCCACCGCCGGTCAGCTCCGCAGGGACAAGGAGCTGCGGGCGGTCGTGGTCAGCGGCGAGGGCGACGCGTTCTGCGCCGGCCTGGACTTCGCCGCCGTGCTGCGTGACCCGGCCACCATCGCGAAGGGCTTCCTCCCCCGCCCGTGGCGCGGCACCAACACCTTCCAGGAGGCGCCCTGGGCCCTGCGACGGATCCCGGTCCCGGTGATCGCCGCGGTGCACGGCCATTGCCTCGGCGGCGGGTTGCAGATCGCCCTCGGCGCCGACTTCCGGATCGCCACGCCCGACTCGCGCTGGTCGGTGCTCGAGGGCAAGTGGGGCCTGATCCCCGACATGTCGGGCATCCAGAGCCTCTCCGAACTGGTCGGCATCGACCAGGCCAAGCTGCTCACCATGACGGCCGAGACCTTCGACGGCTCCCGGGCCCACGAGCTCGGCCTGGTCACCCGGCTCGACAACGACCCGATCGCCGGCGCGATGCGCCTGGCCGAGGAGCTCGCCACACGGTCGCCGGACGCGCTCGCGGCCGCCAAGCGGCTGTTCAACGACACCTGGACCTCGGGCCCGCGTCGTACCTTCGCCCGGGAGCGGGTGGAGCAGCTGTTCCTGCTCGCCGCGCGGAACACCAGGGCCGCCCGGGAGGCGGCGTTCGGCAAGAAGGAGCCCAGCTACGGCCCCCGCGGTCGCTGAGGGCACGCGGCACGCCCGGGATCCCGGATCCCCCGGTGACCGTACGACCGATCAGCCCGCGCGGCTGACCAGCAGGCCGAGCCGGTCCAGCGGCGCCGGCCGTCCGTAGCCGAACCCCTGGAGCTGGTCGTAGCCGAGTGCGGCGAGGATCTCCGCCTGCTCCTCCCGCTCCACCCCCTCGGCGACGGCCCGGATTCCCAGGCCGTCGGCCATCGCCCGCACCCCGCTGCACACCGCGTGGGCGCTGCGGCTGGTGGCGACCTCGGCGACGAAGCTGCGATCGATCTTGACGATGCCGACCGGCAGGTCGACCAGGTGGGTGAGCGCGCTGTAGCCGGTGCCGAAGTCGTCCACCGCGAGTTGCACACCCATCTCCCGGACCTCCAGCAGGTCGCGGCGCAACGAGCCGGTCACCGTGATCAGCCGGGTCTCGGTGATCTCCAGGACCAGCAGCTCCGGCGGCAGCCCGGACGCCGCGAGCGCGGACCGCACCGTGCCCACATACCCCGGACGCGCCAGCTCCGGGGCGCACACGTTCACATGCACCGGTACGACGCAGCCTCCCGCCGCCAGCTCGGCAGCGTCGCAGCAGGCCCGGGTCAGCACCTGCGCGCCGACGTCGTGGACCAGGTCTGAGCCCTCCAGCACGTCGATGAACTCCTCCGGCTCGAGCAGCCCGCGGTCCGGGTGCTGCCAGCGCAGCAGCGCCTCCAACGCGACGATCTCGCGGCTGCGGGCGTCGACGATCGGCTGGTAGTGCACCACCAGCTCGTCGGCACCGAAGCCGCGCTCCAGGTCGGCCAGGACCCGGCTCTCCCGGTCCACCTCGGACTCCAGCTCGGCGCTGTAGAGCTCCGATCGGGAGCGTCCGTTCTGCTTGGCGGCGTAGAGCGCGGTGTCCGCGTGGCGCAGCAGGTGCCGGTCGTCGGCCTCCCCGGGCGCGGTGAGGGCGATCCCGATCGACACCTCGACGCGCACGTGCCGGTCGCCGACCACCACGTCGGGTCGGACCGCGCGCTGCAGGGCGTCCGCGAGCGCGGCGGTCTCCTGCTGGTCGGTCACCGCCGGACACAGCACCGCGAACTCGTCGCCGCCCAGCCGGGCGACCGTGCGCCCGGGGCCGGCCACCTCCCCGATCCGGTGCGCGATCACCTTGAGGACCTCGTCCCCGACCACGTGCCCGTAGGTGTCGTTGATGCTCTTGAACCGGTCCACGTCGACATACATCGCCGCCACCCGGCCTCCGCCACGCCGGCCGGCCAGCAGCGCCGCGTCGAGCCGGTCGGCCCACAGCGCACGGTTGGCGAGCCCGGTGAGGTCGTCGTGCAGGGCCGCGTGGGCGAGCAGCACCTCGGCGTCCCGCTGCGCGGTGATGTCGACCATCTGCAGGTGGAACTCGGTCGTCGCCGGCTCCCGATCGCGTCCGGCCTCGCCCGGGTCGTGCTCCACGAGGGAGAGGGCCGCGTCCACCCACCCGCCGCCGTGGCACTCGTCCAGGCGCAGCTGGGAGCGCCACCCCGCCGTACCGGCGGCGTCGCGGAGCGCGGCGGTGCCGGCGTCCATCAGGCGCGCGCTGTCCGCGACCAGCCAGGTCGCGGGGTCGGTCCCGAGCAGCTCCTCGCGCGCCCGGCCGGTCAGCGCGGCGAGCGACGGATTGACCGCGACCGCGCGCCGGCCGCCGTCCTCGTCGACGACGACGTGCGCGGAGGAGACCAGGGCCGCCTCCATGTGGTTGTGCAGCCGGTCCCGGTCGGCCCGGCTGGCCGCGAGGGCCCGCTCGCGGCCGCGCTGGGTGACCGCGACCGCGGTCCCCACCACGGCGAGCACCACCACCAGACCCTGCGCCACCAGCACCCGGACGGCCGGGTCCGCGATGTCGCCGAAGGGCCCGTGCCCCTGCGACGTCGCCGCGACCACCAGGACGCCCTGGGCCGCGACGACCAGGGCGGTGATCTCCGGGCCGCAGCGCAGCGCCACCAACACCAGCGCCGGGATCAGCACGTAGGTGATCGGCCAGGGCAGCGCCATCAGCGACGCCGAGACCACCAGCGCCACCGTCACCGCCGGCAGCGCCCGCCTGCGGTGCGCCGCCCACAGGGCCGGCACCCGCGGTGCCGCCAGCAGGGCGGCGGCGAGCACATAGGTGCTCAGCGCGTTGCGGAACCCGATCAGCCCGATGCCGTCCCACAGGTCGTCACCGAAACGGAGCCGGGCCACCACCCCGCCGGTGAAGGCGCTGACCGCGGCGCCGGCCAGCGACGCAGCGGCCAGCGCCGACACCTCGGTCACCGAGACCACCGGGCGGGGCCACCGGCCCCCGCCGACCCGACGGCAGATCCAGGCCCCGACCACCGCGTTGGCGGCGTTGACGAGTCCGAAGAGCCAGCCTCCGACCGGCTCCACCCCGGAGACCTGGTTGATCACCCCGCTGACCAGCACCAGCGCCGTCATCGCCACCAGCAGCTCGGCGCGCGAGCGCGTGACGAGGGCCCAGACGACGCCCACCCCTGCGCCCGGGAAGACCACCGAGAGTTGCGACGGCTCGACGTGGGTGGAGCGACCGACCAGCATCGCGATCGCGTAGAGCACCGAGAAGCCGGCGGTCAGGGCGAGGACCCGCCGACCGGATCGGCGGGCCTCCGCGACGGTGCTCACCGGGACAGCGTGGCACCCCGACGCCTCCGGCCCGGGCGAGTTGCCGATGCCCAGGACCATCGTCCCGGGCGGACCGGTGGCTGCGGGGCCGCAGCCGCGCACCGGTCGAGGACCCGTGGATCAGGGGTACTCCAGACCCACCGTCTCCTCGCTGATCTCCCACAGGCGCGCGGCGGCGACCCGGTCCTGCGCCAGCCGGGCCCGGCCCACGGTGCGCGGGGGCCCTGCATCTGTCCCAGGTTGCTCGGCCCGACGAAGGTGTCCCCGGGCAGGTCGGCCGTGGCGGCCATCAGGGTCGGGGCGGCACCGGCCGCGGCCGACTGCGAGACCGCCCGGATGCCGGCGTCCAGGATGCTGGCGATGCCCCCGGAGGAGCGGCCGTACTGCCCGTTCGCGGCGAGGTGGGTGCCGGCGAAGCCGGGGTGCGCCGCCAGCGCCCGGACCGGCAGGCCGGCCGCGGTCATCCGCCGGTCGAGCTCGCCGACGAACAGCAGGTTGGCCAGCTTGGACTGTCCGTAGACCCGCCACCGGTGGTAGCGGCCGCCCGGCTGCCGCGGGTCACCCAGCGGCGGACTGCCCGCGAGCCGGTGGAACGTCGAGGAGACCGTCACCACCCGGGCGTCCCCGCTCGCGACCAGCTGGGGCAGCAGCAGACCGGTGAGCAGGAAGGGGCCGAAGTGGTTGGTCGCCATCTGCATCTCCAGGCCCTCGTCGGTCCGCTCGTACGGCGTCCCCATCACGCCGGCGTTGTTGACCAGCAGGTCGATCGCACCGAAGCGTCCGGCCTCGGCCGCAGCACGCCGCACCGAGTCCAGCCGGGAGACGTCCAGGGTCAACGACTCCAGCGCCGCGTCGGGCACCTCGCGGCGGATCTCCCGCGACGCCGTCTCGACCTTCTCCGGGCTCCGCCCGGCCAGCACCACCCGAGCACCCTTGCGGGCGAGCTCGAGCGCGGTGAAGTGGCCCAGGCCGCCCACGGTCGGCCCGGTGACCAACGCGGTGCGGCCGGTCTGGTCGGGGATGTCGGCGGGTTCCCAGTGCATGCAGATCCTTCTCCTCGGGGCGCGGGGCTCGGGTGCGTCCCCTGCTTCACGCTGGCTCAACGGTGGCTCAACGGGGCGGGCGGGGCGCCGTCACGGCCGGCCGGCAGCGGACGTCGGGGACGGCTCAGGGGTGGTGGCGAGCGCGGCCAGGATCCGGGCGCCGAGGTCGGCGTCGCCGACGTACCGGACCGCGTCGGGCTCGGCGGCCCGGCGGCCGCCGGCCGCGACGATGAAGTTCGGTCGGTCGATCTCCACCCGGACCGTCGGCGCCTCGGGGGTCTCGGCGAGCCTCTGGGCGCGCCCGTTCTCGTCGACGCGGACCGCGATCTCCGGGCTGCCCTCGACGGCGAGCACGGCGGTGGTGCCGGCCGGGGGTGCCACCCGCTTGCCGACGACGTACCCGAAGCTCTCGGCGAGGTAGTCGGCGGTGTGCTGGGCGCCGGGCGTGTCCATGCCACCGGGCCGACCGACGGCGCGGCGGACGTCCTGCTCGTGCATCCACACATCCAGCGGCCGGTTGCGCAGCAGGGTGCCCCAGTTCCAGGGAACGCCGGCGAAGATGGTGGCGGGCGTGGCCGCCGCGTCGGTGGGCGGCTCGGCACGCAGGGAGCGCAGCCGCTCGGCCGTGGCGCTGCGGATCTCCTCGATGATCGTCGCGGTGGGGACCTCGCGGCGGTTGACCACGCCGATCTCGGTGTAGAGGCCCATCATCCCGGTGACGTGCTCCGGTTCACCGATCTCGGCGGCCTCCTCCCCTCGGCCGGCGAGCACGCACTCCAGGTGCGCCGTGTGCGCCGCCACCGCCCGCACGTCCCAGCCCGGGAGGTCGGTCGGCAGCGCCCACTCCTCCGGGGAGAGGGACTCCAGCAGGGCGACGAAGTCGTCGACGGATGAGGCCCAGGCGTCGATGTAACCGACGAGTTGCTCGCGATCGCTCACCCGGGCGACTCTAAAGGGAACCCCCGACCCACCGACACCGGGTGGTCCGCTCCTCGTCGCCGCTCGGTCAGTACGCCGCGCTCACCTCGATGCTGCGCCAGTCGCCCAGATCGGTGTAGCTGCGGCAGTCGAGGGTCTCCGAACGGGTGTAGGAGATCTGACCCTCGGAGCTGCAGCTGATCTCCCCGACCTCCTCGTTGTCGCGCAGGAAGGTGAAGTCGAGGCTGACCGACTTGGAGTCCTCGCTGTCGCGCTCGTTGGTGCCGCGCAGCCCGACGACCTCGGCGCGGGAGTACTCATCGGCGGGTGGCTGGACCCGCCACCCCTCGTCGTACTGGATGCCGTCGATGGTGAACGCCTCGCCCTCCTCGAGGGCGATCGGGTTGTCGGGTCCCCCGCGCCGGTCACCGTCGAACTCGCTGATCGAGTCCTCGACGCTGCTGGCGAGCAGGAAGAACGCGAGGGCGGGACCGCCGCAGAAGATCAGCATCCCGCCGAGCACCGCGGCGATCACGATCGCCGCGATCTTGCCGCCGTTGCTCTTCGGCTTCTGGTACGGCGAGGGCGGCATCGGCTGCTGGTAGGGCTGGTACGGCGGCGGGGGCTGCGACATGCCGGGGAACCTACCCCGCGCCGGCCCGGGTGAACCCGCCGCCGTCCGCAGCGCCCGCCACCCGGCCGAGGTACGACGAAGGCCGCCCGGACCCTGCGGTCCGGACGGCCTCGCGTCGCGTCGGGTGGGGCCTCACGCCCCGGACGAATGCCTCAGAACGCGGCCTCGTCGAGGTCCATCACGTAGAGGTCCACGGCCTCGGCCATGGCGCGCTCAGCGGCGATCTTCGGCAGGTTGTTCTGCGCGAAGAAGCGGGCCGCGGCGACCTTGCCCTCGTAGAACGCGGTGTCCTTGCCGGCGTCGCCGCCCAGCTTCTCCAGGGCCACCTCGGCGCCGCGGAGCAGCAGCCAGCCGCAGACCACGTCACCGAGCACCATCAGCAGGCGCGTGGTGTTGAGCCCGACCTTGTACATGTTGCGCAGGTCGTCCTGGGCCGACATCAGGTCGTTGATCATCAGGCCGACCATCGCCTCGGCGTCGGCCAGCGCGGTGGCGAGCAGCTCGCGCTCCACCTTGAGCCGACCGTTGCCGGCCTCGGAGTCCAGGAACGCCTTGATCTCGCCGGCGATGTGCCCCAGCGCCCGACCCTGGTCCTTGACGATCTTGCGGAAGAAGAAGTCCTGGCCCTGGATCGCGGTGGTGCCCTCGTAGAGGGTGTCGATCTTGGCGTCGCGGACGTACTGCTCGATCGGGTACTCCTGCAGGAAGCCCGACCCACCGAAGGTCTGCAGCGACTCGGTGCCGAGCAGCACCCAGGAGCGCTCCGACCCGTAGCCCTTGACGATCGGCAGCAGCAGGTCGTTGACCGCGACGGCCAGCTCGTCCTTCTCGCCGGCGGCGGTGGCAGCCTGGACCCGGTCCTGCCAGGTGGCGGTGTAGAGCACCAGGCTGCGCATCGCCTCGGCGAACGACTTCTGGGTGAGCAGCGAGCGCCGCACGTCGGGGTGGTGGGTGATCGTGACCCGGGGGCGGTCTTGTCCGCGGCCTGGGTCAGGTCGGCACCCTGCACCCGCTCCTTGGCGTACTCCAGGGCGTTGAGGTAGCCGGTGGAGAGCGTCGCGATGGCCTTGGTGCCCACCATCATCCGGGCGTTCTCGATGACGTCGAACATCTGCGCGATGCCGTCGTGCACCTCGCCGAGGAGCCAGCCCTTGGCCGGCTCGCCGCCACCGACCTGCGGGTCGCCGAAGGTGACCTCGCAGGTGTTGGAGACCTTGATGCCCATCTTGTGCTCGACGTTGGTCACGTAGACCCCGTTGCGCTCGCCGGTGAGCTCGCCGGTCTCGTGGTCGAAGTGGTGCTTCGGCATCCAGAAGAGCGAGAGGCCCTTGGTGCCCGGCCCACCGGCGCCCTCGACGCCCTCGGGGCGGGCGAGCACCAGGTGCATGATGTTCTCCTGGAGGTCCGACTCGGCGCTGGTGATGAAGCGCTTGACGCCGGTGATGTTCCAGGAGCCGTCCTCGTTGGGGGTGGCCTTCGCGCGGCCGGCACCAACGTCGGAGCCGGCGTCGGGCTCGGTGAGCACCATGGTGCATCCCCACTGGCGCTCGACCATGAGCTGGGCGACGCGCTTGTCGCGCTCCACGCCGTTGGCGTTGTTCCACACCACGCCGGCGAAGGGAGCGCCGGCGGCGTACATCCACACCGGGGCGTTGGCGCCGAGCACCATCTCGCCCAGCGCCCAGATCAGGGAGCTGGGGGCGGGCGTGCCGCCGAGGTCCTCGTTGATCTGGAGGCGCCAGAACTCGGCGTCCATCCACGCCTGGTAGCTCTTCTTGAAGGGCTCCCCGACCGGGGCGGTGTTGGTGGCCGGGTCGAAGACCGGCGGGTTCCGGTCGCTGTCCTCGAAGGAGGCGGCCAGGTCCTCGCGGGACAGGCGCTCGACTTCGGAGAGGATCTCGCTGGCAGTGGCCTGGTCGAACTCCTCGAACATGCCGGTGCCGTAGAACTCGTCACGACCCAGGAGCTCGAAGAGGTTGAACTCGATGTCGCGAAGGTTGCTCTTGTAGTGGCTCACAGTTCCACCGATTCCTTGTTGGGATGGGGCCTACTCGTCGGTAACTTCAATGATACGAGTCGGAGGCGGTCCGAGCAAACGGGGTGGGTGCGGGGGCGCCGGGGGGTGCGGGTTTCACCGGCTGACCGGTGAAACCCGCACGACACGCCGAGGCGCCTCGGCGTGTCGTGCGGGTTTCGGCCGACAGGTCCGTCGGGCTGACGCCCACCACCCCGTCGGGGCCCCTGTCCGAGCCCACCGACCTGGCGCCGGAGCCGACCGCCGGGCCCCCACCAGCCTCGCCGCCAAGGCCACCACTGCCCCCCGCCGCCGGGGCCGCCACCGACCTCCCGCCGGGGCCACCGTGGAGTCGCCCAGGTCGACTGAACCGATCGAGAAATCTGACATGATGGACCTATGCGTGTTTCCGCCAAGTCCGACTATGCGCTGCGAGCGTTGATCGAGATGGCGGACCGCCCCGACGGACGGGCCGTCAGTGCCGAGGAGCTCGGCCGCCTCCAGGAGATCCCGCACGGATTCCTCCAGGCGATCCTCGCCGACCTGCGTCGCGCCGGCATCGTCATCTCCCAGCGGGGTCAGTCGGGTGGGTGGCGGATGGCGCGCGCTGCCGGGGACGTCTCGGTCGCCGACGTGATCCGCGCCGTCGACGGCCCGCTGGTCTCGGTCTACGGGCTGCGACCGGAGGCCGTCAGCTACAACGACTCCGCCGAGGTGCTCCAGCACGTCTGGATCGCCGCCCGGCGCTCTCTGCGCGAGGTGTTCGAGCAGGTCTCGCTGCAGCAGCTCGCCGACGGCAAGCTGCCTGAGGCGGTGGCGGCGATGACCTCCGACGAGGATGCCTGGCAGCCGCACTGACCGACGGTCGCGCGCCCGGCCCGAGGGCCTGGCCGACCGGCTCAGGCAGCGTCCCCGAGCGTCCCCTCCGCGGTGGCGTCCTTCTTGCGCTTCGCCAGCTTCTTCTTCAGCTTCCGGCGCTTGCGGTCCAGCTCCTCCAGCCGCACCTCGAGCGCGGCGTTGCGTCGGGCCAGCTTCTCGATCTCGCGCTGCGCCTCGGCGAGCGAGGTGCACGGCGGCACCGTCGCGGGCACGCCGGCCAGCCCCAGGGACGCCGTACCGAAGCCGAGCAGCTTGCCGAACGCCTTCCAGGTGGCCGCGGGGTCCGTACCCACCTCGAGGACGTGCACCCGCTCCGGCTTGCGGACCGCGGAGGACCACCGCCGCCGGATCCCGTCGACCCCGTCGGCGTCGACGTCGACGTCGCCTGCCGGCCCCGCGGTGATCACCACGTGCACCTGGTAGCCGGCGAGGGCGTCGACCAGGAGGTCGGCCTGGTCCGGGGACGCCGCGGCGAGCAGGTGCTGGCTGAACACGAGGTCGGCCCGCTCCTTGTCGGCACGCCGGACCTGGCGCGTCCACTCACCTTCGACGTCTGCGCGCGCCAGGCCCCACTCCTTGTGCGCGCGGAGGATCTCCACAGCGGCACCGAAACTCTCCGAGGTCGTGTGCGCGACCGAGGCGAACCCGAGCTCGAGGAGCGCCTCGCGGTGGTGCGCCAGGGCTCCCTCGACGACATCGGCGGAGCCGGGCAGGCCGACGTGGACCCAAGCCTTCCGCTTCTTGCTCATACCGGCACGATTCCAGTCCCGCATGTCCGCACGGTGAACCGCCCGTGGACTCGCGTCGACCGACAGTCGCACCCTTCCCAGGGGTAGAACACGTTCTATTGCTCGCCTACGATGCGCTCATGATCTCCTCCGACGCCATCGTCTGGAACGCACCGAACGACCCGCATCCCGCCCGGGAGGCCTCGCAGCGCTCCTACTCCGCGGTCGCCAAGGGCGATCTGGCCGAGTGGCTCACCGTGTACGCCGAGGACGCGGTGCTCGAGGACCCCGTCGGACCGTCCATGTTCGACCCGGACGGCAAGGGACATCACGGCCACGCCGGCATCTCGGCGTTCTGGGAGAAGGCCATCGCCCCGATCGCGACCTTCGAGTTCACCATCGACGACTCGTTCGCCAATCCGGGATCCAACACCTGCGCCAACATCGGCCGGATCAAGACCTCGTTCCCCGACGGGTCCTTCACCGTGACCGACCTGATCATGGTCTACGTCGTCGACGAGGAGGGCCGAGTGGCGTCGATGAAGGCGTTCTGGGAGCCGGAGCGGACGATGGCCAGCTTCACCGCCGCGGGCTGACCTCGCCGAGCCCCATTCGGATCGGTCGGGACAACGGCGGATCCGCGACCAAACCGAATGGGGCTCGCTCAATCCAGCGCGTCGCTGAGCCAGTTGACCAGCGGCCGCAGCGCCCGCCAGTCGGCCCGTACCCGGTCCAGCAGCTCCGGGGTGTGCACGAACGGCTCGAAGCCGTAGGACCGCATCCCCAGCACCGTGCGCATCCGCAGCAGCTCGATCCGCGGGTGGTCCTTCTCGTAGCCACGGGGCGCGGTCTTCAGTCGGTCGCCGGTGACCTCGAAGCCGGCGCGCTCCAGCCCGCGCAGGATCTTGGCGAGCTGCGGCCCGGTCCGATCGTCGGCCATCGCCTCGCGCAGCGCGGCGAGCCGGTCCCCGGACGCCTCGTAGACGCCGGCCCCGACCCGGACACCGGGCGCTGCGACCTCGACGTACCAGCCGCAGGCGGAGGTCACGCCGACGAACGCACCCTGATGGGTCTTGTACGGCGTCTTGTCCTTCGCGAAGCGGACGTCGCGATAAGGGCGGAACACCTTCGCCGACCCGAACTCCCGGGCCAGCTCGTCGGTGAGCGCGGTCATCGGCGCCCGCACCTGCTCCAGGTACGTCGCCTTGTGCGCCTCCCAGAACGACTTGGTGTTGTCGACCTCGAGGTCGTCGTAGAAGTCGAGCGCGGCGACGGGGAAGCCCTCGAAGGTCACGTCCCGAGCGTACGACGACCCGCGTCGGCCTGGAGACGCAGGCCGGCGAGCAGCAGGTCGAGGCCGGCACTGAACTGGTCGGCATCGTCGTGGTCGGCGAACTCGTCGACGATGACGTGGAGGAACGGGAACTCCTCGGCGTCCATGGCCCGCCAGTGCTCGGCGTACCGGGCGAGGTACTCGGCCTGGTCGAGCTCTCCGTCGAGGACCTCCCGGGGGGGCTGGCGGCCCATGTCGGCGGCGACCCCGACCACGTAACCGACCACCGCCGAGACGGCATGGAAGCTCTGCCGTGGGTCGAGGTCGAGACGGAGGACCTGCTGGCCGAGCCGCTCGTAGAGCCGCAGCGCGTGCGGCTGCACGTCGGTGTTGCGCATGAAGTAGGCCCCGAGCCAGGGCCGTTCGGCGATGGCGTCGAACAGGGTCACCGCGATCACCCGGAGGTCGGCCAGCGGGTCGTCGCCGACGGGGAGGTCGTCGGTCGCGGTGAGCACCCCTTCGAGCACGTGGTCCGTGGCCCGGTCGAGCAGCTCCTCCTTGCTGGAGACGTACCAGTAGATGCTGGCGACGCCGCCGCCGAGCCGCCCGGCCAGCGCCCGGAAGGTGAGGGCCGGCTCGCCGGCCTCGTCGAGGAGGCGGACCGCCTCGGCGAGCACGGCCTCCATGGAGTGGGAGGCCCGTCGTCGCCGGTCGCCGGTGGTGCGTGCCGCTGGTGCCATGGCCCTCATCCCATCACAGAGTTGGTGATCATCGAACATTGTTCTATTCTTCGAACGTCGTTCGATAGTCGAACGGCGTTCGATACCAGGAGGTGTCCCATGAGCTCCATCACCGCCTCTCGCGCCGTCCGCACCTACGGCTCCCTCAAAGCCGCCTGGATCCCGCTCCTCGCGCTGTGCCTCGCCTTCTTCGTCGAGATGGTCGACAACACGCTGCTGACCATCGCGCTGCCGACCATCGGCCGCGACCTCGGCTCCGGCACCACCGGGCTGCAGTGGGTGACCGCGGCGTACTCGCTCACTTTCGGCGGCCTGCTGCTCACCGCAGGCTCGGCGGCCGACCGCCTCGGCCGGCGGCGCGTGCTGCTGGTCGGACTGGCCGCGTTCGGCACGATCAGCCTCGCCGTGATCGCCGTGCACTCCCCCGGCGAGCTCATCGCCCTGCGCGCCGCCCTCGGCATCGCCGCCGCGATGATGGCCCCGATCACCAACTCCCTGGTGTTCCGCCTCTTCGACGACCAGGCCCTGCGGATGCGGGCGATGACGCTGATGATCGTGGTCGGGATGAGCGGCTTCATCCTCGGCCCGCTGCTGGGCGGCACCGCCCTCGCCCACGTCGGGTGGGAGTGGCTGCTGCTGGTCAACGCCCCGATCGCACTCATCGCCTGGCTCGGGGTGCGGCTCGGTGTCCCCGCCGACCGGCCCGAGGACCTGACCGACGACCGGCTCGACCTGCCCGGGGCCCTGCTGAGCATCGCCGCGATCGGCCTCGGCTGCTACGCACTCACCAGCGGCGTGGAGCACGGCTGGCTCTCCGTCCTGACCGTCGGCTCCGTGCTCGGCGCGGTGCTCGCACTGATCGGCTTCGTCCGGCACGAGCGGCGCACCCCGAGCCCGATGCTCGACCTGACCCTCTTCCGCGACGGTACGGTGCGCGGAGCCGCGATCGCCCAGGTCGGGACCTCCATCGCGATGGCCGGAGTGATGTTCGGCCTGATCCTGCACTTCCAGTTCGCCTACGGCTGGAGTCCGGTCCGCGCCGGCCTCGCCAACCTGCCCCTGATCATCACCATGATCGCCGCCACCCCGATCTCGGAGGGCCTGGTCCGGCGGTTCGGCCACCGGATCGCCTGCCTGGTGGGCGCCGGCCTGCTGGCCGGATCGCTGGCCGGACTGGCCTGGTCGGTCGACCACGGATACCTGCCGATCGCGGTCTGCATGGTCACGCTGACCGTCGGACTGCGCACCGTGATGACGATCTGCGCGGTGGCCCTGGTCGAGGCGATGCCCAGCAACCGCACCTCGCTCGGCGCCGCCCTCAACGACACCGCACAGGAGGTCGGCACCAGCGTCGGTACGGCGGTGGTGGGCACCCTGATCGCCGCACTGGTGACCGTCGCGCTGCCCGCCGGCGCGTGGAGCCACGCGTTGGTCACCTCGTTCTTCCACGGTGAGCGGATCACCTACGCGTTGCTGGCCGTGGTGGTGGGGGTCATCGCGGGATGGGGAGCGCTGAGCCTGACCGACTCGCGGGCGACCGACGAGCACGGGTGAGGACGGACTGGAGCGGATGACGAGCAAGGAAGAACTGGAGCGGATGACGAGATTCGAACTCGCGACATCGACCTTGGGAAGGTCGCGCTCTACCAACTGAGCTACATCCGCATGCACCCGGTCGGCTCAACCGCCGAGGCGTGGAGGATGCTACCTCACTGCTGCGCGGACTCCAGCGGGGCCCAGGTCAGCGGGGACACGTAGTCGGGGTACTTCGGGGACAGGCCGTCGCCGGAGGAGCGTCCGGTGACCCGGCGCTGCACCCACGGACCGAGGTGCTCACGGGCCCACTGCCGGTTGGCGGCCCGCTGCGCGCGAGCGTCGAGGACGGGGCGGACGATCGGCTCGGGGTGCGGCAGGTCGTGCCGGATACCGAGGCGCTCGAGCACCTTGATCGCCATCAGCGCGTGGCCGGCCGAGGACATGTGCAGCCGGTCGACGTCCCAGTAGCCCCAGTCGTCGTACTCGCGCATCCGCCAGTAGTCGACGAGCACCGCGCCCCGGCTGTCGGCGATCTCCCGGACGCCCTCGTTGTAGTAGGCGAAGCGACCGCGCATCGGCTTCCACGCCTTCGACGATCGGGCGCCGAACGCGGACCAGACGAGGACGGTGGCGCCGGTGCCGCGCAGCTGGGCGATCGCGTCGTCGTACCGGGTGATCAGGGCGTCGATGTCGACCCGCGGGCGGAGGATGTCGTTGCCGCCGGCGTAGACGGTGACCAGGTCGGGGCGGAGCGCGACCGCGGGGGCGAGCTGCTCGTCGAGGATGCCGGCGAGCTTGCGGCCCCGGATGGCGAGGTTGGCGTAGCCCACCGCGGGGTCGCCGGCGGCGAGGGCCTCGGCGAACCGGTCGGCCCAGCCGCGCACGCCGTTGGGCCGGCCCGGGTCGGGGTCGCCGACGCCTTCGGTGAAGGAGTCGCCGACGGCGACGTAGCGGCGGAACCGACCGGGGATCAGTGCATCGAGGACCACCGCGCCATTGTGCGCCGCCGGGCACCTCGGGGCGGCAGCGGGTCCACGTCCCGCCGGGAGCCCGTGGGACGGGTCACTGCTCGGATAAGGTACGGCGCGTGCTGCTCAGCGACCGCGACATCCTTGCCGAGATCGACTCCGGCCGGATCGCCCTCGATCCGTGGGAGCCGTCGATGGTGCAGCCGTCCAGCATCGACGTGCGCCTGGACCGGTTCTTCCGGGTCTTCGACAACCACAAGTACCCGCACATCGACCCGGCCGCAGACCAGTCGGACCTGACCCGCGAGGTCGAGCCGAACGGCGACGAGCCGTTCATCCTGCACCCGGGCGAGTTCGTGCTGGGCTCGACGTACGAGGTGGTCTCGCTGCCCGACGACGTCGCGGCGCGGGTCGAGGGCAAGTCGTCGCTGGGCCGCCTGGGGCTGCTCACCCACGCCACCGCCGGCTTCGTCGACCCCGGCTTCTCCGGGCACGTGACCCTGGAGCTCGCGAACGTGGCGACCCTGCCGATCAAGCTCTACCCCGGGATGAAGATCGGGCAGTTCTGCTTCTTCAGGCTCACCTCCGCCTCGCAGCACCCCTACGGCTCGGAGAAGTACGGCTCGCGCTACCAGGGCCAGCGGGGCCCGACGCCGTCGCGGTCCTTCCAGAGCTTCCACCGGACGTCGATCTGACCTCGCCGGCCCGCCGGGCGGCCGGATTGCCCAGGTTAGGCTCGCCTTAGTACAGTCGTCGGCGTGAGTACCTACGTCGACGAGCTGCCCATGATCCTCGACCGCGTGACGGTCCACTCCGTGGATCGGGTGAGCCCCTCGGTGGTCCGCATCGAGATCGGCTGCGACCGGCTGGCGGAGTTCGGGGTCGACGGCCCGATCCTGGACCAGCGGATCAAGCTGATCTTCCCCAACGCCGCCGGCGACCTGCCCTCGTTCGACGGCATGGACGACTCCTGGTGGACCACCTGGCAGCAGATCCCCGAGGACGAGCGCGGGTCGATCCGCACCTACACGATCCGCGACGCGGTCGGCAGCGGCACCGACACCCGCCTGGTGGTCGACATCGTCGTGCACGAGCCCGCCGCCGGCGAGGAGCCGTCCGGCGCCGGCAACGCCTGGGCCCTCCAGGCCACCCCCGGCCAGGAGCTGATCGTCCTCTGCCCGCGCAAGGGCCACCTCTTCGGCGGCATCGAGTGGTCCCCCGGCGACGCCGAACGCCTGCTCATCGTCGGGGACGAGACCGCGGCGCCGGCGATCCGCGGCATCCTGCGCGACCTGCCCGCCGACGCCCGCGGGGCGGTCTTCCTGGAGACCGTCTCCCCCGCCGACCAGTACGACGACATGCCGGCCCCGAGGGTGTCTCGGTGACCTGGCTGCCCCGTGCCGGTGGCGGGCGCGGCGCGGACCTCGCGCCGACGGTGCTCGCGCACCTCGCCGACCAGCAGGGCCGCTCGGCCCCGGCGTTCGGCGAGGTCACCGAGGACGACATCGACCCCGACCTCTGGGAGACCCCGGTCTACTCCTCCTCGGGCGAGGAGGTCGCCGCGGCGACCACCGTGCCCACCGGCGAGGGCCCGTTCCCCGGTCTCTACGCCTGGATCGCCGGCGAGTCCAAGGTGGTCACCGGGCTGCGCCGCACGCTGGTCAAGGAGCTCGGCCTGGACCGCTCCCAGGTGGCGTTCATGGGCTACTGGCGCGAGGGCGTCGCGATGCGTTCCTGACGCACCCGTGCGCCCGGGTCAGACCCCGAGGTCGACGCTGAAGTACTGGACCTCCTGATACTCCCGGATGCCGTCGCGGGCCCCCTCCCGGCCGAGGCCGCTCTGCTTGACGCCGCCGAAGGGCGCGGACGGGTCCGAGACCACCCCACGGTTGACGCCGACCATGCCCGCCTCGATCCGGCCGGCGATGCGCAGCGCGTCCTGGAGGCGGCCGGCGTACACGTAGGCGGCGAGACCGAACTCGGTGTCGTTGGCGAGGCGGACCAGCTCGTCCTCCTCCTGCCAGGCGACCACCGGGGCGACCGGACCGAAGATCTCCTCGGCGAGCAGCGGATCCTCGGCGCGGACGCCGGTCAACAGGGTCGGTGGGTAGAACCAACCCGATGCCGGGGCGCTCGCGCGGTGAGCGATCCGGGCGCCGGCGGTGACGGCGGCGTCGACGCTCGCTGCCACCCGGTCCCGGGCCGCCGGCGTGATCAGCGGCCCGATCTCGGAGTCGGCGTCGGCGGCGGGACCCACCCGCAACGCCTCGATCGCGGCTCCGAACCTCGCCACGAAGGCGTCGTGGACCTCCGCGTGCACGTAGAACCGGTTGGCGGCGGTGCAGGCCTGGCCGCCGTTGCGGAACTTGGCGATCATCGCGCCGGCGACGGCGGCGTCGAGGTCGGCATCGGCGGTGACCACGAACGGCGCATTGCCACCGAGCTCCAGGCTGGCGTTGAGCACCCGGTCGGCGGCCTGCCCGAGCAGGGTGCGGCCCACGCCGGTGGAGCCGGTGAAGGAGATCTTGCGGACCCGGGGATCGGCCGTCCAGGTGCCGACCACCTCGGCGGCGGCGGTGGTCGGCACCACGTTCACCACCCCGGACGGCACCCCCGCCTCGCGCAGCAGGTCGGCCAAAGCGATCGCGGTCAGCGGGGTCTCGGCGGCCGGCTTGAGCACCACCGTGCACCCTGCCGCCAGCGCCGGCGCGATCTTGCGGGTGGCCATCGCCGCCGGGAAGTTCCACGGGGTGACCAGCGCGGCCACCCCCACCGGCCGGTGGGTGACCAGCGTGTGCGCGCCACCGGCCGGAGCCGGACCGAAGTCACCGTCCGTGCGGACCGCCTCCTCGGCGAACCACCGGAAGAACTCGGCGGCGTAGGCGACCTCGGCCCGCGCGTCGGCGCGGGACTTGCCGTTCTCGCAGGCGATCAGCGCGACCAGCCGGTCGCTATCGGCGAGGATCAGCTCGAACGCCCGGCGCAGCACCTCGGCACGCTGCCGCGGTGGCGTGTCCCGCCATCCCGGGAAGGCCGCGGCGGCCGCGTCGACGGCCGCGGCCGCCTCTGCGGTCCCGGCGTCGGCGACCTCGGCGACCACCGCGGTCGTCGCCGGGTCCCGGACGGCGAAGGTGGCCGCGACGCCGTGCTTCCCGCCGCCGATGCGCAGGCCGTGCTCGGGCGCCAGGCCGGCGACGTACCGGTCCAGGGTGGAGTCGGTGGGGAGGGTGGTCTCGGTGGTGGTGCTCATCAGGGCTCCTGGGGTGGCGGCGCACCGACCCCGCGGCCGACCGAACGCGCCGGTGTGCTGCGGGCCGTCGGGTCGGCGGCGCGGCGGGGCGCGGCGGTGAGGCCGGGGGTGGTCAGCGGGGTGGCCAGCGGGGTGGTCAGCGGGGTGGTCAGCGGGTGGCGCGGAAGATCCGCTCGAGGATGTCCAGACCCTCGTCGAGCAGGTGGTCCGGGATCGAGAGCGGCGGCAGGAACCGCAGCACGTTGCCCCAGGTGCCGCAGGTGAGCACGATCAGCCCCTCGGCGTGCGCGGCGGCGGCGACTTGGGCGGTGAGCGCGGCGTCGGGCTCGGTGGTGCCCGGACGGACCAGCTCGACGGCGATCATCGCGCCGCGTCCCCGGACGTCGCCGACCCGGGCGTCGCCCTGCTGCAGCGCGCGCAGCCGGGGGACCATCGTGGCCTCGATCGCGCGGGCGCGCTCGACCAGACCGTCCTCCTCGACCGCGTCCAGCACGGCCAGCGCGGCGGCGCAGGCGACCGGGTTGCCGCCGTAGGTGCCGCCGAGTCCGCCGGTGTGCGGCGCGTCCATGACCTCGGCGCGGCCGGTGACCGCGGAGAGGGGCATGCCGCCGGCCAGACCCTTCGCGGTGACGATCAGGTCCGGCATGACCTCCTCGTGCTCGCAGGCGAAGAGTGCCCCGGTCCGGGCGACGCCGGTCTGCACCTCGTCGGCGACGAAGACCACGCCGTGGTCGCGGCACCACGCGGCCATCGCGGCGAGGAAGCCGGGTGCCGGCACGACGAAGCCTCCCTCCCCCTGGATCGGCTCGATCACCACGGCGGCGGTGTTGGTGGCGCCGACCTGCTTGTCGATGGTGTCGATCGCCCGTGCCGCCGCCGCGGCGCCGTCCAGGCCGCCGTCGCGGAACGGGTAGGACAGCGGGGCCCGGTAGACCTCGCCGGCGAACGGCCCGAAGCCGTGCTTGTAGGGCATGTTCTTGGCGGTCATCGCCATGGTGAGGTTGGTCCGGCCGTGATAGGCGTGGTCGAAGACCACGACCGCCTGGCGGCCGGTGTGGGCGCGGGCGATCTTGACCGCGTTCTCCACCGCCTCGGCCCCGGAGTTGAAGAGCACGGTGCGCTTCTCGTGGTCGCCGGGGGTGATCGCGTTGAGCCGCTCTGCGACCCGGAGGTAGCCGTCGTAGGGGGTGACCATGAAGCAGGTGTGGGTGAACGCGGCGACCTGCTCGGCGACGGCCGCCACCACGCGCGGGTTGCTGTTGCCGACCGTGGTCACCGCGATGCCGGAGCCGAAGTCGATCAGGGAGTTGCCGTCGACGTCGACGACCACACCGCCCCGGAGGCGACGGTGTAGACCGGCAGCACCGTGCCGACGCCCGCGGAGACCGCCCGCTGCTTGCGCTCGTGCAGCTCGATCGAGCGAGGACCGGGGATCTCGGTGACCAGGCGTCGCTCCTGGGGAAGATCCGGGCCCCCAGGGCAACGGTGGTGGCGGTGTCGGCGTGGCTGGTCATGCCTCGACGGTAGGGCGACGCGCACGCCGGCGGCAGGGTCCGCTCTGCACAATTCATCTGCTCAGTCTGTGCAACCATGTCACCCATGGTCAGCCTGGTCGACGTGCTCGCGCTGCCGGCACTCGCGCTGCGCCCCACCCACGCCGTGGATCCGGACGCCGCGGTGCGCTGGGTCGCCACCAGCGAGCTCGACGACCCCGCGCCCTTCCTCGAGGGCGGCGAGCTGTTGCTCACCACGGGCCTCGCGGCGCGCGGATGGCGCCGCGAGTGGGACGGGTACGTCGAACGGCTGGTCGCCCGCGGCATCTGTGCGCTCGGCCTGGCCACCGGGCTCACCCACGCCCGCCCGCCCGTCGGGCTGGTCCGCGCCTGCGAGCGGCACCACCTGAACCTGATCGAGGTGCCGCACGACACTCCGTTCGTGGCGGTCAGCCGGGCGATCGCCGACCTGCTCGAGGAGGAGGACCGGCGGGAGGCGCGCGACGCGAGCAGGTATCAGCGCGAGCTGATCACCGCGGCACTGGACGCTCACGACGGCAGCGCCGTCCCCCGACGGCTGGCCGGCCTGCTGCGCGGAGCGGCGGCCGTGCTCGCACCCGACGGCACACTCCTGGTCGACCCGTCCGGGCCGCGGTCGGACGACCTGGACCTGGCGAGCCTCACCGCCGAGCTGGCCCGGATCCGGCCACGGGGCCTGCGGGCCGCCTCCGCGGTGGCGACCTCGGACGCGGCGGTGGAGCTGCACCCGATCGGGGTGCGCACCCGCCCGTCGGCCTACCTCGCGGTGCTGCTGCCCGCCGGCGCCGGCGAGGCACGGCGCAGCGCGGTGCGCACCGCGGTCGCGCTGCTCGGGCTCGCCGGCGAGCGGGCCGCGGAGCGGCGCGACGCCGACCGGGCGTTGCGGGCCCGGGCGCTCGCGCTGTTCCTCGCCGGCGACTCCCACGGAGCCGTGCTCGTCCTCGGTGCGGCGTCCCGCCCGGTCGTCGTACCGGAGCGGGTGTGCGTGGTGCTGTCCCGGCCGAGCGTGGCGGCCGGGGCGGTCCGCACCGGGCTGAGCGACCTGCTCGAAGCCGTGGAGGACGACGGCCTGATGATCAGCGGCGAGGACGACGGCCTGGTGGCGCTGGTGGCTCCGGACCGCGCGGAGGCGCTCGCCGCCGACGCGGTGGCAGCCGGAGCGCGGGTCGGCATCGGCGAGCCGGTGGCGCTCGAGGATGTCGCGGCGGGACACCGGACCGCCGGCCATGCACTGGCCCGCACCGCGGACGGCGCGCCGGTGGTGGCCTGGGAGCAGGTGATGCACACCGGGATCCTCGGGCTGCTCGAGCCCGACCGCGCCGCCGACTTCGCGCACACCCTCCTCGCACCCCTGGCGGCCTCCCCCGAGCTGCGCGCCACCCTGCTGGCCTTCCTCAGCCACCACGGGTCGCGGCTGAAGGTGGCCGAGGAGCTCGGCGTCCACCGCAACACCGTGCGGCACCGGATCCAGCAGGTGGAGATGCTCACCGGGCTCCACCTCGACGACGCCGAGCACCGGGTCAGGGCGTGGATCGCACTGCAGGCGCTGCCGGCACCGGAGCCGGTGCAGCCGCGCTGATGCGGGCGGCCGGGCCCCGGGCTCAGCCTGGAATCAGCCTGGACTCACCTCGCGTGGATCGGCGGGACGTCCAGTCCGGTGGGCGCGATCGGACGGAGCAGCGCGTCGGTGCCCCCGTCGACGAAGACCACCGATCCGGTGATCAGGGAGGCACGGTCGGAGAGCAGGAACCCGATCACCTCGGCCACCTCCTCCGGCCGTCCGGGTCGCCCCAGGGCCGACGGGTAGGCCTGCACGAACTGGCCGAGCACCGGGTCCTTCGTCATCGCCTCACCCATCGGCGTGGCGATGAAGCCCGGGGCGACCGCGTTGAGCCGCAGGCCGGCGCCGCCCCACTCGGGGCTCGCGCTGGCGCGGCGGGCCCAGTAGGCCACGGCCGCTTTGGTGGCGGCGTAGATGTGGACCACCTCGACACCGCCCGCCACCTTGCGGGCGACCTCCTCCCCGCCGGTCAAGCAGGCCTGCGCGACCTCGGCGTTCCAGCCCGGCTGGCCGGTCACCGAGTTCGACGAGACCATCACCACCGCCGCGCCCGGCCGCAGCGAGGGGCGGAGCGCCTCGACCAGGTCGACGCTGCCGAAGTAGTTCACCGACACCATGGTCTGCGGGTCGAGGCCGGTGACCGGCCCCAGTCCGGCGCAGGGCGCGATCCCGTCCAGCCCATCGGGGGCGAGCTCCCCGATGCGTCGTACGGCGTCCGTGCGGCCGGCGGGCGTGCCGAGGTCGGCGCCGATCTCGACACCGTCCCCCTCGCGCAGGTCGAGTCCGATCACTCGGTGTCCGGCGGTGCGCAGCCAGGCCGCCGTCGCCGCGCCGATGCCCGATGCTGCTCCACTGACCACGTAGGTGTTCATGGGCGCATCAAACTGGAACACGTTCTCGTTGTCGAGCCCTTGTGGTGCCCGTCGGTGTCAGCCGGTGACACCAGCGAGCACCACAATCCCTGTCTTGCAGGCCGGTGTCCGTCAGACCGCAGCCAGGGTGACGTCGCCGCTCACGGTGACCGCGCGCAGCTCGAGGTGGTCCTGGCCCGGCTGCGGCTCGCCGACGCTGCGCAGGTCGGAGCGGACCCGTCCGGTGACCGTCGAGATGTCGGTCCACACCGGGGTGCCGTCGGGGACGCCGATGCGCAGGTCGCCCGAGGCGCCCTTGGCGGTGATCCGGCCGCGGCTCGCTGCGCCGATCACCAGACTGCCGGAGCCGGTGGTCATCGCGACGTCGGCCTCGGCCTGCTCGATGGCGAGGCCGCCGGAGCCGGTCTTGACCACGACGTCGGCAAGCGCGGCCCCGAGGCGCACGTCGCCGGAGCCGGTGGAGATCGAGCTGGCCGCACCGGCGCGACCCACAGCGACGTCACCGGAGCCGCTGCGGATGCGCAGCTCGCCCTCGCCGGACGCCACCTGCACAGCCCCGGAGCCGGTGTCCAGGACGGCGACGCCGCCCACCTGGTCCAGGCGCACGTCACCGGAGCCGTTCTTGACCCGCACGTCGCCGTAGGCACCGGCGGCGACCACGTCGGCACTGCCGGTCCTGACGGTCAGGCCGCTGCCGCTGGGGACCTCCACGCGCAGGGTGAGGCGTTGGTCCCCGGAGAAGATGCCGGTGCGGTTCCTCGGGGCGATCACGCTGATCCCGTCCTGGGTCTGCTCGACGACCACCTCGCGAGCGCGGCGGCCCTCGATGTGGACGGTGCTGGTGGCGCGCTCGGAGGCGGTCACCTCGAGCAGGCCCTCGCCCAGCTCGACGTAGAGCCGGACCGGGCCGGGGGTGTCGAAGCCGTACTCGGCGACGTTGCTGTCGTTCATCGCTCTCTCCTGATCTGAGGTGGGTGGGTGGTGGCTCGAGGCGGGACCGGGACCGCGGTCAGAGCCAGCCGGTCATCCGGCGCTCGCCGCGCTTGCCGCCGAACGGGAAGTCCCCGCCGAACGGGACGCTGGACAGGTCCACGTCGACCCGGACCGCGCGCTCACTGGTGGCGGCGCGCACCGCGTTCACCAGCCACGTGTTGAGGGACTGACCGGCTGCGGCGGCGGCCTCCTCGGCCCGCGCCTTGACCGACTCCGGGATCCGGAGGCTGACCCGGGCGAGGTCACCCTCGTCGACCGGCTGGGGCGCGGCGGGCGTCGACTCCACCGGCGGCTCGGGGGTGGGCGCGTGTACGGCGAAGTCCAGGTCGCGCCCGTCGAGTCGTACGTCGACGCCGCCGGACGGCATCGCCGCGGTGATCTCGGCGGCGGCCTGACTGATCGCCTCCATCATCGCGAGCCGCGCGGCGGGGTCGAGCGCGAAGCCGAGGCGCTCGGCGACCTCCCGCGCCTCGGGGCCGGCACTCTCGGCGGCGGAGAGGAGGTCCCGACGGAGGCTGTCGACGTAGGGCGTGATGTCCATACGCACCATAATGACATCATAATGCTGTCATTGCAACCTCTTGTGATGTCAGCTCCGGCATCAGGCAGGATGGACCCGTGACCCGACCGGTGGAGACCTGGCTGACCGACATGGACGGCGTGCTCGTGCACGAGGAGCACCCGATCCCGGGTGCTGCCGAGTTCATCGAGACCCTCAAGGAGAGTGGTCGGCGCTTCCTGGTGCTCACCAACAACTCGATCTTCACCCCTCGCGACCTGCGCGCGCGGCTGCTCGGCAGCGGGATCGACGTGCCGGAGGAGGCGATCTGGACCTCGGCGCTGGCCACCGCGCAATTCCTGCTCGACCAGCGCCCCGGCGGCACCGCCTACGTCGTCGGTGAGGCCGGGCTGACCACCGCGCTGCACGAGGTCGGCTACGTGATGACCGACCGCGACCCCGACTACGTGGTGCTCGGCGAGACCCGCACCTACTCCTTCGAGGCGATCACCAAGGCGATCCGGCTGATCGACGCCGGAGCCCGGTTCATCGCCACCAACCCGGACCCGAGCGGGCCCTCCCAGGACGGCAAGCTGCCCGCCACCGGTGCGGTCGCCGCACTGATCACCCGCGCCACCGGCCGCGACCCCTACTACGTCGGCAAGCCGAACTCGCTGATGATGCGCAGCGCGCTGAACCGGATCGAGGCCCACTCCGAGACCACCGTGATGGTCGGCGACCGGATGGACACCGACATCATCGCCGGGCTGGAGGCCGGCCTGCGCACGGTGCTGGTGCTCACCGGCTCCACCAAGGCCGACGCGGTCGACGTCTTCCCCTACCGCGCGACCCGGATCGCCGACTCGATCAAGGACGTGACCGAGCTGGTGGAGTCCGGCGAGGTCTGATCTGGCGCCGCGGCCCACCGGTGCCTCCGGCACGCCCGCGTCCACAGCCGCCGCGGCCGCGGGTGTGAGCCCCCGAGGTCGTGGGCACCGGCTCGGGCATGACGCCCCACGACGAGATCCGTCGACTCCTGGACCGGCAGGACGGCCTGATCGGGCGCCGGCAGGCGCTCGCCGCCGGCCTGACTCCCACCGCGATCGCCCGGCTGCTGCGGCGACGCGACTGGGTGGCGGTGCATCCCGGTGTGTACGTCGACCACAACGGACCGCTCACCTGGACCCAGCGGGCCTGGGCGGCGGTCCTCGCCTGCTGGCCCTCCGGGCTCGACGCCGGGTCCGCTCTCCGCGCGCACGAGGGCCCCGGGCGTCGTACCGCACGCGACGACGGGCCGATCGAGGTCGTCGTGGACCATCGACGTCGGGTCCGCGCGCCCTCGGGCGTGCGGGTCCGGCGCACCCGGCGCCTGGAGCAGGCCATCCAGTGGCACCTCTCCCCGCCACGCCTCCGCTACGAGGACGCGGTGCTCGCGCTCGCCGACGCCGGCGACCCGCTGACGACCGTTGCGGTGCTCACCGACGCCGTGGGCGGGCGACGCACCACCGCCGCGCGACTCCTGGAACGGGTCGACGAGATCCCGTGGCTGCATCAGCGCGAACGGCTCGGTTCCGTGCTCGCCGACGCCGCGACGGGCACCTGCTCGGTCCTCGAGCACGCCTATCTCACCCAGGTCGAACGGGCGCACGGCCTGCCCCGGAGCCTCCGTCAGGCCGAAGCGAGGGACGACGCCGGTCGGCGACTGCTGCGCGACGTGCTCTACGGAGGCGAGCGACCGCGCTGGCGCCAGGTCGTCGAGCTGGACGGGCGCGCGTTCCACACCTCGGCGCGGCAGCGCGACCGTGACCTCGAGCGGGATCTGGACGCCAGCCTGACCGATCATCCCACCGTCCGTCTCGGCTACCCGCAGGTGCTCGGGCGACCCTGCCTCACCGCGACGAAGGTGGCGCGCCTGCTCCAGCGTCGCGGGTGGGCCGGCGAGGGCCACCCCTGCCCCGACTGCCCCGGCACGGTGGAGTGGGGAACTTCCGGTCAAGCAGGTTGATCGGGACCTCCCCACTCCGGCATCCGCGCGGGTGGGTCACCCGAGACCGAGCGCCCGCGCCGACTCCTCCCGCATCTGCACCTTGCGGATCTTCCCGGTGACCGTCATCGGGAACTCCTCGACGACCATCACGTAGCGCGGGATCTTGTAGTGGGCCAGCCTGCCGTCCGCATAGGACCGCACCGCCTCGGCGTCCAGCGGCTCCGCGCCTGCCCGCACCTTCACCCAGGCGCAGAGTTCCTCGCCGAAGCGGTCGTCGGGCACGCCGATCACCTGGACGTCCTCGATGTCGGGGTGGCCGTAGAGGAACTCCTCGATCTCGCGCGGATAGATGTTCTCCCCGCCTCGGATCACCATGTCCTTGATCCGGCCGACGACGGTGCAGTAGCCGTCCTCGCGCATCACCGCCAGATCGCCGGTGTGCATCCAGCCGTCCGCGTCGATCGCCTCGGCGGTCTTCGCCTCGTCCTCCCAGTAGCCGAGCATCACCGAGTAGCCGCGGGTGCAGAACTCACCGGCCTCGCCACGCGGCAGTGTCTCCCCGGTGACCGGGTCGACCACCTTGATCTCCACGTGCGGTGCCGCCCGCCCGATCGTCGCGGTACGACGCTCCAAGTCGTCGTCGCTGCGGGTCTGGCAGCTCACCGGACTGGTCTCGGTCATGCCGTAGGCGATGGAGACCTCCGCCATGTGCATGTCGTTGATGCAGCGCTTCATCACCTCGACCGGGCAGACAGCCCCGGCCATGATCCCGGTGCGCAGCGTGGAGAGGTCGTCGGCGGTGACGGCGCCGCCGGCGTCGAGCAGCGCTTGCTGCATCGCGATGAACATCGTCGGCACCCCGTAGACGGCGCTGCAGCGCTCGTCCCGCACCGCGGCGAGCGTGGTCGCCGGATCGAACCCGGGCCCGGGGATCACCATCGTCGCCCCGTGGGAGACGCACCCGAGGTTGCCCATCACCATCCCGAAGCAGTGGTAGAACGGCACCGGGATGCAGAGCCGGTCCTGCTCGGTGAACCCGATCAGCTCGGTGACGAAGAAGCCGTTGTTCAGGATGTTGCGGTGGCTCAGGGTCGCCCCCTTGGGGTAGCCGGTGGTGCCCGAGGTGTACTGGATGTTGATCGGATCCTCGGGCCGCAGCGTCGCCGCCCGCTCGGCCACCGCACCGGCGGGCACCGCGTCACCGGCGGCGATCAGGTCGGCCCAGTCGTCGGTGTCGACGTAGACGGTGCGGCGCAGAGCGGCCGTCCGGCCCGCGTCGACCACCTCGGTGACCATGCTGCGGTAGTCGCTGGACTTGAAGCTGCTCGCGGCGATCAGGAGCGTCGTACCGGACTGGTTGAGGGCGTAGGCGAGCTCGTGGGTGCGGTAGGCCGGGTTGATGTTCACCAGGATCGCGCCGATCTTGGCGGTGGCGAACTGGACGATGGTCCACGCGGCACAATTCGGTGCCCACATCCCGACCCGGTCCCCCTTCTCGACACCGAGGCCGATCAGCCCGCGAGCGACGCGGTCGACGTCCTCGTCGAAGGCACGCCAGGTCCAGCGCCTCCCGGTGGCCACCTCGACCAGCGCCTCCCGGTCGGGATACGCCGCGACGGTGCGCTCCAGGCAGGCGCCGATGGTCTCCTCGAGCAACGGGGTGGTGGTCTCGCCGGCGGCGACGGACAGCTCGGCACGCGGATCGGTCATGGCCCCATCGTGCCCCGGCTGTGAGTGCGATCACACCCCCGATGGGGGTCCGCCCGCTACGGCAACAGGCCGCGTCGACGTGCCGCCACGACGGCCTCGTGCCGCGAGTGCACCTCGAACCGCGCGATCAGGTCCCGCATGTAGGACTTGACCGTCTGCGGCGCGATCCCCAGGCGCGCGCCGACCTGGGCGTACGACGCGCCCGTGGCGACCTGGGTGAGGACGTCGGTCTCCCGCGGGGTCAGCGCCGGAGCCTCCCCGTCCGCGGCCGCGGGCTGCAGGTCTTCCAGGAGCCGCGCGAGGGCCGAGCGGGTGGCCGCGTCGGTGGTGCTGGCCCGCAGCTCGCGCAGGCCGGCGTGTGCGCGACGCCACCGCTCGCTGGCCGCCGACTCCGCCTGCTGCAGGACCGCGGTCCGCTCCGCGAGGCGGCGGTTGACCTCGTCCTCGATGGCCAGCTCCCTGGCCAGCCAGAGTCCGGTGCGGTTGACCGCGTCGAGCAGCCGGTCGCCCGCGGTCACCGACTCCCGGACACCGGCGTAGACGACGCCGCGGACGTCGCGGCCGATCACGATCGGGGCCGCGACGACCGACCGCAGCCCCTCGCTGAGCACGGGCCGGTCGTAGTGGTGGGAGATGTCGGCGGCACGCCCGTAGTCGGCCACCCCGAACGCCGCCCGCCGCTCCCAGACCCGGCCGCCCACACCGCGGCCGCTCACCACCGCCAGGTCCTCGAGCGCACGCCCCCGGACCCCGTCGAAGCGGGTCAGCCGGAGCGCGCCGTCCTGGACCGACCCGCCGAAGCCGACCGCCGCACCACTGGTGCTCCGCAACCGGCGCAGGGCGCTCCCCCACAACGCGTCGACCGCGTTGGGCCCGGGGGCGTCCACTGGTTCCACGCGACGAGCCTAGCCCGCGCCGCGGATCGCCGGCGCGGTCTGGGGCGTGGTCGCTGCCGAGAGGTCAGGCCCGACCGGCCGAGAGGTCAGGCCCGACCGGCCGAGGGGTCGCTGCCGGAAGGTCGAGGAGTCGCTGCCGGAAGGTCGAGGAGTCGCTGCCGTGGGGACGAGGGGTCGCTGCCGACCGCCCGAGGGGTCGCTCCAGAGCGGTCGAGCGGACGAAGCCGAGGGGTCAAGGCCGGGGCGCTGTCGCATGCCGGCGGCGCGTGCGGGTCAAGGGCAGGGGTCGAAGGCCGGAGCCAGGGTGCCAGCCATCGAGGTGCCGACCACACTGACGCCGGTACGGCGCTGCGCGGCGACTCGTCCAGGTGCCGGTGCGACACTGCGCGGGGTCTCGCCCGCGGGGGTCGCTGCGTCAGCGACCGACAACGACGCCGGGCCCGCACCGGTGAAGGTACGGACCCGGCGTCGAGGGACATGACCTCAGAGGTCGAAGAGCGACTCCGCGCCGTGGATGTCGGCGTCGGTGCGGGGCTGGTGGGCCTCGCCGGAGGCGACAGGCTTCGGCTTCTCGGCCGCCTGCTCGGGCTCGACCACCGACTCTGCTTCTGCCTCGTCCTCGGGCTCGGGCTCGACCGCGGACTCTGCTTCTGCCTCGTCCTCGGGCTCGGCCGCCGGTTCGGCCTCCGCCTCGGGCGCCGTCTCCACCTCGGGCTCGGGCTCAGGCTCGGCCGCCGACCCGACCTCGGGCTGCACTGCCGGGGCAGGCGCCGCCCGCTCCACGGTTACCGCCTCCGGCGCCGCGATGTCGAACAGCGAGCCTGCGCCGGCGATGTCCACATCGGTGTGCGGCTGGCTGGCCTCGACAGGACCGCCCGCGGCTGGCGTCGCAGCAGCGGCGGGCTCCGTCACCGGCTCGGCCGCCGCCTCGGGCTCGACCGCCGCCTCGGGCTCGACCGCCGCCTCGGGCTCAGCCGCCACCTCGGCCTGCGCCGTCGGCGTCGCCTTCTGGACCGTGACCGCCTCCGGCGCAGCGATGTCGAACAGCGAGCCTGCACCGGCGATGTCCACGTCGGTGTGCGGCTGGCTGGCCTCGGCCGAGCCGCCCGCGGCAGGCGCCGCGGCAGCGGCCGGGGCGGGGGCCGGCTGGTCCTCCGCGGCTGTCGCCGGGGCGGGCTTCGGCGTGGCGGGCTCCGCGGCCTTCGGCTCCGCGGCCTTCGGCTCCGCGGCCTTCGGCTCCGCGGCCTTCGGCTCCGCGGCCGTCGGCGCTTCCGGGGCGGCGATGTCGAACAGCGAGCCACCCTCCGGGATCTCGGCAGCCGGCTGCGCCTTCGCCGCCGACTCCGACTTCGCCGCCGGCTCCGCCTTCGCGGCCGGCTCCGACTTCGCCGCCGGCTGGGTCTCGTTCTTCGCCGCCGTCTGGGTCTCGGTCTTCGCCTCGGCCGGTGCCGGGGTGTCGAAGAGCGACCCGCCCTCGTCGAAGAGCGATCCGGAGTCCGCCGGCTTCTCCGCGGCGGGCGCCGCCTTCGCGGACGGCTTCTCCGCCTGCTTCTCGGCCTGCTTCTCCGCCGAGGTGTCGAACAGCGATCCGGCGTCGTCGAAGAGCGACCCACCGGAGGCGGGCTCCGCCGTCTTCTCGGCGGTCTTCTCCGGCGTCTCCGCTGCCGGAGCGGCCTTGGCGGACGGCTCGTCGAACATCGAGCCCGGGTCGTCGAACATGCTCGATCCGCCCGACGCCTTGGCGGCCGGGCCGACGTCCTCGGTGGCGGTGACCGTGTCGTCGGTGACCGTCACGTCGCCGGCCTCCGGCTCCGCCTTGGTCTCGACCGGCCGGGCCGCCTTCTTCGCCGCCGGAGCGGCCAGCGGGGCACCCTCGCCCGGCCTGAGCTTGGTGGCCACCTCGCCCTTGACCGAGGCGAGCAGCATCTGCGCCACGTCGAGG
The DNA here is from genome assembly GCF_006494815.1 of Nocardioides sambongensis. Classification (NCBI taxonomy): domain Bacteria; kingdom Bacillati; phylum Actinomycetota; class Actinomycetes; order Propionibacteriales; family Nocardioidaceae; genus Nocardioides; species Nocardioides sambongensis. Next base: position 2,939,662 of record NZ_CP041091.1, read on the forward strand.
ACCTCGACCTCCTCGCGGGCCTCGCCGTCGGCCTGCATCTTCGTCAGTCCGTCGGCCAGCATCACCCGGCAGAACGGGCAGCCGACCGCGATCTGGTCCGCGCCGGTGCCGACCGCCTCGTTGGTGCGGTTGAGGTTGATCCGCTCCCCGACCTTCTCCTCCATCCACATCCGGGCACCGCCCGCACCGCAGCAGAAGGAGCGCTCGTTGCTGCGCTCCATCTCCTTGTACTCGGCGCCGGGGAGGATCTGGAGCAGGTCGCGCGGGGGCGAGTAGACCTGGTTGTGCCGGCCCAGGAAGCAGGGGTCGTGGTAGGTGATCGAGCGCTGGTGGGTGCCCTCACCGGAGTTCATCGGGGTCAGCTTGCCCTCGCGCACGAGGCGGTTGAGCAGCTGGGTGTGGTGCACGACCTCGAGCTCGATGCCGAAGTCCTTGTACTCGTTCTTCAGGGTGTTGAAGCAGTGGGCGCAGGTCGAGACGACCTTCTTGACCTTGTACTCCTTGAAGGTCTCGACGTTCTGCTGCGCCAGGCCCTGGAAGACGAACTCGTTGCCGGCGCGGCGGGCCGAGTCACCGGTGCAGGTCTCGCCGTTGCCGAGCACGCCGAAGCTGACGCCCGCCGTGTCGAGCAGCTCCGCGACCGCACGAGTGGTCTTCTTCGCCCGGTCCTCGTAGGCACCGGCGCAGCCGACCCAGAAGAGCCACTCGACCTCGTCGAGGGACTCGATGTCGTCGCCGACGACCTTCACCTCGAACGGCAGGTCCTTGGCCCAGTCCATCCGCGCCGTGGGCGACATGTTCCACGGGTTGCCCTTGTTCTCCAGGCCCTTGAAGAGGCCGTTGAGCTCGGAGGGGAAGTTCGACTCGACCAGCACCTGGTAGCGGCGCATGTCGACGAAGTGGTCGACGTGCTCGATGTCGACCGGGCACTGCTGCACGCAGGCGCCGCAGTTGGTGCAGTCCCACAGCGCGTCCGCGCTGAGCACGAAGTCACCGCCGTCGGGGTTGTAGAACCAGTCGTCCGCGGCGACGCCGTCGGTGTTCTCGCCGGGCTGCCCGATCAGCGCCCGCTCCTCGGCGCCCTCGACACCACCGGCGGCGGCGTACGCGTGCTCGCGCAGGCCCATCATCATCAGCTTGGGCGACAGCGGCTTCTCGGTGTTCCAGGCCGGGCACTGGGACTGGCAGCGACCGCACTCGGTGCAGGTCGTGAAGTCGAGGATGTCCTTCCAGGAGAAGTCCCAGATGGTGCCGACGCCCAGCACCGAGTCCTCGTCGAGATCGTCGATGGCGTCCAGCGTGATCGGCTTGCCGCCGGAGGTGAGCGGCTTGACCGCGCCGAGCGCCGTACGGCCGGAGGGCTCGCGCTTGAAGAAGATGTTGAACCAGGCGGTGAACCGGTGCCAGGCCACGCCCATGGTCAGGTTGGTGGAGATCACCATCAGCCAGACCATCGCCGAGACGATCTTCACCATGGCGATGAAGAAGATGATGTTCTCCAGCGTCCCGATCGAGTCCTCACCGGTCGGGTAGAGGTTGCCGAAGAACTGGGAGACCGGGAAGTGCGCGGCGGTGGCGTGCTCGGCGGTCTCGCCGCCGTGCGCCTTGGCGAGGTTGTACTCCGCGCCGCGGATGAAGAGGATCGCGGAGCTCTCCAGCAGCACCATCGCCTCGACGAAGTAGGCCTGCCACATGGTGGAGCCGAAGAACCGGCTCTGCCGCCCCATCTGGTCCGGGCGGTGGGTGAGCCGGTAGATGATCAGCGGGATGATCGCCAGCGAGCCGAGCAGGCCGAGGATCTCGGCGGGCCACTCGTAGATGAAGCCCTGGCCGACCACCGGCAGGGTCCACTCGGGGTCGAAGAGCTGCGGGAAGGCCGCGGCCACCGCGGTGGAGAGGAAGATGAACGCCGCAAAAGCGAACCAGTGCAGGATGCCGACCCAGGTCCACTGCAGCATCCGGGTGTGGAGGACGGTCTCCTTGAGCATCGTCCCCAGCCGCCCGACCGGGTTGTCCGTGCGACCGGGCGCCGGCTGACCCTTGCGGATCACCCCCAGCATCGACCGGACGGCGCGGACGGTGAGGGCCACCGCGACTGCGGTGAAGGCGAACGAGATCACGATCGCTACGAGCTGCATGGTTCCAACGGCTCCTCGTCGTCAGGGTGCGCACAGACTGCACGCGGGGCGAAGCCTACGGCGGTTCCGGTCCCAGGGTCTGCGAAGGCTGACCTAACAACTCGGGCATCCCAGCACCGTCGGAAGGCGATACTACCCGCAGGTAACTTCCGGGCCAGGGGTGACCAGGTCAGGTGCCGGTGACGTCCAGCACACGCCCCGCGGCGCTGAACCGGATCCGCATCGGCACGCGCTCCCGCTTCTTCGTCCGGGCACAGATCGTGTACGTCGTACCGAGCCGCTGCCAGGGTTGCCCCACCGCACGCAGCACCTGCTCGTCGCTCATCCCGACCCGGACCCGCTGGCGGATCACCGACGGTCGCCGTCGCAGCCCCGGGTTGCGGCAGGAGTCGGGGGCCACGCCGTAGGTCCGCTCCCACATCTGCAGGTAGGCCTCGGCGCCGCGCGCCATGTCGTCGACGATCTTCGCGCCGTCACCGGGGTGGTCGGACTCGGCGATCTGGCGCAGGTCCTCGATCCAGTCCGGGTAGAGGCCGTACTGTGCGACGCCGTCCACGTTGATGTCCCAGGTGCGCTGCCCGGCACGCTGCTGGGAGACCCGGACTCCGTTGAGGCCGGTGAACGGATACTCCACCGGGTTGGCCACGTCGGCACCCCGCGGGTTGCCCTGGGCGCCGAGCCCGTTGATGTCGGCCCCGAACCCGAAGCCGAAGTAGAAGTTGCGGTCGGCCCACTCCAGGTGACGCCGCCACTTGGCGACGAACCCGGTCGAGTCGCCCGCGTAGGGGGTGATGAAGCCGCCGCCGGCGTAGATCCGGGGGTAGGTGTCCGGGGTGGACCAGGAGTGGCTGGAGATCACTCCCGGATAGCCGAGGTCCTCGATCACGTCCATCGACGCCTTCCGCGCCTTCACGCTGAGGTGGTCCGGGTCGAAGATGATCCGGCGGTCGGCCAGCGACCCGATGGTGTGCACGCCGAGGTCGGTCAGGCCGCGCTTGTTGCAGTGCAGCGGCGTCCCGTAGAGGGGAAGCGCCGGCAGGATGTCGCCGAAGAGCTGGCCGATCGCGCCGAACAGTGCGTCCTGCTGTCCACCGCTGATGTCCGGGAGCGCCAGCTGGGTGCGGTCCGCGCTCTCCCCGTCAGCGGGCTCGCAGTGCTCCATCCGCCAGAACGACCCGGTCTCCAGGAAGTTGGCGAGGTTGACCGCGATCCCGGTGGCGCCCGCGTCGCCGGCCACCCCGCGAGCGCGTTGTCGAACTTGTTCACCAGCTCCATCTGCCGCACCCCCATCGCGTGCAGCTCGTCGAGCGAGGCGTCGATGTCGGCCGCGTTGCAGGCGGGGAGGTCCCGCCCAGCACGGTCTTGTAGGTGCAGCCGAACGGGATCGAGGTCTCCACCCCCATCACCACGGCCATCTTGCCCGCGTTGATCACCCGGCGCGCCTGGTAGGGGTCGGTGACGATCCGGTAGAACCCCGCCCCGGGCCGCCGTACTGGGCGTCGATGTAGTCCTGCATCGCGTACATGTCACGGGCCTGGAGCCGCACCGAGTCCATGTCGTCGCACGAGTTCCTCCGGAGCGGGTAGAGCTGGCACAGCTGGTTGTTCTCCACCAGCAGGTTCACGAAGATCCGCTGCCCGCCGCGCCAGGCCCGCTCCAGCCACCTCCAGTAGGTGCCCTCGTGGGTCAGCGACTCCGGCGAGGGCCAGTCCCGGAACGTCGGCCAGCCGACCGGGTCGTGCGTCGGGTTGCCGGACAGCACCGCCTCGAGCAGGGCGCCGTTGCCGCCGGTCAGGGTGTGGTCGGGGCAGTCCTCCAGCGCGAACGGCGCACCGTAGCTGTGCCACGGACGGCCGCAGTGCACCTTCCCGCCGAGGAACTCGAACGCCATCCCGTGGGTGTGCGCGTCGATGTAGCCGCGCACCTCCTGGAAGTCGGTCACCCCGGCGTGCGGCCGGCCGGCGACGTTGACCTTCGCCTCCGGATAGCCGGCGCAGCCGGAGGTACGACGCAACGCGAACCCGGTCGGCGTCCCACCGACCTCCAGTCGACCCGAGGCCACCCGCAGCCCGCCGTCGGGGAGCCGGAGCTGGAAGCGCGTGCCGTGGCGTCGTACGGTCCAGTCGGCGGCGGGACTCGGCTCGGCCGCGATCCGGACGCCGGAGCGGGTGTCGGCCAGCTCGCCGGCGGCGGTGTGCAGCAGGTAGCCGCCGAGCCGGGTGGCCTTGAAGAAGAACGGTGCGGCGCGTCCGGCACCGACCGCGCCCACCGCGACCTCCTCGCCCTGGCGGACCAGGTAGCCGCCCGAGGGCGCCCGCAGCGTGTAGCAGCCGTCGGCCATCGCATAGCGGCTCTGCGGCACCAGGGCCCGCGACGCCCGCACCGGCGCCGTACGCAGCCGCGGGTCGGGCAGGGCCCGCTCCCGGTCGACGTAGGCGACGGATCGGCGACGCTCGGCGGCGGTGGTCGGGTCGGTGGCCTCGTCCCCACGGTCTCACCGCGGGAGACCAGGTTCTTGGTGGCCGGGTCGTCGTGCCGGTGCGGCCCGGTCCCCGGCGGGTCGACGTGCGGCAGGCCCAGTGCGGCCTTGGCCGCCTCGTCGGCCTGGACCAGGTCGACGGTGCGCCCGGTCTGGGTGGTGGGCACGGTGGTGACCACCGCCAGCACTCCCCCGGCCAGCACGAGCGCCGTCCCGATCCGCATCGCCGCCGCCCCACGCCGCACACCGGTCGTCGGTGTCGGTGCCGTCGGTGTCGCTGCCTGGTTCTCCCGTGTGGTCATCCCGCTCCCCTGAGCCTGGCTCCACGCACCGAGTCCGCGCCGAGCGCCTGCCCACCCAACGACCCAGTCCGCGGGAGGTTCCGCCTCGGCCGCCGGCGAGCCCGTCGCGGCGGGCTCGTCGAGGGCTCGTGTCGGGCGGGTGGACCATCATGGACCGGGACGCCGTCGAGGAGGAGGGTCGGGACGTGACCGGGAGCCGGAGGCCGAGGTGCGTGGTGGCGCTGGCCTGCCTGCTCCTGAGCTCCCTCGCCCTGGCCGCCTGCTCCGGCACCGACGAGCAGGCGGACGCGGAGGGAGCCCTCGGCGAGCGCACCGCACCGGCGCCGGCGCGGCCCACCGACGACATCGCCGAGGTGCCGGCCGAGCTCCGCGAGGCGGTCAGCCACCCGCGGACGGACTCGGTCTATCCCGAGCACGGCAACGAGGTGGTCGATGCGCTGCACTACGACCTCGACCTCACCTGGCACCCCGGGCGGCGCCACCTGACCGGCGTGCAGACACTGGTCCTGCGGGCGGCCACCGACGCCCCCGCGATCCCGCTCGAGCTGGGCGACTCCCTCGACGTCGACGCCGTCGCGGTCGACGGGACCGACGTGGGTTTCCGCCACCGGGGCACCGACCTGACCCTGGCGGCGCCGGTCACCGCCGGGGACGTGCACACCGTCCGGATCGACTACGCCGGCACCCCGCAGCCGACCCCCGCGCCCAACGACCTCAGCAGCTTCGCGCAGGGCGTCGGCTGGATCACCGACACCGACGGCAGCACCTGGACGCTGCAGGAGCCCTACGGGGCATTCACCTGGTACGCCGTCAACGACCACCCCTCCGACAAGGCCCTCTACGACTTCACCCTCACCTCCACCGGCGGGCTGACCGGGGTCGCGAACGGTGAGAACACCGACCACCTCGCTCAGGGCCCCGCCGGAGGACGAGCTGGCACCTGGCCGAGCCGGCGTCGTCGTACCTGGTCACCGTCGCCTTCGACGACTTCCAGGTCACCGGCCAGACCGGGCCGTCCGGGGTGCCGATCCAGATCTGGGCGCCGGCGCAGGGGCCCGCGTTGCCCGGCGAGACGGGGGTGACCGCCGAGGCGATGGGGTGGGTCGAGGAGATCCTCGGTGCGTATCCGTTCGAGACGTTCGGCATCGTCGTCGCCGGCCGCTCGCAGGTCGGGATGGAGACCCAGACCATGGTCACCCTCGGCAACTCCGCCTACTCCCTCTCCGCGCCGGTGATCGTGCACGAGATCGCCCACCAGTGGTACGGCGACACCGTCAGCCCCGCGGACTGGTCGGAGGTGTGGATGAACGAGGGGATGGCGACCTACCTGCAGGCGATGTGGGAGGCCGAGCAGGAGGGGGTGGGCATCGAGCAGAAGATCGACCAGTGGCGCGAGAGCGAGGCCGCGGCACGGGAGGCGGCCGGACCGCCGGGAGACTACGACCCGGACCGGTTCGTCGATGCCAACGTCTACCTGGGCCCGGCCCTGATGTGGCAGGAGCTGCGCGAGGAGGTCGGGGACGAGCGCTTCTTCGACCTGCTCCGGGAGTGGCCGCTGGCGCAGGAGAACGACATCGCCGACCGCTACGAGTACGTGGCCTGGATCGAGGAGCAGACCGGGGAGGATCTGGACGCGTTCTTCGCCGACTGGCTGCTCAGCGAGACGACACCGCCGACCGACTGATCTCCGGCCGGGCCGGGACGGGGATCATCCGTCGCCGGGCAGCTCGATGGTGGTGCACACCTCGGTCACCGACGGCCGGGCCGGCGTCGAGCTGAACCCGAACCGGCACGGCGGGTCGACCGGCGCGAGCCTGCCGAGGTCCGCGCCGTCGAAGGAGCCCGACATCGCGGTGATGCCGCGAACGCGGGTGGCGCCGTACCACTCCCGGCGGCCGCCGCCGGCGGTGCCGCGGGTGCGGACGCCGCGCAGCGCGACCCGCGCGATCGGGTCGGTGAGGGCGCACCAGGTGGGGCTCTCGGCCCAGCGTCGCGGCACCACCGCGATCAGGCGCCCGAGCAGCGTCGGCCCGCCGACCGTGATCCGCAGCCGCAGCGACGGCGAGGTGACCTGACGGCCGTGGTCGCCCAGCGGGCCCACGCTGACCGGCTCGATCCGGATCTCGTCGAAGTGATAGGTGGCCGCGACGAAGTCGGCCAGCGCCGGATCGGGGGCGAGCAGGACCCGGTGCCCAGCGGCGGTCTCCACCATCACGTCGGCGACGTCCCCGAACGGCGAGGACGGCCACCGACCGATCACGATCCGCACGCCGCTGGTCGACCCGACGCCGGCGATGTCACCTCGGAACCGCACCCGCTGCACGGTCCCAGCCTGCCAGGCACCGCCCGGTCGAGCCCGTGCCGGGCTGATCGGGTCGAAGACCACTAGCACGGCCGAATTCACCCGGTCATCCCCGACTTCGGGTGAGAATCGAACGGTGAGCCCACGCACGATGGACGGCGCCGACGCGTTCGGTGCCGCCGCCCAGCAGGTCGTCGACTTCCTCAACAAGCACACCCCGCTGCGGGACTGGTCGGTCTCCCGCGTCGCCGGCGGTGAGCAGGTGCACGTGCACGTGCACCACGAGAACCTGATCGCCCCGGCAGCCGGGTCCCCTGGGACGAGACGCTGTGCAGCCGGATGACCGCGGGAGCCGCGCACGTCGTACCGGACACCAGGGCGGACGAGGACTACTCCTGCCAGCCGGTCTCGGAGGTCGTCCGCGCCTACGTGGGCTTCCCGATCGGCGACGAGCAGGGTGGGCTGTTCGGGGTGCTCTGCGGCGCCGACCTCGACCCCCTGGAGAGTTCGGCGGCGGTCGACGCCGAGCTGATCGCGCTGCTGAGCGGCCTGCTCTCCTCCCACCTTGCCGTGGCCCGCGCCGCGGACCGGGTGCGGCACGACGAGGAGGTGGCCGCGGCACTCGCCGACACCGACGCCCTCACCGGCCTGGTCAACCGGCGCGGGTGGGACAAGCTGGTCGCCGACGCGCAACAGCGCGTCGACGCCTACGGGGACCCGGTCGCGGTCGCCGTGATCGACCTCGACGGGCTCAAGCAGGTCAACGACGCCGACGGGCACACCGCCGGGGACGACCTGCTCCGGCGCACCGGGGCCGCGCTGCGCTCCGCCGCCTCGGACCACGACCGGGTGGCTCGCTACGGCGGCGACGAGTTCACCGTGCTCACCGACGACGTCGGCGTCGGCGATCTGCCCGCCCACTACGCCCGGTTCGCCGACCGCCTGCGCGCCGACGGCATCGCCGCCTCGCTCGGCCACGCCTTCGCCGGCCCCGGCGATCGCACGGTGCACGAGGCCTTCCGCCTCGCCGACGCCGAGATGTACGTCGACAAGCGGGCCCGCCACGCCCGCTGACCGTTCGACCGGCCCGCCCTCAGCCTGGAACCACCGAGCTCAGCACCGAGCTCAGCCCGGTGTCAGCCGAGGTCGGCGGAGTCCAGGACGCAGTTGAAGGCGAGGGTGAAGACCTCGGAGAGCAGGTCCGCGTCGGGCACCCCGCTGCCGTCGGTGACCACCTGGAGGTCGGCGTCGATGAAGCCGGCCTCCTGGAGCCCGTCGACCCCGCGGGAGTCGACCAGCTCGGTGGCCACGCAGGTCGCGGTCCGCTGGTCGATCTCCGGGTCCTCGCCCAGCGCCGCGGCGATGTTGTCGATCGCGGTCTGCTCGTCCCCGCCGGGAGCGGGCGCACCGCTCGTGGTCTCGCTGGCCGACCCGCTGGGATCGCCGCTCGGGTCGCCGCTCGGGGCGCCGCCAGGATCGCCGGGAGTGGCGGTGCTGGACGCCCCGCGGTCCTCGTCGCCGTCGTCCCCGGCCAGGACCACGGCCACGGCGGCGCCTCCTCCGAGCAGCAGCACCGCGGCCACCGCGGCGGCGACGATCCACCCCACCCGTGATCGGTGACGACGCACGCCCGGCGCACCCGCCGGACCACCCGCGTAGCCGGCGGTGGGTGCCAGCGAGGGCGGTCCGCCGGGCGGTCGGCCGGAGTGGACCCCGGCCGGCGCGGGGAGGTTGCGCTCCAGCGCCCGCAGGTCGTCGCGCAGCGCGGCCGCGCTGGGGTAGCGCCGGGCGGGATCCTTGGCCAGTGCGGTGGCCAGGATCCGGTTCAGCTCGCGCCCGAACGGGCCGGTGACCTGCAGCTGCGGCACCGGAGCGCTGACGTGCGCGGTGACCACCTGGTAGTCGGTGGTGCCCGGATAGGGGGCGGTGCCGACGAGGCAGGCCCACAGCAGGCAGCCGAGCGAGTACAGGTCGCTGAGCGGCCCGGGGACGCCGCCGGTGTGCAGCTCCGGCGCCATGTAGCTGGGGGTGCCGACGGTGAATCCGTCGGTGGTCAGGCCGCTGACGCCGTCGACCCGGCGGGCGATGCCGAAGTCGCCGAGGTAGGCCGCGATGCTGTCGCCACGGTTGCGCAGCAGCACGTTGGCCGGCTTGATGTCGCGGTGCACGAGTCCGACCCGATGCGCCTCGGCGAGCCCGTCGGCGACCTGAGCCATCATCGACACCGCGATCCGCGGCGGTGGTGCGCCGTGCGCGCGCAGCATCGCGCCGAGGTCGCCGTCCGGGATCAGCTGGGAGGCGATGTAGAGCCGGCCGTCGACCTCCCCGTAGGCGAAGACCTGCACCACGTGCGGTGAGTCCAGCGAGGCCTGGGCCTGGGCCTCCCGGGTGAACCGCGCACGGAAGAGCGGGTCGCCGGCGACGTCGGAGGCGATCACCTTCAGCGCGAGCCGTCGGTTGAGCCCGACGTCGACCGCCTCGAAGACGGTGCCCATCCCGCCCTGCCCGAGCCGGCGGAGGATCCGGTACGGACCGAGCTGGTCGCCGGGGCTCAGCGGCGGTGGCGCGGGGGTGGGCACGACGGTATTCCTACCCGCCGCGAGCCGTCTTCACCAACCGGTCTCCCCACGGCCGTCGCGGGCCACACGCCGCGCGATCGCGCTCCGCGAGCCCGGATCAGTAGTCGTAGAACCCGGCTCCGGTCTCCACACCCATCCGTCCCTTGTCGATGTACTCGCGCTTGAGCCACTCCGCCACCTCGGTCTGCCCGACCGTGATCGCCACGTGGTACGCCGCGTTCATCCCCGTCATGTCCACCATCTGGCACGGTCCGATCTCCGAGCGGTTGCAGATGCGCCAGACCTGGTCGATGTCAGCGGGGTCGGAGACCCCGTTGCGGACCAGTTCGACACCGGCGACCAGGAACGGGATCAGCAGCGCGTTCAGCACGTAGCCGGGCCACTCCCGCCGGATCTTGATCGGCACCAGTCCCATCTGTTCGGCGAGCGTGACCGTCCGGTCGTAGTGGTCCGAGGCGGTCCCCTCGTGCCCCATCACCTCGCCGATGTTGGCGTCCCAGACCGGCACGCAGTAGTGCAGCGAGAGGAACCTCTCCGGAGCGGCGACGACGGGGGCGATGGCACTGGGCACCAGCGACGAGCTGTTGCACAGCAGCAGCGCCTCCGGGGTGGCTGCGGCGGACGCCCGCTCCCAGAAGCCCTGCTTGATCCCGAGGTCCTCCGGCACCTGCTCGATGATCGCGTCCGCGGCTGCCGCGGACGACTCCAGGTCCGTGGTGTAGGAGATGCGCGCCAGGGCCGCATCCATCTCGGCGGCATCGGCACCGCGCTCCGCGACGAAGAGGTCGCGGTAGGACTCCTCGAGCTCGCGGCATCGGGCGAGGCCGGCGTCGAAGGCGTCGTACACGGTGACCTCCAGGCCGTGCCGCGCGGCCTGCCAGGTCACCTGGGAACCCATCATCCCGCCGCCTGCCACCATCAGTCGCTGCACGGTCATGGTCTGCACCTCCCGGTCGGGGCCGCCGTTCGGTGCGGCCATCTCGTCGAGAGCCTGGCACGCGGCCCCCCGCCGGGGAAGCCCCTCCCGAGCCCGATCAGTAGAGCAACGCCGTCCCCGGGTCCTCGATCACCCCGGCCACGTCGGCGAGGAACCGGGAGCCGGTGGCGCCGTCGATGTGGCGGTGGTCGAAGGAGAGCGCCAGCGTCATCACCTGGCGCGGCAGCACCTGGTCGCCGACCACCCACGGCCGCGGCTTGATCGCGCCGAGGCAGAGGATCGCGGACTCGCCGGGGTTGATGATCGGGGTGCCGGCGTCGACGCCGAAGACGCCGACGTTGGTGATCGTCATCGACCCGCCGCTCAGCTCCGCGGGCTGGGTCCGGCCTGCCCGCGCGGTCGCGGTCAGCTCGTCCAGCGCGCCGGCCAGCCCGAGCAGGTCCAGTGCCTGGGCGTCCTTGATGTTCGGCACCACGAGTCCGCGCGGGGTGTCCGCGGCGATCCCGAGGTTCACCCGGTGCTTGATCACGACCTCCTGGGCCTGCTCGTCCCAGGTGGAGTTGATCAGCGGGCTGCGACGCAGCGCGAGCAGGGTGGCGCGGGCGGCGACCAGCAGCGGAGAGACCTTGACCTCGGCGAACTCGCGTCGCGAGCGCAGACGGGCGACCAAGTCGACCGTCGCGGTGGCGTCCACGGTGACCCACTCGGTCACGTGCGGGGCGGTGAACGCCGAGGAGACCATCGCGGCCGCCATCTGCTTGCGCACGCCCTTGATCGGCTCGCGGGTCTCGCCCGCACCATCACCAACACCACCACCAGAACCGGCTTCCGCGGTCGGCGCGGCGGGCGCCGTACCTGCCTGCTCGACGTCGGCGCGGCGGACGGTGCCACCGGGACCGGTCGGGGTGAGCGAGGCGAGGTCGATCCCGAGGTCCTTGGCCAGCTTGCGCACCGGGGGCTTGGCCAGCACCCGCACCGCTCCCGACGCGACCGGCTCAGCCGATGCGACAGGCGCGGCCGGCGCGGCCGGCGCGGCAGGCGCGGTCGGTGCGGCGGGCTCGGCGGACGCGGGCGGCGCCCCTCCACCGCTGCGCGGCCGACGCTTCAGGTCGCGCTGCTTGGGCCCGTAGCCGACCAGGGTCGGGTTGCCCTCGGGCGGGACGTTGGTGTCGATCGGCGTCGCGGGCGCGGCGGGGACGGTCGGCCGGTCGGGCACCGTCGGCGCCACCGGATCGACCACCTTCTCCACCGCCTCGCCGATGGTGATGATCGGGGTGCCGACCTCCACCATCTCGCCCTCGGGGACCAGCAGTGCGGTCACCTCTCCGGCGTAGGGCGAGGGCAGCTCGACGATGGACTTGGCGGTCTCGATCTCCACGACGATGTCGTTGACCGCGACGGTGTCGCCGACGGCGACCCGCCACACCACGATCTCGGCCTCGGTGAGGCCCTCGCCGACATCGGGAAGCTTGAACTCAGGCACAGGGAATCTCCTCCGGTACGGCGCTCAGAAGGCCAGGCTGCGGTCGACGGCGTCCAGCACCCGGTCGAGGTCGGGCAGGTACGCCTCCTCGACCCGGGCCGGCGGGTACGGCGTGTCCCAGCCGCCGACCCGCAGCACCGGCGCCTCCAGGGAGTAGAAGCACGACTCGGTCAGCCGCGCGGCGACCTCGGCGCCGAGCCCGAGGTTGACGTGGGCCTCGTGCACGACGACGGCGCGGCCGGTGCGTCGTACCGACTCCTCGACCGGACCCATGTCCAGCGGGGAGAGGGTGCGCAGGTCGATCACCTCGAGCGAGCGGCCCTCCTCCGCGGCGACCGCAGCGGCGTCCACGCAGGTGCCCACGGTGGGACCGTAGGCGATCAGGGTGGCGTCCTCGCCGGAGCGCACCACCCGGGAGGCCCACAGCGAGCCGGGGGTGGCGGCGTCGTCGATCTCGGCGCGGGTGGAGTGATAGTGCCGCTTCGGCTCCAGGAAGATCACCGGGTCGTCGCTGGCGATCGCCTGCTGCAGCATCCAGTAGGCGTCGGCCGGGTTGGAGCAGGCGACCACCTTCAGGCCGGGCGTGTGCGCGAACTGCGCCTCCGGGGACTCGCTGTGGTGCTCGACCGCGCCGATCCCGCCGCCGAACGGGATCCGGATGACCATCGGCATCGGCACCCGGCCCTGGGAGCGGGAGTGGAACTTGGCGACCTGGCAGACGATCTGGTCGTAGGCGGGGTAGACGAAGCCGTCGAACTGGATCTCGACCACCGGCCGGTAGCCGCGCATCGCCATGCCGACCGCGGTGCCGACGATCCCGGACTCGGCCAGCGGGGTGTCCATCACCCGGTCCTCGCCGAAGTCCTTCTGCAGGCCGTCGGTGATCCGGAAGACGCCGCCGAGCCGGCCCACGTCCTCGCCCATCACCACGACCTTCGAGTCGTGCTCCATCGCCCGCCGCAACCCCGCGTTGAGGGCCTTGGCCATGCTCATCGTCGTGGTGGCCATCAGGCCGCACCTCCCTCGGCGCCTGCCGGCGCATGGTCGGCGAACGAGGAGAGGTACGTCGCCACCTCGGCCTGCTGGGCGGCGAGCTCCTCGGTCTGCTCGGCGTAGACGCGATCGAAGATGTCCAGCGGCTGCGGGTCCGGGAGCTGGTGGCACTCCCGGCGCATCCGGTCGCCGAGGGCGTCGGCCTCCGCGGCGAGGTCGGTGAAGAACTGGTCGTCGACCAGGCCGTTGCGGCGCAGGTGCACCTCGACGCGGGCCAACGGGTCCTTGAGCTTCCAGTGCTCGACGTCCTCCATCAACCGGTAGCGGGTGGGGTCGTCGGTCGTGGTGTGGGCGCCCATCCGGTAGGTGTAGGCCTCGATCAGCATCGGCCCCTGACCCTCCCGGGCACGCTTGAGCGCGGCCTGGGTGACCGCGTAGGTGGCGAGGACGTCGTTGCCGTCGACCCGGACGCCGGGGAAGCCGAAGCCGTTGGCGCGCTGGTAGAGCGGGATCCGGGAGACCTTCTCGATCGGCTCGGAGATCGCCCACTGGTTGTTCTGGCAGAAGAAGACGACCGGCGCGTTCGCCCAGCCGGCGAAGATGAACGCCTCGCTGACATCGCCCTGGGAGGAGGCGCCGTCACCGAAGTGCGCCAGCACGGCGGCGTCGCGCTCACCGTCCCCGGTGCCGACCACCCCGTCGCGCTGCAGCGCCATCGCGTAGCCGGCGGCGTGCAGCACCTGGGCGCCGATCACGATCGTGTAGAGGTTGAAGCCGTGCTCGTGGGGGTCCCAGCCGCCGTTGTCGACACCGCGGAACAGTCCGAGGAGTGCGACCGGGTCGACCCCGCGCACCCAGGCGACGCCGTGCTCGCGGTAGGTCGGGAAGACGAAGTCCTGCCGGGCCAGCGCGTGGCCGGCGCCGATCTGCGCGGCCTCCTGGCCGAGCAGCTGCGCCCACAGGCCGAGCTCTCCGTGCCGCTGCAGGGCGGTGGCCTCGACGTCGAGGCGGCGCACCAGGAACATGTCGCGGTAGAAGGTCCGCAGCATCTCCGGAGTGAGGTCGAGATCGAACTCCGGGTGGTGGACCCGCTCCCCCTCCGGGGTGAGCAGCTGGACCAGGTCGTCGTCCGCGCCGGCGGCGGTCGGGGCCGGTCCGAAGACGGGGTCGTTCACGTCAGGCACCTCTTCCAAGCGGGCCGGCTCGGCGGGTTGTCCGCCTCGTCCGGGTCGTCCAGGCAGTGCAGCCGGGTCACGGGACAGGGGTGGCGTCTGTGACCGCGGACACACCGTGGTGCCACGCTACCGCCCCGCCTCCCGAACGCGTACTCGGCACCGCCGACGAGGCTGCCCCCTGCGCCTCCTGCGCCGCCGCTCCGTGGTCGGGTCCACCACCGATCGCTCAGCGCTGCTCGTGCAGGGCGCCGAGGTCCTCGTGGTCCCGGTGCGAGAGCGGCTCCACCTGGAAGGTGGTGTGCTGCACGTCGAAGTGGGTGCTCATGCACGCGTCGAGGGCGTCCAGGATCTCCCCGACCCCCCGGGCCGCGAGCGCCTCGTCGGTGACGGTGACGTGGGCGGAGAGGCTGGCCATCCCGCTGGTGATCGTCCAGGCGTGCAGGTCGTGCACCTCGACCACGCCGGGGGCGTGCATCAGGTGGTGGCGCACCTCGTCGAGCTCGAGGTCGACGGGCGCGATCTCCAGCAGCACCCGGGCGACGTCGCGGATCAGCACGAAGGCCCGCGGCAGGATCAGCGCCGCGATCACCAGTGAGGCGATCGGGTCGGCGACGTACCAGCCGCCGAGCCAGACCAGCACTCCCACCAGCACGGCGAGGACCGATCCCAGCAGGTCGGCGAGCACCTCGTTGAGCGCGCCGCGCAGGTTGAGCGAGCCCCGGTCGCCGCGGCTGAGGATGGCCAGCGAGACCGCGTTGGCGACCAGGCCGACCAGGGCGAACCCGACCAGCGGCAGTCCGTCTACCTCGGGCGGGTCGCTGAGCCGCTGCAGGCCGCTGACCGCGATGTAGCCGCAGACCACCAGCAGGATGACGCCGTTGAGCCCGGCTGCGATCACCTCGACCCGGTGATAGCCGAAGGTCGAGCGGCGTCCGCCCGGCAGGGTCGCCACGTAGGACGCACCCAGGGCCAGCACCACCGCTCCGGCGTCGGTGGCCATGTGCCCGGCGTCGGCGAGCAGCGCGAGCGACCCGGTGACCGCGGCCCCGACCAGCTCGACGACCAGGACCGTCGCGGTGACGGCGAGCGCCCAGCGCAGCCGCCGGCGATCGGCGGCGCGACCCGCTGCGTGCCCGTGGCCGTGCCCGTGTCCCATGCCACCAGGGTAGGCAGCAGCGTCAGGAGATCGTGTCGACCTTCCAGGTCCCGTCCTCCGCGACGAGGTGGAACCGGTACTGCTCCCGGTGCTCGGCGCCGTCCATCCGGCAGACCACCACCGCGGTCGCCGTCGACTCGTCGACGGTCTCACCGCCCAGGGCCCAGTCGAACCGCTCGGGCAGCGCGGCGGTGCACTCCCCGTTGTGGTCGAGGAAGGTGTCGGTGACCACCGCCATCGCGGCGGCGCAGTCGCCGTCGGCGATCGCACGGAGCAGCGTCTCCACCGTGGCGCCGGGGGTGTCCTCGGGGAGCGGCGCCGGCGCCGTCCCGCCGGCCGTCCCGTCCGTCGCCCCGGGCGAGCCGTCCGACGCGCCCGGCGTGGACGCGCCCGCCGTGCTCCGGGACCGGTCGCCGGCCGCTGGGTCGTCCTCGGCGCCGCCGAGCGCCACGACGGCCACCAGACCGAGCAGCACCACCCCGACGGTCAGCGTCGCCCAGATCGCCGGACGCATCCGGCCTCGGGGCTCCTCGCCGCGGTCGACGTCGTGGTCGCTCACGCTGCGAGCCTAGGTCCGGTCCCCAATCCGCAGGGGGCTCAGCCCCGCGCCCTCCGCGACCAGTACGACGCCAGCAGCAGCACGATGCCCACCGCGAGCGCGACCAGGCCGATGTTGCGTGCGTGCGGGCCCAGCGACTCCAGCACCACCTCGGTGATCAGCCGCACCAGCCCGGACCGGCCCTGCTCGGCCTCCTCCGCGGCCCGGTCGCTGAGCGGGCCGGAGGCGAGCATGGTGACGCCGGCCGCGAGAGCGATGCCGAGGCTCCCGAAGCCCGCGGTGCGCAGCCGCCCCCGGACGCCGGGGGCGATGACGACGGCGGCCAGCAGCAGCCCGCCGACCACCCACGGTCCGATCCGGGCGACGTCCTCGAGGAGCAGGTAGTTGTCGCGCTGCTCGAGGAGGGTGGACTCGCGCACCAGCGGCACCTCGAGGGTCATCTCGGGCAGGCTCAGCGCGGAGAGCCCCTGGCCGGCGAGTCGTTCCAGGACGTCCTGGAAGAGCGGGCTGATGTCGATCCGCACCCAGGCGTCGTCGTCGGCGTCGGTGCCGTCGTGCGCCAGGGCCATGAACTCGGCGTGCAGGTCGCGGTTGGCCTCCCGCCAGAACTCCGGGAAGCCCGGGCTCCGCACCACGGCCTCGGCCGCGTCGGCGACCTGCTGGTCGACCTGGTCGGGCAGGGCGAAGGGCAGGTTCTCCTCCAGCGCCGCGACGGTCGCGACACCGAGCTCGTCGGCGAGCTCGTCGCGCAGCTCCGGTTCCTCGGCCAGCGGGGCGACGGTCTCCACGTAGGCGTCGACGTCGCTGGTGCGCTCGTAGCCCCAGGCGGCCGTGATCACGAACGGTGCGAGCACCGTCGCCACCACGACCAGGGCGGCGGCGAAGAATGCTCGCACCTCAGCGCGCTCCCGGTGCCCGGTCGGGCTGGATCAGGTCACTCACCCTCGGGGAGGAGGAGTCGTCGCAGTCCTTGGAGTTGCACTCGTCGGAGACGAGCCAGTCGCCGTCCTCCTTGGCGAGGTGGATGAACGCCGGGTCGGTGCTCTTGGTCTCGCCGTCGAGCTCGTCGTCGATGTAGTCCTGGTTGTCACCGGTGTACTCGGTGGTCACGTCGAACTCGACGATCGCCTTGGAGTCGGTCTCGTCGTGCACCTCGACGACCTCGGAGGAGTAGTCGATGTCGTCCTGGATGTCCTCGATCGACTCGCCGTAGGTGTCCTCGAACTGCTGGCCGTACTCTCCGAAGTCCTCGGCCGCCTCCTCCTGCTTGTCGCCGAGCTCCTTGCAGGAGTCGACCTCCTCGGAGTCGAGGGCCTCCTTCTTGCGGTCCTCGGTGAGCAGGCCGCACGCCTCCTCGTAGTCGTCGTCCAGGATCGCCTCGACGTAGTCCTTCGCCGTGTCCTCCGGGCTGTTGCCGGAGAGGAGCAGGAACCCGCCGATGCCGCAGATCAGCAGGAGCAGCGCGGCGCCGCCGGCGGCGAGGCCGATCCAGAGGCCCTTCTTGCTTCCGCCGCTCGAGCCGCCGCCGTACCCCGGCTGACCGGGCGCGCCGTAGCCCTGCTGGCCGTAGCCCTGCTGGCCGTAGCCCTGTTGCGGGTAGCCGCCCTGCTGGGCGTAGCCGCCCTGCTGGTTCGGGTCGTAGCCCCCCTGCTGCGGGTAGCCCCCCTGCTGGGCGTAGCCGCCCTGCTGGTTCGGGTCGTACCCGCCCTGGCCGGCCGCGCCCGCCGCCGCACCGCCCGCCGCCGCACCGCTGCCGTGGTCGGCAGCCCGGTTCGGGGCGATCTGGGTGGGCTGGTCGTGCACGCTGCCACCGGCGCCCGCGCCACCGTCGGCGCCGGTCCCCGGCTGCGTGTGGTCGGTCCACTGGGTGCCGTCCCACCAGCGCTGGTTGCCCTGTCCGTCGGGGTACCACCCGGGAGGGGTCGAGGGCTGGTTCGGGTCGGACATGGCATCTCCTCGCGAAGATCGTCGTGGCAGATCGTGTGGTGGCGGATCGTGGGCCATCCTCGCACGCGCGGTGCCGACCCTGCCCGCCCCGTCAGCGTTGCGGACCGGGGAAGAGTCCGGCGACGAACTCGAGCTTCTCGACCACGCGGTCGGGGATCACGAAGGGGTAGACGTCCGCCTTCCCCATCGAGCGGTTGATCTGGTTCAGCGCGATCGAGAACGGCACCCAGACGCCGCGCACCAGGTCGCCGAACGAGGAGAACGCGGACGGGTCGACCGAGAGGAGACCGTGCTCGGCGGCGGTCTCGCAGGTGTCGGAGATGTGCAGCACGTGGGCGAACGTCTCCGCGAAGTCCTCGAACGGGTGCATCGTGGCGTAGGTGCTGATGTAGGACTGCTCCCAGCCCTCCGGCGCACCCTCGGCGTAGTGCCGGTCGATCGCCGCCTGGTAGTCGGCGGTGTCGTCGCCGAACAGCTCGCGGCACCGGGCCACCTGCTCCTGGTCGCCGGACTGCAGCAGCCCCATCTGGACGAAGTGCCCGGTCTCGTGGCGCAGGTGGCCGAGCATGGTCCGGTACGGCTCGCCGAGGTCGACCCGGATCCGCTCCCGGCGGGCGTCGTCGGACTCGGCCAGGTCGATCGTGATCACCCCGTCGGCATGGCCGATCACCACGTCCTCGCCCGCCTCGGCGCTGGAGGAGAGCAGGTCGAAGACCAGGCCGTCGGTGGAGATCCCTCGCGCGTCGAGCTCCACCAGCAGGTGGCGCTTGGCCGCCTCCGCGTCCGGGAGCTGCCCCATCCCTCGGCGTCGGTGTCCGCGGGTCGGGTGCGGGTCAGGTCGCAGGCCGAGCACTGGCCGCCCTCGTGCCGCGCCAGCCAGGTGCACCCGGTCAGGTTCAGGTTCGCGCAGACGTGCCAGACCAGCCCGTCGGCGTCGACGTACCGGCCCGCGTCGTCGACGGGGACGATCTCCCGCTCGGCGCGGGAGAAGCCCAGCGCGCTCCCGCAGGAGTAGCACAGCGAGTTCTCCAGGTAGAGCTGGTTGCCGCAGGCGCGGCAGCGGAACGACTTCACCCGCGGTCTCCCTTCCTCGTGGTCGGCGCCGGGCCGGTCGGCCCGGCGTCCTGGGTACCGGTACCCAGTGGCGCCACATCGACCGAGACCGTCAGCGTGGAGGTGCTCGCCTCGGTGAAGATGACGCCTTTGACCGGCGGTACGTCACCGTAGTCGCGCCCCCAGGCCACCGTGACGTACCGGTCGTTCTGCCACTGGTCGTTGGTCGGGTCGAGCGAGAGCCACTCCTCCTCCCCGAGCCAGACGGCGAGCCAGGCGTGCGACGCGTCCGCGCCGACCACCCGCTCCTTGCCCGGCGGCGGGTCGGTGGCCAGGTAGCCGCTCACGTAGCGGGCGGCCAGCCCGTGCGCCCGCAGGCCGGCCAGCGTGAAGTGCGCGAAGTCCTGGCAGACGCCCGCCCGGCGGTGCAGGATCTCGGGCACCGTCGAGGTGACCGTGGTGGCGGTGGCGTCGTACTCGAAGTCGGTGTGGATCCGGTGGATCAGCTCGGTCACCGCCTCACCGACCGGACGCCCCGGGGTGAGCGACGCGGCGGCGTACTCGCGCGCCCCCGGGTGCATCGGCACCGCCGGGCTGGCCAGCGCGAAGTCGGTGGCCCGCCAGGCACCGGGCGCGAGCGGGTCGACCAGCGGGCGATTCGCCTCCCACGGCCGGGCGAGCAGGTCGGCGCGCGGCTCAGGGGCGACCACCTCCACCTCGCCCTGCCCGGTGATCACCAGCTCCGTGTGCGCCTCGACGACCTGGAAGTAGGTGACCCGGTTGCCGTGGAAGTCGACCGAGGTGGAGAGGTCGGTCGGCTCCGGCCGCAGCCCCACCCGGTACGGCGCCTCCGCGGCCCCGACCCGTTGCCAGGGCAGCTCGCGCGGGACCAGGTGCGCCACGCCCAGGCTGTCGGTGACGTCCTCGTCGTAGGTGTAGGTGGTGTGGTGGGTGACCTGGTATCTCACGACACCTCCTCCTCGACGACCGCGCGGGTCTGCAGCGAGCCGAACGGCCGGGGACGCGGGCCGGTGGCGAAGTGCAGCGCACCGGCCGCCTCGGTGATCCGGCTGACCTGCGCCTCCACCGAGTCGAGGAACCCGGTCAGGTTCGGCCGGTCCGCACCACCGATCGCGACCAGGGTGGCGGAGTCGGTCGCGGCGACCTCCGCGATCAGCTCGTCGAGCAACCGTTCGGGTCGGGTGGAGCCGGTCGAGGCCTGCTGGGCGGCCAGGTGGCGGGCCGCCTCGGTCAGGCTGAAGGTCAGCGACCGCGGGTTGTCGCCGTCCATCAGCAGCAGGTCGAGGACGCCGGCGGGACGCACGTAGTCGCGGTAGCGACGGCGGTGGGTGACCGCGCTCTCCGAGCTGGCCAGCACCGCGCTGAGCACCTCGCGGTCCACCTCCAGCCCGCGGCGCACGGTGACCACCCGGAGCAGCCGGCACAGCTGCAGTGCCCGCTCCAGGTGCCGCCCGAGGCCGATCATGTGCCAGCCCGGGTCGCGGATCATGCTCGCGGTGACCCCCTGCAGCGAGAGCACCCCGGCCAGCATCCGGCCCGCGGACTCGCCGATGGCATGGCTGTGCGGGGAGGCGCGCAGGGCCGACCCAGCGCGGGCGGTGATGCCGAAGACCCGCCACACGTCGAGCGAGAGCTGGTCGCGCACCCCCGCCAGCGCGTCGCGCAACGCGGAGAGCGACTGCGCCGCCGAGCCCTCCCGGTCGGCGTCGAGCAGCACCGAGCGGAACTCCTGGCCGAGGTCGTCGCTGCTGCGGCCGGCCAGCGAGGCCAGTACGCCGAGCATGATCTCCAGGCTCATCCCGCCGGTGGTGCGGGGGCGGGTGCGGTAGTCCTCGGCGAGCACGTGGGCGGCCAGCACCAGGCGCAGCATGTCCTCGGCCCGCTCGGCGTAGCGGCCGACCCAGAACATGTCCTCGAGGATCCGCGGGACCGTCGAGGGCGTGGACCGGACCGAGGTCATCGGCCGCACCTCGGCCAGCCCCTGGTCCGCCTCGGCGGCGCTCGACTTGAGCACCCAGACGTCCTTGCTGCCCACCGCGCGGCCGCCGTCGCGGATGCTGGCCATGCCCCCGAGCAGCGGACGGTAGGAGGAGCCGTAGCGCAGGGTGAAGGTGCGCAGGCTGATGTCGGCGGGCCGGGCCTCCCCCGCGACCAGGCCGGGGCCTGGGAGAGCGGCAACCGCAGCTGGCCGACGTAGCGGTGCGGCGCGGCCAGGATCCGGCGGCGCAGCAGGTCCGGGGCGAGCTCGGTGATCTGCACCCCGGTGCCATCGGTGGTCCGGATCGCGAGCTCGTCGAGCCGGCCGAGCACGTGGTCCAGGCTCTCCGGGTCGCCGCACCACCAGGTCGGCACCGAGTCCAGCCGCAGCGCCTCCCCGAGCAGGTGCTCGCACATCGCGTCCATGTAGGCCAGCAGGCCGGGGTTCTCCAGCACGCCGGCACCCAGGCTGTTGACCACGCGGACCCGCCCGCGTCGTACCGCCTCGGCCAGGCCGGCCACCCCGAGCTGGGAGTCGCCGCGCAGCTCGAGGGGATCGCTCCAGGCGCTGTCCACCCGGCGCAGGATCACGTCGACCCGCTCCAGCCGCAGCGGCGTGCGCATCAGCACCCAGCCGTCGCGCACCACCAGGTCGCTGCCCTGGACCAGCGGGAAGCCGAGGTTGGCCGCGATGGTCGCCTGGTCGTAGAAGGTCTCCGAGTGGGACCCCGGGCTGAGCACCACCACCCGCGGGTCGGCCAGGTCCTCCGGCCCGGACTGGAGCAGCGCCGAGCGCAGCGCCCAGAGGTACGGCGCCATCCGGTGCAGGTCGGCCTCACGGTAGAGCTCGGGCATCACCCGGGAGAGCACCTTGCGGTTCTCCGCGGCGTAGCCGAGGCCCGACGGGGCCTGGGTGCGGTCGGCGAGGACCCGCCACTCCCCGTCGGCGTCGCGGCCCAGGTCGGCGGCCGACAGCACCAGCGGGCGGGGGTCGATCGCGCCGCTGCGCGCCATGATCCGGGTGAAGCCGTTGTGCCCGTAGACCAGCGCCGGTGGCAGCACCCCGTGCGCCAGCAGGGTCTGCTCGCCGTAGAGGTCGACCAGGATCGCGTTGAGCAGCTCGGCGCGCTGGGCGAGACCGATCTCCAGCGACTTCCACGCGGTCGCGTCGAGCACCAAGGGCATCGGGTCCAGCCGCCACGGCGCGGGCCGCTGGCCGGGGCGGGAGTAGGTGACGCCGTCGTCGGCGAGGAACCGGGCGATCTCGTCGTCGACCCGCTCCAGCTCGCGCGCGCTGATCGCGACGGCCACCTCCGCCAGCGGCTTCCAGCCGGGGCGCAGGCTGCCGTCGGGCTCGACCAGCTCGTCGTACCGGGGGCTCGAGGAGCCTGCGGTCGGGACGAGCGCAGGCTGGTGCAGGCCGGCGACGTAGTCGCGGAAGACGGTCACCTTCTCACCGCGGCGCCGGCACCCGCCGGAGGTCGAGGGTGTGCGGGTACTCCTGGTCCCCGGCGCGGTCGCGCAGCGCGGTCAGGGCGGCGACGTCGACGGTCCCGGCGGTGTTGCGCCGGGCCTCGAAGCGGCCGGCCCGGCGGGCCTCGGCCTCGTTGGCGTTGACCGGCGGGTGGTCGTAGGTACGTCCGCCCGGGTGGACCACGTGGTACGTCGCACCGCCCAGGCTGACCCCGGCGTGCAGGTCGACCACGTCGAAGGTCAGCGGCGAGTGCACCGGGATGGACGGGTGCAGGCCGGACCAGGGCTGCCAGGCCTTGTAGCGGACCCCGCCGTAGAACCCGTCGCCGGGAAGCCCGGGGACGGCGGTCGCGGTCGGTGTCATCGGCACGGGGACACCCTGACACGTCACCAGGTGCCGGTGCGGGTCGATGCCGGCGACGCTGACCTGGATCCGCTCCACCGAGGAGTCGACGTAGCGCGACGTGCCGCCGCCGGTGGCCTCCTCCCCCAGCACGTGCCAGGGCTCCACGCCCTGGCGCAGCTCCATCCGGATCGGGGCGCCGCCCCCGGCGCCGTCGGTGACGTCGGAGAAGCCGATCCGGGGGAAGCGGAACTCGGTGAACGGGGCCAGCCAGTCCACGTCGAAGGCGATCCCGGCGGCGTTCAGGTCGGCGACGACGGCGGTGATGTCGGCGACCGCGCCCTGCGGCAGCAGGAAGTCCTCGTGCAACCGGGTGCCCCAGCGGACCAGCGGGCGCCGGGCGATGTCGAGCGGCTGCTCCCAGAACATCGCGACCAGGCTGCGCACCAGCAGCGCCTGGACCAGCGCCATCTGCGGGTGCGGCGGCATCTCGAACCCGCGCAGCTCCAGCAGGCCGAGGCGGCCGCGGCTCGAGTCGGGGCTGTAGAGCTTGTCGACGCAGAACTCCGCACGGTGGGTGTTGCCGGTCAGGTCGGTGAGCAGGTGGCGCAGGGCCCGGTCGACCGTCCACGGCGCGACCGGGTCGCCCGAGGAGGCGGCCTCCGCGGCGATCCGGCCGACCTCGGCGATGGCGATCTCCATCTCGTAGACGGCCTCCGGGCGACCCTCGTCGAAGCGGGGCGCCTGGCTGGTCGGGCCGATGAAGCGGCCGGAGAAGAGGTAGGAGAGCGCGGGGTGCTGCTGCCAGTAGGCGATCAGGCTGACCAGCAGGTCGGGGCGGCGCAGCAGCGGCGAGTCGATCGGCGCCCGCCCACCCAGGGTGAGGTGGTTGCCGCCGCCGGTGCCGGTGTGCAGCCCGTCCAGGTCGAACTTCTCGCAGGTCAGGCCCGCGTGCCGCGCCTCGGAGTAGAGGCGGGTGACCAGGTCGCGCTGCTCGCCCCAGCTGCTCGTCGGCTGCACGTTGACCTCGACGACGCCCGGGTCGGGCGTCACCGACAGCGTGGTCAGCCTCGGGTCCGGCGGCGGCGGATAGCCCTCGACGACCACCGGGCACCCGGTGCCGGCCGCCGCGCTCTCCACGACGTGCACCAGGTCGACGTAGTCCTCGAAGCGGGTGGTCGGCGGCAGGAAGACGTGGACGTGCCCGTCGCGGGCCTCGAAGGCCACCGCGGTCCGGTCGGCGCCGCGCGGGTCGGCCAGCGCCACCGCCGGCACGCCGGGCTCCGCGGCCTCGCCCGCCTCCAGGTACGACGGCTGGGCCGGGGCCTCCGGGTCGACCCAGTCGATCGAGTCCAGCGGCAGTCGCAGTCCGACCGCGCTGGTGCCGGGGGTCAGCACCAGCCGGCCCCGGCGCAACCGCCACACCGGCGAGGTCCAGCCGGTCTCGGCCAGCGCCAGCGGCACCACCCAGCCGGTCGGCGTGCGGACCTCCGCGTCGAGCCGGGCGAGCAGGTCGGTGGCGTCCTCGTCGAGTCGGTCGAGGTCGGTGTCGGGCGGGTCGCCGTACGGCTGGCGGACGTGGTCGACGAGCGCGGCGAACGGGTCCTCGAAGGCGGGGCGGACCTGGCTGTCCGGCAGCGAGAGCAGGTGGGCGAAGCGGCGGGCCAGCTCCTCGGCCCGGGTGGCGGCGTCGGCCAGCGCGGTCCCCTCGTCCCACGGGTCGGCGAGCCAGGACGGCTCGCGCCACAGCGGAACGCCGTCGGCGCGCCACTGCAGGGCGATGCTCCACCGCGGCAGCGGCTCCCCCGGATACCACTTGCCCTGGCCCCGGTGGACCAGGCCGCCGCGGGCGAAGGTGTCGGTGAGCCGGTCGGCCAGCGCCGCGGCCAGCTCGCGCTTGGCCGGACCGTCGGCGTCGGTGTTCCACTCCGGGGTGGAGGCGTCCGCCATCGACACGAAGGTGGGCTCCCCGCCCATCGTGAGTCGTACGTCGCCGGCGACCAGCCGCTCGTCGACCGCGGCGCCGAGGGCGTCGATGCGCTGCCACTGCTCGTCGGCGTAGGGCGCGGTGACCCGGGGGTCCTCGTGGATCCGGGTCACCCGGTTGTGGAACGCGAAGGCGACCTCGACGGGGTCGGTGGCGCCCTCGATCGGCGCGGCGGAGCTCGGGTGCGGGGTGGCGCTGAGCGGGATGTGCCCCTCGCCGGCGAAGAGGGCGCTGGTCGGGTCCATGCCGACCCACCCGGCGCCGGGGATGAACACCTCGGCCCAGGCGTGCAGGTCGGTGAAGTCCTCGGTGGGCCCGGCGGGTCCGTCCACCCCTTCGGTCGCGTAGGCGTCCGGGGCGAGCTGGACCAGGTAGCCGGAGACGAACCGGGCGGCCAGACCGTACTGGCGCAGCAGGCTGACCAGCAGCCAGGCGCTGTCGCGACACGAGCCGATCCCGATCCGCAGCGTGTCGTCCGGCGACTGCACACCCGGCTCCATCCGGACCGAGTAGGCCACGTCACCGTGGACGGCGGCGTTGAGGCCGGCCAGGAACTGCACGGTCGGGACGCCGTCGTCGGGCAGCGCGGGCAGCTTCTCCCGCCAGCGGGCCGTCTCCTCGGCCCCCGGCACCGCCCGCAGGTAGGGCGCCAGGTCCGCGGCCAACCCGGGCTCGTAGTCGAACGGGAACCGCTCGGCGTGCTCCTCGATGAAGAAGTCGAACGGGTTGATCACCATCATGTCGGCGACCAGCCCGACGGTGATGTCCAGCTCGGCGACCTTCTCCGGGAAGACGAGTCGGGCCATCCAGTTGCCGAACGGGTCCTGCTGCCAGTTCAGGAAGTGGCCGGCCGGCTCCACCTTCAGCGAGTAGGCCTCGATCGGGGTCCGGCAGTGCGGAGCCGGACGGAGCCGCACCACGTGCGGACCGACCGCGACGGGTCGCTCGAAGCGGTACGTCGTCCGGTGCTCCAGTGCCACCTTGATCGCCATGGGGACACCCTAGGGAACGGGGCGGCAGGACGGGTTTCGTCGCGGTGACGTCCTCGCGGTCCCCTGCATCCCAGAACCCGGTCCTCGGTGTCGGTAGCCTTCACCCGACCACCGCGCCCGGAACAGACGAAGGCAGACGCAGCGTGCCCGCACCCACGCCTCAGCAGCAGGCTCAGCTCGACCGCGCGCTGCGCCTCTTCCCGGCCCGGATCCGACGCATCGCGGACTACCTCCTGGGGACCTGGTTCGGCCGGGTCGGCCTGGGGTTCGCCTGGAGCATGCAGCGCATCGAGATCTTCGACCGATCGATGGCCGTCGCCGCTCAACTCTTCACCTCGGTCTTCCCGGTCCTGATCATGATGGCGTCGTGGGTCGGCAATGCCGACGTGGTGCTGGTCGAGACCTTCAACATGCCCCAGGAGGCCAGCTCCGCCGTCGGGGACTCCCTCGACGACGGGGGCAACACGACCTTCGGGATCATCGGCGGGATCATCGTGCTCGCCTCCGCCACCAGCCTCTCCCGCGCGCTGGCCCGTGCCTACGCGACCATCTGGTCGATCCCCCGCCCCAAGAGCAACGTGGCCTCCGCGTGGCGGTGGGTGGCGGTCGTGCTCGGTCTGGCGATCATGGTGGTGGCGCTGCGGCGGATGCAGTCGGTCACCGACGAGCTCCCCCCGCAGCAGCTGTGGACGATCGTGCTGGTCACCCTGCTCTACCTGGCGATGGGGGTGCTGGTGCCGTGGATCCTGCTCAAGGGTGTGGTCACCATGCGCGCCGTGCTCACCGGCGCGGTCCTCTTCGCCGTGGTGATGCTGCTGGTCCGCCCGTTCTCCAACGTCTGGCTGCCGCACGCGCTCGAAGCCAGCGCGGTGCGCTACGGCTCGATCGGCGTGGCGTTCACCTACCTCGCCTGGTTCTACGTGATCGCCTGGGTCTACCTGGCCGCGGCAGTGCTCGGTCAGGTGCTGGTCAGCGACGAGGGCGAGGTCGGTCGCCGGCTGCGGGGGAAGAAGCCGCTGATCCGGCTCGATCGCGGGGACGCGTCCACGGACACCCCGAGCCCTGAGCCGGCCCACCGCGCGGGCAAGCCCGGGCAGCGCTCAGCCGGCCTCGCGGTCGATCTTCCACACACCGCCGACCCGCTCGAGCACCAGCGTGGTGGTGTACTCCTCGTCGACGCCGGCGACCGCGGTGGTCACCGGCACCCGGGCGGTGTCGCCGTCGACCGTAGCGGCGCCGATCCGGAAGTCGATCTGGTCGAAGTCCCCACCGTCGAAGGTGTCCGGGTCGCAGCGGCCGTACTCGCGCAGGTAGGCGTCGGTGACCCAGGTGTCGGCCTCGGTGCACCTGCCCGCGATCACCGCGTCGAGATAGGCCTGCAGCGAGGCCTCCGGGGTGCCCGCGGCGAACTTCTGGCCGCTTCCTCCGGGATCGGTGGGCTGCGTCGGCTGCGTCGGCTGCGTCGGCTGCGTCGGATCGGTCGGCTCGGTCGGCTCGGTCGGCTCGGTCGGATCGGTCGGCTCGGTGGGTTCCGGGTCGGCCGGGTCCGTCGGCGCGCCGGACGACGTCGCGCCGTCGCCACCGGCGCTGGTGTCCTCGTCGTCACCGCCGGTGAGGACCAGGACCAGGACGACCGCGCCGACCAGCACCACGGAGGTGATCGCGGCGAGCACGATCCAGAGCGTCTTCCTCGGGCCGGGCGGCGGTGGCACCGGCACCGACCAGCCGCCTCCCGGTGGCCCCTGCGGGGGTCCCGGGGGTGGCGCCGACCAGCCGGGAGGCGGTCCCTGCGGCGGGCCGGACGGGGGCCCGGTGGGCGGTGGCGGCGGAGTGCTCACGACTTCCTCACGACTGGCTCGGGGCTTGCTCACGGACGGGGCGGACGATCGCCGACGGCGGTCGCCCCGGCCCCTACCCCGTCGCGCGGCTGCTCACTCGTCGTCGTCGATCTTCCACACGCCGTCCTCCTTCTTCAGGGTCAGCGTGCCGGTGTCGCTCTCGCCGCGGTAGCTGATGGTGACCCGCACCGTCGCGGTGCCGCCGTCGATGGTCGCGTCGCCGATGTCGAACCGGTAGCGCGCGACCTCGTCCGGGTCGAGCTCGTCGACGGTGCAGCGGCCCTCACGACGCAGGTAGGCGTCGGTCACCCACTTCTCCGCCTCGACGCAGTCGGCGGCGCGGGCGGCCTCGACGTAGGCGACGATGGTCGCCTCCGGGGTGCCCTCCGGGAAGTCCGGGAGGTCGGTGGAGGCGTCGGTCGGGCTGTCGGTCGGGCTGTCCGTCGGGTCGGTGGCGTCGGTCGGGCTCTCGGTGGGCTCGTCGCCCTGGTCGGCGTCGGCCGGCCCGTAGGCGACGACCTCCCACTCCCGCTCCTCCTCGGTCAGCTCGAAGGAGTACTCCTCGGTCCCCGCCTCCGAGGTGAAGGTGACCGGTACGACGGCGCTGCTGCCGTCGATCTCGGCCTCACCGACCTCGGCGGTGACGTCGCCCGAGGCCAGCAGCGCCCAGTCGTCGCTGGTGCAGACCTGGTCCTCGAGCGGGTCCTCGAGGTGGTCGTCGGCCGCCTCGCAGTCGTCGGCCTCGGCCGCGTCGATCACGGCCTGGACGACCTTCACCGGGTCGCGGGAGACGGCGTCCTCCTGGGCGTCGTCGTCATCGCGCAGCAGGAGCACCAGCAGCAGCACCCCGACGATGAGCAGCACCGCCAGCAGTGCGCCGAGGATGATCCAGATCGCCTTCTTCGAGCCCCTCCGGGCGGCGGCGGGGGTTGCGTCGGCACCGCCCAGCCACCGGGCGGTGGCCCCTGCGGAGGACCGCCCGGCGGGGCCCCTGCGGCGGACCGGAGGGCGGGCCTGCGGGCGGGCCTGCGGGCGGACCGGAGGGCGGGGGCCCTTGCGGCGGACCAGGGGGCGGTGGCGTCGGCGTACTCATGCTTCACCTCACGGGTTCGCGGTCAGGTCGTCGAGATAGCTCTCGAAGTAGGACTCCCACTCGGAGGGATCGGTGGGGAAGTCGCTGAGCAGGTCGGTCGGCAGGTCCGTCAGGAAGTCGGTCGGCAGGTCCGTCGGCAGGTCCGGTGGCAGGTCCGTCGGGAAGTCCGTCGGGTCCGGGCTCGCCGGCTCGGTGCTCTCCTCGGTGGGGGTGTCCTCGGTGGCCTCGCTGCTGGCGTCGTCGCCGCGGTCCGTCTCGTCCTCGTCGCCGTTGCCCACGATCAGGAACGCGGCGATCACCACCGCGGCCACGATCACCAGCGCACCGATCACCCCGAGGATGATGACGAGGGTCTTCTTGCTGTTGCCGTCGCCGGGCGGCGGGGGGCCCGGCGTCCACGGTGGCTGACCGGGTCCGCCGGGGCCACCGGGTCCGCCCGGTCCGCCCGGTCCGCCGTAGCCCGGCTGCTGCGCGCCGTAAGGAGGTGGCGGCGGCTGCTGCGGAGCGCCGTACGGCGGGGGCTGCTGCGGGTAGGGCGGCGGCTGCTGCGGCAGCTCCGCAGTCGGGTGGTCAGGGTTCGAACCGGACACCGGGACTCCTTGGATCCGTGCTGCCGGCGCAGCGTGCGATCACCACCGTAGACCAGCGCAGCCCCGCCCCTGCGGGGGTTTCAGCCCGCCAGCGGGCCCAGCGTGTCGACGATCCGGGCGTTCGCCTCGGCCTCGCCGACGGTGACCCGGACGCCCTCGCCGGCGAAGGCGCGGACCGAGAGGCCGACCCGTTCGGCCGCCGCCACCAGCTCGGGGGTGCGCCGCCCGACGGGGAACCAGACGAAGTTGCCCTGCGCCTCCGGCAGGCGCCAGCCGTGCGCGGAGAGACCGGCGACCAGGCGCTCCCGCTCCGCGACCAGCGCGTCGACCCGCTCCAGCAGCAGGTCCTGGGCGTCCAGCGAGGCGACCGCGGCGGCCTGGGCGACCGAGGAGACCCCGAACGGCAGGGAGACCGACCGCACCGCGCCCGCGATCGCCGCGGTGGACGCGAGGTAGCCGACCCGCAGACCGGCCAGTCCGTAGGCCTTGGAGAACGTCCGCATCAGCGCGACGTTGCTCCGCTCGCCCAGCAGCCGCAGGCCGTCCACCGGGTCGTCGTGGCGCACGAACTCGGCGTACGCCTCGTCGACGACCACCAGCACCCGCGGAGGGATCCGGTCCAGGAAGGCCTCCAGCTCGCTGTGTCGCAGGGCGGGGCCGGTCGGGTTGTTCGGGTGCAGACCACCAGCACCCGGGTCCGGTCGGTGACCGCGGCCGCCATCGCGTCGAGGTCGTGGCGGGCGTCGGCGGTCAGCGGCACCTGGACCGCCCGGGCGCCGGCCACGGTGATCGCGATCGGATAGGCCTCGAAGGAGCGCCACGGCACCACCACCTCGTCACCGGGGCCGCAGAACGCGCTCAGCAGCTGGAAGAGCACCGCCGTCGAACCGGTGCCGGCGGAGATCTGCGCGGGCAGCAGGTCGAGACGGACGGCCAGCGCCCGGTAGAGCGCCCCGTTCCCCATGTCCGGGTAGCGCTCCATCACACCGACCGCCGCGGTCGCGGCCTCGAGCACACCGGGCAGCGGCGGGTAGGGGTTCTCGTTCGAGGAGAGCTTGTACGGCGTCAGCCCGGGCGGGGTGCTCGGCGGCCGCCCCGCGACGTACGGCGGCAGGTCGTCCAACTGCGGCCGGGGACGCGGCACGCCCCCGCTGCTCGTCGCGCGATCCGCTGCGTGCTGACTGGCTGCCATTCGTCCCTCCACCTGGTGCTGGCCGGTGCAGCGACCCTAGAACAACGGTGAAGCATCGAATCACCGGCTCCGAGGCCAGTCATGGCTAGGCCGCGCTCTCGCCCTCCTCGGCGAGCACCACGCTGCCGCCGGAGACCCGGGCCAGGTCGCGGTCCAGGGTGACGTCGAGCGGGTTGGTCAGGCAGCGCACGGAGCCGCCGCCGAGGTGGAACTCGGAGACGTCGACCACCACCACCTCGAAGCCCCAGCCGGCGAGCCGGTCGGCGACGTGTCGCGGGCAGGCGGGCATCACGACGGTCCGGCCGATCACCACGGAGTTCGCGCAGAAGGTGGTCAGCGCCTCCTCCTCGGTGATCACCAGCGGCTCGGGGATCACCTCCAGCAGCGCCTGCGCGGAGACGGGGTCGAAGGCGTCCGGGCAGACCAGCGCGCGACGGTCGTCGAGGGGCAGAAGGCGAGGTCGAGGTGATACATGCCCGGGTGGGTGATCCGCACCCCGCGGACCCGGACGTCGAGCTCGGCGGCGAGCAGCGGCAGTGCGGCGGCCTCGGTGCGCGGCCCGAAGCCGACCACGAGCTCACCACGCCAGGCGAACGCGTCACCGGCCTCGAAGTGCGGCCCCGCACCGTCTCCGCCGATCCGCACCGCGCGGTGGTCGTGCTGGGCGAACCACGCCTCGGCGGACCCGGTCTCCTGCTGCCGCTCCGGGTAGCGCATGTGGGAGAGGAGCACCGTCGGCTCGCCCGCACCGTCCGCACCGCGCCGGACGACGGGCAGCCCGAGGTTCATCGCATAGACCATGTCGGGCGAGTCGGGGCGGGCCTCGATCGCGCGCACCTCGGCACCGCAGCGGCGGAGGGTGGCGACCAGCCGGTGCCACTGCGCGGTGGCCCGCGTCGGGTCCGGCTGCACCGCGGTGTCCATGAACGGGTTGATCGCGTAGTCGACGCGGAACTGCGACGGCTCGACCATCGCGTAGGAACGGCCCCAGGGCAGCTCACCGTGGCGGGTGAGGTCGGTGGTGGCGGACGTGTTCATGGAACCTCCCTACGTCAATATTGTCAGACAATCTGACAAGAGAGTAGGCGCTTCGCCGCACGGCGCCAAGTCGACCCGCCTGGAGCGCGCACGATCCGCGGGGCGCGGCACAATGGGCGCCATGTCCGGGAGGTTCGAGACCCTCAGCGTGGAGCACGCCTCCACCACCGCGCGCGTGGCAGCCGAGCTGCGACGGGCGGTCTTCGAGGGCGAGCTGGAGAGCGGCACCGCACTGCGCGAGATCGCGCTCGCCGAGTCGCTCGGCGTCTCCCGGCCCACCGTGCGCGAGGCGCTGACGGTGCTGGTCGCGGAGGGACTGGCCACCCGCGAGCCGCACCGTGGGGTCAGCGTCGCCACCCCCGAGGCATCGTCGGTCCGGGACGTGTGCCGGGCACGTCAGGTGCTCGAGGGCGCCGGCGTCGAGGGCTGGGACCGCGCGGGCGACGAGGACCGGCTCCGGGTGCGCACCACGCTGGACGCCTACACGCGGGCGGTGCGCGAGGGCGCGTCGTACGAGGAGCTCAACGAGCGCCACCTCGCCTTCCACGTCGCCCTGGTCGGCCTGACCGGGAGCAGCCGCCTGGTGCAGATGGCCGAGGCCCTGATGGACGAGCTCAAGCTGGCGCTCGCCCAGGTCGACCGGCTCAACCGCAACGCGCACGACCAGGCCGACACCCACGAGGCGCTGGTCGACCTGCTGGAATCGGGTCGGATCGAGGGCGAGGACGGCGCCCGCTCGTTCCTGCGCCACCACATCGACGACGCCGAGGTCGAGATCATCGGCGCGCTCGGCCTGGAGTGAGCGGAGCGCACCGCCGAGGTGGCCGGTGATGCCACACTTGCCCGCATGCTCGCCTTCCTCTCCCGCTGGGCCATCACGGCAGCCTCGCTCGCGCTCGCCGCGCAGCTGATCGGCGGCATCTGGTTCGAGGGACCCCGCAACGGCCAGGCCGAGATCGAGCACAAGATCGTGCCGCTGCTCCTGGTCGCGCTCATCTCCTGCGCGGTGACCGCGTTCGTCAAGCCGCTGATGACGCTGCTGTCGATCCCGTTCATCCTGGTCACGCTGGGCCTCTTCCTGGTCGTGCTCAACGCGCTGCTGCTGAAGCTCACCGCGTGGCTGGCCGACCTGGTCGGGATCGGGTTCCACGTCGAGGGCTTCTGGCCGGCCATCGGCGGAGCCCTGATCATCAGCATCACCACCTGGTTCCTGGACGCGATGATCGGAGTCGAGTCGTGACCGTTCCCGAGCCGCGGACCCCGGGTCGCTACCGGATCGCACTGATCTGCCTGGGCAACATCTGCCGGTCGCCGATGGCCGACGTGGTGCTCGAGGACCGGATCCGCGGGGTGGGTCTGGACCAGCAGGTCGACGTGGTCAGCGCCGGCACCGGCGACTGGCACGTCGGCGAGCCGATGGACGCCCGGGCCGCGGCCCTGCTCGCCGAGGAGGGCTACGACACCTCCCGGCACCGGGCGCAGCAGGTCGTGGCCGCCTGGATCGAGGAGTACGACCTGCTGCTCGCCATGGACGCGACCAACCTCGGCGACCTGCGCGCGCTGGACCAGACCGGCGGCGCCACCGCGGACGGTCGCCTGCGGCTCTTCCGGGACTTCGACCCGATCCGCCCGGGGAGCGACGTACCGGACCCCTACTTCGGCGGTGAGGCGGGCTTCCGCGACGTGCTGACCATGGTCGAGCGGACCAGCGAGGTGCTGGCCCGGGAGATCGCGGACGCGCTGGCGCTCTGAGCCGCGCACCGGCCAAGGGTCGGCGGCGGCCGGCGGCGGGTCGGCGGCGGGATGAGTAGGGTCACCTGCATGAGCACGCAGCCGACGTACGCGGAACTCGCACCTCTCCCGGCCTACGCCGACCAGCCGGTGCCGACGGCGTTCGAGGACATCAACGGGTACCTGAACGTGCGGCACTACCTGGGCATCGGCAGCGAGGGGCTGGACGAGTCACTGGCCGAGCTGGGCATCCCGTGGAACTGGCCGGTCGCCGACGGGCACGCCTGCCTCTCCGCCGAGCACCACGTCCGGTACCTCCACGAGCTCAAGACCGGCGACCAGATGTCGGTCCGGGTGCGCCTGCTGGGCCGCTCCGAGAGGGCCGCGCACGCGCTGGTCTACCTGCTCGACGACACCAACGAGCGGCTCGCCTGCGTCTTCGAGGAGATCTTCCTCCACGTGCTCGTCGAGCCGCGCCAGACCGCGCCGTGGCCGGGAGCGATCGCGGAGGCGATGGACAAGCGCATCGCCGAGCACGACGGCCTCGGCTGGCAGCCCGCCACCTCGGGGTGCCTGGCCCTCCGTTGAGCGGGTCCCGGGCCTCCGACACCCGCCGGAGACCCCCGGCGGTGAGGCGTCTCACACCCTCACGGGCCCGGGACATCCAGGCGTAACCGGGGGTCAACCTTCTGGCGATCTTGGCGGCGCAGGATCTTCCCATGACCGAGCTGATCGCCTCCCTCTACCGACCCGGTGCCGCACCCACGGACGCCGAGAAGGTCGCAGCCCACCAGGCTGCCCAGGACGCTGCCACCGCCGCCCAGACCCGTCGCAACGCGCTGCGTGACCGCCACGCCCGCAACCTCACCACGCTGATGACCGAACGTGACGACCTGCGGGGCGTGCACGCGCTGGCCGACTTCGTCGACGACGCCGTCCGCTGGTCCGCCTGAGACGGTCTCCTCCACCGGCTCCACGAGCGGCCGGGCGCGGACCCTCCGCGCGGCACGCTCGGAGCTCCGGGTCGACCCGGGTGGCCGCGCGGAACACCGTCATTCACCCGTCGGCG
Source organism: Nocardioides sambongensis (assembly GCF_006494815.1). Lineage (NCBI taxonomy): Bacteria > Bacillati > Actinomycetota > Actinomycetes > Propionibacteriales > Nocardioidaceae > Nocardioides > Nocardioides sambongensis. Next base: position 2,974,109 of record NZ_CP041091.1, read on the forward strand.
ACTAGACTCCGGCGACGTGATCTTCAAGCGCGTGGGGACGGGCGTCCCTATCCCGACCACGGGCTGACCGCGAAGGGGTGGGCCGCCGTTCCGCCGCGCCAGGTGCGCCTCGACGACCTGGTCACCACGAAGGACACCCTGCAGCTCACCTCACTGCTCGACGAGGACTCCACGTTCTTCGGCGACCTCTTCGCCCACGTCGTGCTGTGGCGCGGTGACTACTACCTCGAGGACGGCCTGCACCGGGCCCTGCGCGCGGCGCTCCAGCAGCGCAACGTGCTGCACGCTCGGGTGATCCGGATGGAGGGCTGATGAGTCTGTCGGCGACCGGCCGCTCGGCGGTGACCCTGGTGGTCCTGGCCGTGCTCTTCCTCGGCGGCATCACCTGGGCCTGGAGCCGGGTCACCGAGCCGTTCCCGGAGGCGCAGGAGACCCCGCTGTGCACCGACACGACGGTCTCGGCCGGCTCGTCGGTGCGCCCCGGCCAGGTGCTGGTCAGCGTGCTCAACGCCAGCGGCCGCAACGGGCTGGCCGGCGAGACCATGGACGCCCTGGTCGAGCGTGGCTTCGGCAAGGGCGAGAGCGGCAACGTCTCGGTGGCGGGCGCCAAGACGCTGAGCGCCCAGATCTGGACCAGCGACCGGTCGAACCCGTCGGTGGCGCTGGTCCGCAGCTATCTCGGGAAGGGTGTCGAGATCGTCGACCAGGAGGCCGGGACCGCCGGCGTCACCGTGGTCGTCGGCGAACGCTTCGACCACGTCACCAAGGGTCGCAAGCGGGTGAAGGCCACCGAGGAGACCACGGTGTGCGCCCCCGTCCTGGTGGCCGAGGAGACCCCCTGACCGGTGCGGCGCGGCTACCTGCCCAGCCGCTCAGTCACCAGCCGCTCAGTCACCGGCCGCTCGGTCACCAGCCGCTCAGTCGCCGAGCCACTGGGCCAGCCGACCGCCGGCACTGACCTGACGCAGCCGACGCTCGGTCGACTCGCGCTGCTTGCGCGGGGTGACCACCAGCAGCTCGTCCCCGTGCCGGAGCACGGTCCGCCGCTCCGGGACCATCGCGGCGCCGTCGCGGATCACCATCGAGACGCTCGCGCCCGTGGGCAGCCGCAGCTCGCCGACCTCGACGCCGTGCATCTTCGACGCCGGGCTGATGGTGACCTGGAGCAGGTCGGCCGCCACCCGCTCCAGCGGCGCCGCCTCCACCTCCAGGTCGCGCGGCTCCGAGCGCCGGGCCACCTTCAGCACCCGAGCGACCGTCGGCAGCGTCGGCCCGGTCAGCAGCGTGTAGATGATGACCATCACGAAGACGATGTCGAAGAGGTTGTCGGCGTCCTCGACCCCGGCCGCCAGCGGGATCGTGGTCAGCACGATCGGTACGGCGCCGCGCAGGCCCGCCCAGGAGATGAACGAGAGGTCGCGCAGCGACATCGGCTGCACCACCGCGCTGAGCAGGACCGAGAGCGGCCGGGCGACGAAGGTCAGGATCAGGCCGGCCAGCACGGCCAGCCCGATCGTGGACCAGCTGATCCGGTCCGGGGAGAACAGCAGCCCGAGCATCACGAAGAGCCCGATCTGTGCGATCCAGGCCAGGCCCTCGACGAACGAGCGGGTGGCCAGCCGGTGCGGCAGGTCCGCGTTCCCGAGGACCAGCGCGGCGACGTACACGGCCGCGAAGCCGCTGGCGTGCACCGCCGAGGAGGCGCCGTAGGCGATCATCGCCAGGCAGAGCACCGCGATCGGGTAGAGACCCGAGGACGGCAGCGCGGCGCGGCGCATCACCCAGGCGCCGCCGAATCCGGCGGCGAGCCCGAAGAGCATGCCGACGACCAGCTCGAACGCGATGATCCCGACCATGCCGAGCACGCCGTGCTCGAGGGCGGAGCCGCTGGAGATCAGCGTCACCAGGACCACGGTGGGCGCGTCGTTGAGACCGGACTCGGCCTCCAGCGCCCCGGTCAGCCGACGCGGCAGCGGCACCACCCGCAGCACCGAGAACACCGCGGCGGCGTCCGTCGGCGAGCAGACCGCGCCGAGCAGCACCGCGAGCTCCCAGGGCAGTCCGAGCACGTAGTGGGCGGCGACCGCCACCACGCCGACGGAGACGGTGACGCCGATCGTGGCCAGCGCCAGTCCGAGCCGCATCGACGGTCGGGTCTCCCGCCAGCTCGTGGTCAGGCCACCTTCGGCCAGGATCACCGCCAGTGCGGCGAAGCCGAGGGCGTGGGCGAGCTGCGCGTCCTCGAACCCGATGCCGACCACCGACTCGCCCAGCAGCACGCCCATCAGCAGGTAGATCAGCAGGCTGGGCAGCCCGGCGCGGGTGGAGAGCCGCACCGCGAGCACCGCCAGCAGTGTGACGACCGCGCCACCCAACACGAAGGTGTCGAGCTGGTGGACGTCGAAGGTCATGTCACCTCGCGGTCGGGCGGGCGGAGCCGCAGTCTATCGGTCCGGCTCCCCCGTCGTCGTCCGGACGCGGAGCCGCGGACGGCCCCGGGGAGCCGACGGGACCAGGCATCGACCGCACCCGGACTGGACAGGTGTCCACCAGGGCTCGCATCAAGATAGAACTTGTTCTAGATTCGGGGCATGACGACGACTCCAGCCGGCCTCGCGATCCCCGCCACCGTGCCCGCCAGCGCGCTCGCCGACGCCGAGCAGTGCGACGTGCTCGTGGTCGGCTTCGGCATCTCCGGGGGCTGCGCCGCGCTCGAGGCGGCCCGCGCCGGCGCCCGGGTGGTGCTGCTCGAGCGGGCCGCCGTGCACGGCGGCACCTCGTCGATGTCGGGGGGTCACTTCTACCTCGGCGGCGGCACCGCGGTGCAGCGGGCGACCGGTCACGAGGACTCCGTCGAGGCGATGATCGCCTACCTGGAGGCCAGCACGAAGGCACCGGACAAGGAGAAGATCCGGGCCTACGCCGAGTCCTCGGTGGAGCACTTCGACTGGCTGGAGTCCCTCGGCTTCGAGTTCGAGCGCAGCTACTTCCCCGGCAAGGCCGTGATCCAGCCCGGCACCGAGGGGCTGATGTTCACCGGCAACGAGAAGGTCTGGCCCTACCGCGACGAGATCCCGCCGGCGCCGCGCGGCCACAAGGTGCCGGTGCCCGGCGACACCGAGGGCACCCGGATCGTGATGGACCTGCTCCGGGACCGGGTGCTGGAGGCCGGGGTCGACGTCCGCTTCGAGACCGGCGCCACCAACCTCTGCGTCGACGAGGACGGCGACGTGGTCGGCCTCGCCTGGCGCTCGTTCGAGCGGACCGGGCTGATCCGCAGCGACGCTGTGGTCATCGCGGCCGGCGGGTTCGTGATGAACGCCGACATGGTCGCCCGCTACACCCCCGCCCTCGGCGAGAAGCTCTTCACCCTCGGCTCCACCTACGACGACGGGCTCGGCATCCGGCTCGGCGAGTCCGTCGGCGCCGCCCTGGAGCACATGGAGGAGCCCTTCATCACCGCACCGTTCTACCCGCCGTCCTCGCTGGTCAAGGGGCTGATCGTGAACCAGGAGGGCAAGCGGTTCGTGGCCGAGGACTCCTACCACGCCCGCACCTCCCACCAGGTGCTGCAGCAGCCCGGTGCGACGGCGTACCTGATCGCCGACAGCGCGCACATGGAGGAGCAGCGGATGCCGCTGGTCCCGCTCAAGGACGGCTACGAGACGATCGAGGAGATGGAGGAGGGGCTCGGCCTGCCCGCCGGCTCGCTGACCGCGACGATGGCGCGCTACAACGAGTACGCCGCCCGCGGCGAGGACCCCGACCTGCACAAGCACCCCGACTGGCTGGCGCCGCAGACCGAGGGGCCGTGGGGGTCTACGACCTCACGCTCGGCGTCGCGCTCTACGCCGGCTTCACCCTCGGCGGCATGGCCACCGACGTCGACGGACGGGTACGCCGCACCGACGGCTCGGTGATCGGCGGCCTCTACGCCGCGGGGGCCTGCGCCTCCAACATCGCCCAGGACGGCAACGGCTACTGCTCCGGCACCCAGCTGGGCGAGGGCTCGTACTTCGGGCGGCGGGCCGGCCGGCACGCCGCCGGGGCCACCGGCTGACCCCGGATCCCGCGAGCGCGTGACTCTCGGACGGACGACGGGAGAGACTGGCCCCGTGGACGACGTCGAGCTGTGGCTGGTCCGGCACGGTCCGACCGAGTGGAGCGAGGCGGGGCGGCACACCTCCGTCACCGATCTGCCGCTGCTGCCCTCCGGCGAGGACCGCGCCCGGGCGCTGGCCGGCCGGCTCGCCCCGCAACGCTTCGACCTGGTGCTGTCCAGTCCGCGCCGGCGGGCACGTCGTACCGCCGAGCTCGCCGGGTTCGCCGAAGCGGAGGTGGACCCGGACCTGGCCGAGTGGAGCTATGGCGAGTACGAGGGCCTGACCACCGCCCAGATCCGCGAGCAGGTCCCCGGCTGGACCATCTGGACCCACCCGGCGCCGGGCGGGGAGAGCGACGTCGAGGTCGCCGCCCGCCTCGACCGGGTGGTACGACGTGCCCGCGGCGTCCGGCGCACCCTGGTCTTCGCCCACGGTCACTCGCTGCGCGCCCTCGCCGCCCGATGGCTCGGTCTGCCCGTCGGCGACGGTCGGCTGCTGCGTCTGGACACCGCGACCGTCTCCGCGCTCGGGTTCGAGCGGGAGACGGCTGTGGTGCTGCGGTGGAACGCCTGAGCGGTGCGGGTTTCACCGGTCAGCCGGGGAAACCCGCACGACACGCCGGGGCGCATCGGCGTGTCGCGCGGGTTTCGGCCGACAAGTACCACCTCACCCACCCCCGATCGGCGTCGGAGACGATGGCCCCATGACGAGTCTCGACCGCCTCGCATCCGCCCAGCGGGCGAACGTCCCCCCGTTCCACGTGATGGACCTGCTCGCCGCGTCGGCGCGCCGCCAGCAGTCCCACGGCGACGTGCTCAACCTGCTCGCCGGGCAGCCGAGCACCGGCGCCCCCGCACCGGTCAACACCGAGGCGATCCGACTGCTCGGCTCCGGCGACCCGCTCGGCTACACGCCGGCCACCGGGATCGCCGAGCTGCGCGAAGCCATCGCGGCCCACCACCGGACCCGCGACGGGATCGAGGTGAGCGCCGACGAGGTGGTGGTGACCACCGGCTCCAGCGGCGGCTTCCTGCTGGCCTTCCTCGCCGCCTTCGAGGTCGGCGACCGGGTCGCCATCGCCCGCCCCGGCTACCCCTGCTACCGCAACGTCCTCGCGGCGCTGGGCTGCGACGTCGTCGAGATCGCGACCGGACCCGACACCCGGTTCCAGCCGACGGTCGAGCAGCTCGATGCCACCCACGCGAGCGCCCCGCTCGCCGGCCTGGTGGTCGCCAGCCCGGCCAACCCCACCGGCACCATGCTCTCCCCCGACGAGCTCGCGGCGATCGCCCGCTGGTGCGAGGAGAACCGGGTCCAGCTGATCTCCGACGAGATCTACCACGGCATCGAGTACGCCGACGCGCACGAGCGGTGGGCCCGCTGCGCCTGGGAGACCAGCCGCGACGCCGTGGTGTTCGGCTCGTTCTCCAAGTACTTCTCGATGACCGGCTGGCGTCTGGGCTGGATGCTCGCGCCGGACCACCTGCGCCGACCGGTCGACGTGCTCACCGGCAACTTCTCGATCTGCCCCCCGGTGCTGGCCCAGCGCGCCGCGCTCGCCGCCTTCACCCCACAGGCCCAGACCGAGCTCGACGCCCACGTCCGCCGGTACGGCGCGAACCGCGCCCTGCTCCTCGACGGCCTGCGTCGGATCGGGCTGGACCGCCTCGCCCCGGCCGACGGCGCCTTCTACGCCTACGCCGATGTCAGCCATCTGACCCACGACTCGATGGCCTTCGCCCACGACCTGCTCGCCGCGACCGGTGTCGCCGTCGCCACCGGGGTCGACTTCGACACCGTCGACGGTGGACGGTTCCTGCGGTTCAGCTTCGCCGGCGCCGGAGCCGATATCGTGACGGCACTCGACCGCATCGACGGCTATCTGGGAGCACGATGAGCGCAGCGAAGGCGCCGACGGCGCAGCCGCGCGTGCGCGACACCCAGGGCGCCGGCGATCGCCCGACCCTCCCGGCCCGATGACCCGCCCGGCGTCGTACGGCGACAGCGCGGTGATCGCGCGTCGGGCGGACCGGCTGCGGGAGCACGCCGCCGACCTGCAGGCGCTCGCCGACCGGCTGGTGGCGCGGATCGAGGCGCTGGGCTGGGCCGGCCGGGCGGCCGACGCGATGCGCGAGCGGGTCGCCGCGCGCGCCGCCCACCTCCGCTCGGTGGCCAGCCGCCACGAGACCGCCGCCGACGCGCTGGACGCCCACGGCCGGGCGGTGACCGCCGTCAAGGAGGAGATCAACCGGATCGAGGTCCGGGCGCGCAGCGCGATCGCCGACGCGCAGGCCCGGGTGGCGAACGCCGCGGCCGCCGAGGCGGAAGGCACCGGAAGCGCCGCGGACCCCGACGACGAGCGACTCGCCGCCGTCGTACCGCCGCCGCGCGGCCACCGCGACTGGTTGGATGTGGAGCTGCCGGGTCGCTGACCCGGCCGGAGTCTCGGAGGGTTTCAGGGTGGCCACGATCGACCTCGGCACGGCGCCGCAGCGCGGCGAGCCCGGGACGCTGGACGCCGCGCCCCGGCGGATCGGGCTGACCCTGGCAGAGCTGCGGCACGCGGCCCGGCTGTGCGGCGATGCGCCGCTGCCGTTCGGCCCCGAGGCGTCGGCCGTCGTGGAGAGCGGCGCCCGCCCGGGCCTGACCGACCTGACCGAGCGACTCGGCGGGCCCGCGGCGCTCGCGGAGGAGACGGCTCACCGGCGCGCTCTGGGCGATCTGCGGGACCCCGCCGACTCCCTGGAGCGACGTGGGCTGCTCGAGGGCGGGGCCCTCTCCCCGGGACTGGCCGGAGCGATCGGGCTGCTGGCCACGCCCGCCACGGCACTCGACATCGATGTCGCCTTCGGCGTGCCGGAGGCGACCCAGCTGAAGGCGTGGCACCGGCAGGCGGGCGGCGCCGTGGCGGCGCTCGCGACGCTCGACGGACTCGCCTTCGAGCTCGCCTGGTTCGCGGCGGAGGGCTGGGCGGCGGAGCTCACCCGGGTCGCGGCCGTGCCCGACCAGGTCCCCCTGCCGGGCTCGCGGGTGCCGGCTCGGCTCGACCTGCCGTTCGAGCTGGCCGACGCCGCGGCCGAAGCGCTCGACGAGGGCCGCGACGACCTGGTCGACCTGCTGGTCCAGCGCACGACCGGCCAGGTCCGCGCCGACGACCGGTCGCTCACCGAGGTCGACACCGCTGCCGCGCTGCGGGCCCTCGCCGGCGAGGCCCGGGGCCGCCTGCGGGCGCTGGTCGCCCGGATCGGCGAGGCCGGCCCCGACCGAGCCGGAGTGGTCTCGTGGACGTTGCTCGGCGACGGGTGGCACGCGCTCCGGCCGCATCACGTCGACGGCTCCCTGCGCGTCGAGGTCCGTGCGGTCGAGCCGGCGGAACTGGGCGCGGTGCTGACCCCCGCACTGGCCGAGGCGGGGCGATGAACGACCGTCGCGACGACCCGGTGGCCGCGGCCTCCACGGAGCGGCGCGGAGCTCCGATGACCGCCGTCGAGGCGGCCGACCTCGAGGAGCGGTACACCCAGATGCTGGCGCTGGCCGCTGAGCTGGACGGCGCCGGTGAGCAGCTGCGTGCCTGGGCCGAGGCGGGTCACGCGATCCTCGCCGAGCCGGACGTGGCCGACTCCGCGCCGCTGAGCACCGCCACCTGGGCCACCGCGGAGCAGGAGCTGCGTGCCGCGCTGGACGGTCCGAGCGGCCTGCTGCGTCGCGCGGAGGACCTGGACGTCGACGCCACCGCGCTGCGCGCGACGGTGCACACCTACCGGTGGATCGACGACCTGCAGGCGGTGGCCTATGCCACCCTCGGCACGATCGCCGGCCGCGCCATCGGCTACCTCGCGCCCGAGGTCGAGCTCGGCGGCGAGATCGTCGCGGCGGGCCTGATCGAGACCGACACGCTCGACCGGGACGGCATCGCGGCCTTCCTGGGCGACCTGGCCACCGCGAACCCGGACCTGATGGAGCACGTCACCACCGGCGGCGGTCTCGCCGAGAGCCTGCTGGTCCGCGGGTTGCTCACCGCGCCGGCGCTGGCCGGCGAGCAGGCGGAGGCGGTCCGCCGCGGCGGCCTGCGGGCGATCGCGGTACCTCGGCTCCCGGCGCGGTTCAGCTCCGCGCTGCGCGATGCCGCCGTGGCGCTGCCCGATGCCGCCGTGGCGCTTCCCGATGCCGCCGTGGCGCTTCCCGGTGCCGCCGCGACGCTCGCCGATGCCGAGCACGACCTGCCCGCGGCGGACCTGAGCACCGTGGACCCGCCCCGCGGGCTGGGCGAGCTCGTGGAGCGCCTGGTGCGCACCCCGCAGCCGGTCGCGGTGCAACCGGTCGGCGGGGGCCGTGCGATCGTCTACCTCCCCGGACCCGATCCGCTCCCCGGCAGCGGACGGCACCTGCGGCTGGTCGCCGGCGACCTCACCGGCTACGCCGACGACGTGGTGCGCCACCTCGAGGAGGTGCTGATCGGCTCGTCGATCTCCCGGGTGCTGCTCGCGGGCACCGGTCCCGGAGGTGTCGCCGCGATCGACATCGCCACCCGGACGACCCTCTCCTTCGTGGTCGAGGAAGTGGTCACCACCAGCGCACCGACCGCGCTGGTGCCCGCGCTGCCCGCCGGGCTGCCGGTGCTGGCACTGGAGGACCGCAACGACCCGGTCGCGCTGCTCGGCTCCCTGGTCAACGCCTCCTCCGGCGACCGCATCACGATCGTGTACGACGCCGAGCCGGCCGCCGGGGACAGCGCCCCCGGCGCGGGGCCGGTGGCGGGCGCGCACCAGGCCGACCGGGCCCCGCACGCAGCGCTGCGGGCCACGTACCAGCGGTGGCGCGAACGCGGCTACCTCGGCAGCTGATCCGGCGCGGCTCCGCGCTCAGCGCGGCGGGGCGCTCCCGACGATCCGGTGCACGAAGTCCTCCAGCTGGACCAGGTTGCGGCACTCCAGCATCGGCATCACCTCCGCGTAGGTGGGCGCCGCCGAGTCGCCGGTGCCCCAGTTGCGGCGGTGCTCGGGGTTGAGCCACCAGGCGCGTCGTACCGAGGAGACCATCCGGCCCAGCGTCTCCTCGTGCAGGTCGGAGTAGTTGCTGCGGGCGTCACCGAGCACCAGCAGGGTGGTCTTCGGGCCGAGCGCGTCGCCGAAGTCCTCGTCGAACTTCGTGAACGCCCGCCCGTAGTTGGTGCGGCCCCAGAGCGCGGCGTGACTGGTGCTGGCGGCGAGGTCGGCCAGCACGTCGGCCGGATCGGCGCCCGGCCGGAAGTAGGGCGTCACCTCGTGCACGTGGTCGATGAAGGTGAAGGCCCGCATCGACTGGAAGACCTCGCGCAGGGCGAAGACGAAGAGCAGCGTGAACTGCGCGAAGTTGGCGACCGAGCCGCTGACGTCGCAGAGCACCACCAGGTCGGTGCGGTGCGGCCGCTTCGGCCGGTGGTGCGTGGTCAGCGGGACGCCACCGGTGGCCATCGACGCCCGCACCGTACGACGGAAGTCGAGCGGTCCGCGCCGCTTGGCGTGCTGCTCCTTGGCGAGCTTGGTCGCGAGCCTGCGCGCGAGCGGGAAGATCTCCTTGCGCATCTCCTCCAGGTCGGCGCGGCGGGCGGAAGTGAAGGCAAGGGTGTCGATGCTGGGGCGGACGGTGACGTCGGCGACGTGGTCGGCCCCCTTCTCCTCCGCGATCCGGCGTCGTGCGTCGTCCTCGACCTGGCGGGTGAACCTGCCGATCCGGCGTGCCGCGGTGCGGGTGGCCTCGTCCTCGTCGAGCTGGTTGGAGAGCAGGGCGGCGACGATCTGGTCGGTGAGCTCCTGCGGCGCCACCCGCTGCAAGGCGGTGTAGGCCGACCACGACGACAGCCCGGGACCGCGGCCGGGCATCGCGCCGAACCGGCCGATCATCTCCGCCGCCATCTGGCGCATCTCGGCCTCGTCGTACTCCCCGGCCTGCAGCATCTCGGCCAGTCGGTCGCGGAACTCCTGGAGCGCGGCGGCGTTGTCACGGACGGCGGGCGGTCCGGCGTCGTCGTCCTCGCCGGCGTCGTCACCCCCGCCATCGCCACCCGGTGCGCCGGACCCGCGGGCGCCGTCGCCCACCAGTGGGGGGAAGTAGACGTCGAAGAGGGTGTCGAAGGTGGTCCGGTGCGCCTGCTTCTTCAGCAGCGTCGCGGCGAACGCCTCGCGCACCTCCGCACGGTCGCTCCAGTGCAGCAGTCCCAGCGCGGCGACGCTGTCGAGGTCCTCGGCCAGGGACACCGACAGGCCCGCACCGCGCAGCGCCTCGATGAAGGCGAGGTGCCGGTCGAGCAGCCCGGAGCGCTCGCGGCCGGGGGACGGCGACGCGGCCATGCTCAGCGCTTGCCCGGCACGGTGCGGCCCAGCTTGAGCTCCTTGACCGCCCGCTCATGGTCGGAGGCGTGCTTGAGCACCACACCGAGCGTGTCGGTGATCGCGGTGTCGTCGAGCTCGCGGATCTCCAGCGCGATCAGGGTGCGCGCCCAGTCCACCGACTCCGCGATCGAGGGCGCCTTCTTCAGGTCGATCTCGCGCAGGCGGCCGACGGTGTGCACCACCTGCTCGGCGACCTTGTCGTCGATCCCGGGCACCTGGCTGACCAGGATGTCCCGCTCGCGCGCCGCGTCCGGGTAGTCCAGGTGGAGGTAGAGGCAGCGCCGCTTCACCGCCTCGGAGAGCTCGCGGCTGGCGTTGGAGGTGAGCACCACGAACGGGCGTCGTACCGCGGCCACGGTGCCGAGCTCGGGGATGGTGACCTGGAAGTCGCTGAGCACCTCGAGCAGCAGACCCTCGACCTCGATGTCGGTCTTGTCGACCTCGTCGATCAGGAGCACGGTGGGCTCCTCGCGGCGGATCGCGGTCAGCAGCGGCCGGGTGAGCAGGAACTCCTCGGTGAAGATGTCGTCGTGGGTGGCGGACCAGTCGACGCCGTCGCCGGCGCCGCCGGTCTGCGCCTGGATCCGCAGCAACTGCTTCTTGTAGTTCCACTCGTAGAGGGCGCGGGCCTCGTCGAGCCCCTCGTAGCACTGCAGCCGGACCAGCTCGGCACCCGTGGCGCGGCTGACCGCCTTCGCCAGCTCGGTCTTGCCCACCCCCGCCGGCCCCTCCAGCAGCAGCGGCTTCTCCAGCGCGCCGGCGAGGAACGTGGTGGTCGCCGTGGCGTGGTCGGTCAGGTAGCCGGTCGCGGTGAGCCGGGCCGCCGCGTCGGCAGGTGAGTCGAACCAGGTCATGACCCCATCCTGCCTGCACCCGGCACGCCGCGGCCCGGGTGCCCACCGTGGGGATGCCCGCGCACGGCCCCGGAAACGACTCCGGCGCCCTCGGCCCGGGGGCCGGGGCGCCGGAGCGCGTCGCGTCGGGAGCCGCTCAGTGACCCATCATCATGGCCGGGTCCACCGGCTCCTCCGCCGCCTTGCGGGGCAGGAAGAACGCCGGGATCAGGCAGCAGGCGACCAGCGCAGTGCCGACGATGAAGACGGTGGCGAAGGAGTCGGCCATCTGGGCGAGCCCGTCGGCCGCGAGGGCCTGGAACTGGTCGAGGGTGACGCCCATCCCCTGCGCGACGGCGGAGAGTCGCTCGTCCACGCTCATCGCCTGCAACTGCTGCAGCGGGATGCCGGTCATCTGGGCGAGGGTGTCCAGGCGTTCGGGGTCGCCCGCCAGCCGCTCGATGTTCGCCGCCCCGAGCGCCGCCTGGTCCTTGCCGTTGAGCGAGTTGGTCAGGATCACCGAGAACAGCGCGGTGCCGATCGACGCGGCCGTCTGCTGGGTGATGTTCAGCAGCGTGGTGCCGCGGGCGGTGCTGTGCGCGGTCAGGGTGGCGAGGGCCGCGCTCATGATCGGCATCATCGTGGCGCCCATTCCCATGCCCATCACGAAGAGCGCGCCCAGGATGTAGGCGTAGGAGGTGCCCTCGTCGAGCTGGGTGAACAGCCCCATGCCCAGGGTGACCAGGCAGATGCCGACCATGACCACCCGGCCGGGCCCCTTGCGGTCGGCGATGGTGCCGGCGATCGGCATGGTCAGCATGGCGCCGATGCCCTGCGGCGCGAGCAGCGCGCCGGCGCTCAGCGCGGACTCGTCACGCACCTGCTGGAAGTAGAGCGGGAAGAGCAGGCTGGCGCCGAAGAACGCGATCGCGAAGAGCGCCATCGCGATGATCGCGACGGTCATGTTCTTGTTCGCGAAGAGGCGCAGGTCGACCAATGGGTGCACGTTGCGCTGGTTGAGCGCCCACGGCACGAAGAGGCCGATCAGCACCAGCCCGGCGATGCCGGTGGCGAGCACCTCGGCGTCCCAGACGGTGCCGGCCTCGGGGATCGAGGAGACGCCGTAGAGGAAGAGGGCCAGACCGGGCGAGAGCAGCAGCATGCCCACGAAGTCGAAGGTCTCGGACGGCTCGACGTTGTCCTTGGGCAGCACGATCGAGGCGTAGATGATCGCGGCGATGCCGATCGGCAGGTTGATCAGGAAGATCCAGTGCCAGCTTGCGGCCTCGATCAGCCAGCCGCCGAGGATCGGGCCGAAGATCGGGCCGAGCAGCATCGGGATGCCCATGATCGCCATCACCCGTCCGACCCGGTGCGGTCCGGCGGCCCGGGTCAGGATCGTCATGCCGAGCGGCATCAGCATGCCGCCACCGAGGCCCTGCACGACGCGGAAGCCGACGAGCATGGGAAGCGAGTCCGCGACCGCGCAGAGGATCGAGCCGATCGTGAACAGGGTGACCGCGAGCAGGTAGAGCCGCTTGGTGCCGAAGCGGTCGGAGGCCCAGCCGGTCAGCGGGATCACCGTGGCCAGGGCCAGCGTGTAGCCGGTCATGGTCCAGGCGACCTCGGCCGACGTGGCGTCGAACTCCTCCTGGAACGTCTCCAGGGCGACCGAGACCACGGTGATGTCGAGGATCGACATGATCGCGCCGAGGACAACGACCCCGGCGGTGAGTAGGACGCTCTTGTCGAGCTTGTCGTCGTCGGGGGCCGCGTTCTCGGCCGATGCGTCGGTAGCCATAACGGGACGAAATCGTACGACGCGACGCCGACCCCGCGCTATTCAGATACCTCGGATCAGCCGAGCAGGTCGGCCGCGCTGCGCAGCTCGGCGAGCGCGCAGGCGATCTCGGGCTGGCCGGCGGTCCCGCGCCGCACGCTGGTCCGGACGTGGCGCACCGGACTGGCCTCTCCGCGCAGCGGTATCCGCACCACCTCGGCGGCCGGGATCCGGGCGAGCCTCGGGACCAGGGCGATCCCGAGCCCCGACGCCACCATCGCCACGCAGGTGTCCCACTCGACGACCTCGTGGGCGTGCTGCGGGGTGAACCCGGCCGCCGCGCAGGCCGCCAGCGCCATCTGGTGGTAGGGCCGGCCCGGCCGGTCCATGATCCAGGGCTCGTCCGCCGCGTCGGCGAGCCGCACCCGGCCGCGGCTCGCGAGCTCGTGCTGGGCCGAGACCAGGAGGTCGATCCGGTCCTCCATCAGCGGGAGCTGGTCGAATCTCGGGTCCGAGCTCGGCGGCAGCAGACCCGTGCCGATCACGACCGCGACATCCGCCTGGTCGGCGAGCAGGAGGTCGAAGCACTCCTCGGGGTCGGCCTCCAGGATCCGCACCACGGAGCGGGGGAAGGTGCGCTGCACCGCGACCGCGACGGGCGGCAGCAGGGTCGAGGCAGCCGTGGAGAAGCCGGCCAGTCGCAGGTAGCCCGAGGCCGAGTCGGAGGTGCGCTGCACCTCGGCGCGGATCTCCTCCCACTCCGCGAAGAGGTGGTGGCTGCGCTCCAGCAGGGTGCGCGCGGCGCCGGTGAGCCGGATGCCGCGCCCCTGGTGCTCGAGCAGGGGTACGCCGACGTCCCGGGCGAGCGTGCGCATCTGGTGCGACACCGCCGAGGGGGTGTAGCCGAGCGCGTCCGCGGCCGCCGAGATGGTGCCCTGGTCGGCCACCACCCGGAGCATCCGCAGACGCTGATCGATCATGCGACCAGATTGCACGATGAAAGTGAAAACTGTGCGCTTTTCTTGCACGTTTCTTCGGTTTCACCATGGTGCCGTGGCGTCGATCGATCCGTTGCTCACGAGCTTCGAGCTCCGGCACCTGGTGCTGCGCAACCGGGTGGTGAGCACGTCGCACGAGCCGGCGTACACCGAGGACGGGATGCCGAAGGACCGCTACCGCCTCTATCACCTCGAGAAGGCGCGCGGCGGGGTGGCGCTCACCATGATCGGCGGCTCGGCCGTGGTGTCCCCGGACAGCCCGCCGGCCTTCGGCAACATGCTGCTCTACCGCGACGAGGTGGTGCCGTGGCTGCGCCGGCTCGCCGACGACGTCCACGAGGCCGGGGCCGCGGTGATGTGCCAGGTCACCCACCTCGGTCGACGTACCAGCAACTTCACCGGGGACTGGCTGCCCCTGGTCTACCCGTCCCGGCTGCGCGAGCCGCAGCACCGCTCCTTCCCCAAGGTGGCCGAGGCCTGGGACGTGGACCGGATCGTGCGCCACTACGCAGAGGCCGCCCAGCGCTGCCAGCAGGCCGGCCTGGACGGGATCGAGATCGAGTCCTACAGCCACCTCTTCGACGCGTGGGTCTCCCCCGCCACCAACCACCGCGACGACGAGTTCGGGGGCGACCCCGAGGCGCGCCTGCAGTTCCCGCTCCGGGTGCTGCGGGCGATCCGGGAGGCGGTCGGACCCGAGTTCGTGCTCGGCGTGCGGATGGCGATGGACGAGCGGCTGCCCGACGGGCTCGGCATGGACGACACCATCGGCGTCCTGGAGCGTTACGTCGCCGCCGGCGTCGACTTCCTCTCCGTGATCAAGGGCGGCCTGGACACCGACGCCCGGCTCGCGCAGACGATCCCGTCGATGGGCACGCCGTCGGCCCCGTTCCTCGAGTTCGCCGGCGAAGTGCGCCGGCGGATCGACGTACCGGTCATGCATGCGGCCCGGATCAACGACGTGGCGACCGCGCGGCACGCCGTCCGCGACGGCCTGCTCGACCTGGTCGGGATGACCCGGCCGCAGATGGCCGACCCGCACCTGGTCGCGAAGGTCGCCCGCGGCGACGAGGACCGGATCCGGCCGTGCGTCGGTGCCAGCTACTGCCTGGACGCGATCTACGACTCCGGCGACGCCAAGTGCGTGCACAACCCGGCGACAGGTCGCGAGCAGCAGCTGCCGCACCTCACCCCGCCCGCCCGTCGCCGACGGGACGTGGTGGTGGTCGGCGCGGGTCCCGCGGGGCTCGAGGCCGCGCGGGTGCTCGGCGAGCGCGGCCACCGCGTGGTGCTGCTCGAGGCCGCCGACCGTCCCGGCGGCCAGGTTCTCCTGGCCGCGTCGTCGATGCGCCGCCGCGACCTGGTCGGGATCGTGGACTGGCGGGTCCAGGAGGCCAAGCACAGCGGCGTCGAATTCCGGTTCGGCACCTACGCCGACGCCGCCGGCGTGCAGGCCCTCGATCCGGACGTGGTCATCGTGGCCACGGGCGGAGTGCCGGACACCTCCTGCCTGCCGACCGGGCGCGAGCTGGTGCACGACACCTGGGACGTGATGGGCGGCGCGGCCGCGGTGCGCCCCGGCGAGCGGGTCCTGGTCTACGACGACCACGGCGGCGAGCCGGCGCTGGACGCCGCCGAGCACCTCGCCCGGATCGGCGCCTCCGTCGAGCTGGTCACCCCCGAGCGGACGGTGGGGATCGCCGTGGGCTCGATGAACAGCCCGGCGTACCTCACCGCGTTCGCCGACCACGACGTGCGCCTCACGGTGGCGCGCCGGCTCAGCGCCGTACGCCGCGACGCGGGCGGGCTGGTCGCCGTGCTCGCCAGCGACTACTCCGACGCACTGGTCGAGCGGAGGGTTGACCACGTGGTCGTCGAGCACGGCACGACGCCCAACGACGAGCTCTACCTCGACCTGGTGCCGGCCTCGACCAACCTCGGCGAGGTCGACCAGGACGCCCTGCTGGCGGGGGCCGCGCAGACCACCGTCCGCCATGCCGACGGGCGCTACCAGCTGTTCCGGATCGGCGACGCCGTCGCCAGTCGCAACATCCACGCCGCGGTGTACGACGCACTGCGGCTCTGCCTGACCGTGTGAGGAGATGCGATGACCGCTGTCGTGGGACCGACGCCGGCGGGGACGCAGCGCCCGGAGCCGCCCGGGGCGGCCGGCCCGGGCGCGTCCCCGACCCCCTGATCGCCGCGCTCGACGGCCGCGTCCCGGGCCACTCGCTGCCGGCGCCGCTCTACACCGATCCGGGCCTCTTCCAGCGCGAGCTGCGGTTGCTGTGGCAGCGGCAGTGGCTCTTCGTCGGCTCGGTCGCCGAGGTGCGGGAGCCGGGTGACTACTTCACGGTCGACCTCGGCGCGTCCTCGGTGCTCGTCCTGCGCGACGACGACGAGCAGGTCCGGGCGTTCCACAACGTCTGCCGGCACCGCGGCTCCCGGCTGGTGACCGACGACCACGGGTCGGTCGGCAACATCGTCTGCGGGTATCACCAGTGGACCTACGGCACCGACGGTCGGCTGCTGCACGCCCCGCAGCTGTCGGCGGAGGTCGACACGTCGTGCCTCGCGCTGCGCGCCGTCGCGCTGCACGATCTCGCCGGGCTGCTCTACGTGAGCCTCTCCCCGGAGCCGTCGTCCGACCTGGCCGAGGTCGACCGGGTGGTGGCGCCGTACGTCGCACCCCACGGGCTGGCCCGCACCAAGGTGGCCGCGCAGACCGACATCGTCGAGCAGGGCAACTGGAAGCTCGTCATGGAGAACAACCGGGAGTGCTACCACTGCGAGGGCGGGCACCCGGAGCTCACCCGGACGTTCTTCCCCACCTGGGGGCTCGATCCGGATCAGATCCCGCCGCACCTGCAGCACGACCACGACCGGTACCTGCTCGCGGAGGCCGACCTGCAGCGGGCCTGCGACGTCCGCTCCCTGCCGCACGCCGTGGTCGAGGACCTCGAGGACCGTCCGGTCGGCTTCTGGGTCCAGCGCGAGCCGCTCGACGGCGCCGGGGAGTCGTTCAGCCGCGACGGCAGCCGGCTGGTCAGCCGGCTGCTCGGGGAGCTCCCCGACCACCGGATGGGCCGACTCTCCCTGCACACCCAGCCCAACGCCTGGGTGCACCTGCTCGCCGACCACGTGGTGACCTTCTCGGTGCTGCCCGTCGCGGTCGACCGCACCCTGGTCCGGACCACCTGGCTGGTCCACGAGGACGCCGTCGAGGGGGTCGACTACGACGTCCCCACGCTCACCGAGGTCTGGCGGCGGACCAACGAGCAGGACGCCACCTTCGTCGCCCGCACCCAGGCCGGGGTCACCGACCCGGCCTACCTGCCCGGTCCCTACAGCCGGGCCGAGCGCCACGTCGAGTCGTTCCTCCGCTGGTACGACGCCCGCGTGCGTGAGGAGGCTGCCCGATGAGCGAACTGTCGGCAGCACCGTTCCACCCGCCGGCACCACCGCCCCGGCTCGTCGCGGTCGCCGGATCGCTCGGCGCCGGGGTGCTGGCCGAGCCGGTGCCCTTCGACCTGGAGGTCGCGGTACGCCGGGTGCGCCGGGTGACCCACGACGTGGTCACCCTGGTGCTCGACCCGGTCGGTCCGCTCCCCCGGGTCCGCGCACGGGGTTCGTCTTCGCGCCGGGGCAGTACGTCACGCTGACCGCCACGATCGACGGCGAGCAGGTCGAGCGCTGCTACACGATCTCCTCGCCGCCGACCCGCCCCCACCTGCTGACCCTGACCGTGAAGCGGGAGTCCGGGGGACGCATGTCGTCGTGGCTGCACGACCACCTGGCGCCGGGCGACCGGCTGCGGGTGCGGGGGCCGCTGGGCGAGTTCTCGGTGGTGGAGCACCCGGCGACGTCGTACCTGCTGATGTCGGCGGGCAGCGGGATCACCCCGACGCTGTCCACGCTGCGGGCGGTCGCCGACCTCGCCGAGCAGGTCGACCTGGTGGTGGTGCACCACGCACGCACGCCGGTGGACCTGATCGACCGGGCCGAGGTTGACGCGGTGGTCGCCGGCCAGCCGGGCGTCCGCGTGGTGTGGGTGTGCGAGTCCGACGCCCCCGACGCGACCTGGGACGGTCATCGGGGCCGGGTGTCGGCCGAGGTGCTGCGCGCCGAGGTGCCGGACCTGACCGAGCGGGAGGTCTTCCTGTGCGGACCTCCCGGCTACCTGGCCGCGGCCCGGGACGCGCTCGACGCCCTCGGCGCCGACCCCGCGCGACGGCACGAGGAGCGCTTCGTCATCGACGGCCCCCGGCGCCGACCGAGGACACCGCCGCACCGGCGGCGGAGCAGGGGGTGGGTGCCACCGTCCGCTTCGCCCGCAGCGACCGCGAGGTCGACTGCGCCCGGGCACCACGGTGCTGGCCGCGGCCGCGGCCGCGGGTGTCCGGCTGCCGACCGGCTGCGCCCAGGGCCTGTGCGGCACCTGCAAGTCGACCCTGCTCACCGGAGACGTCGACATGCGCCACGCCGGCGGGATCCGGCCCCGGGAGGTGGCGGCGGGGCGCTTCCTGCCCTGCTGCTCGACCCCGATCGGCGACATCGTCGTCGACGCGTGAGCCTGCCGCCCGAGATCCGTCCGCACGTCAACCCAGGGAAGGACCGGTGAGCATGTCCACCTCGCTGACCGCCGACGCCGTCGTCGTCGGCTCCGGTGTGATCGGCTCCGCGATCGCCTACGAGCTGAGCCGCGCGGGCCGCGACGTACTCGTGCTCGACAAGGCCGGGGGCGCCGGCCACGGCTCCACCAGCGCGTCGAGCGCCGTCATCCGGTTCCTCTACTCCACCTTCGACACCGTCGCGACCTCCTGGGAGGCGAAGTTCTGCTGGGAGCAGTGGGCCGAGCACCTGGGCTTCGACCCGGCCGCGGCGGACACGCCACCGCTGACCAGGTTCCGGCGGACCGGGATGCTGCACCTCGACGTTCCCGCCGTCCCGCTGGAGCAGAGCCAGGACCTGCTGCGGGCCGCGGGTGTGCCGTTCGCCTACTACGACGCCGGGGAGCTCGCCCGCCGGTTCCCCCAGGTCGACGTCGGCGCCTACTGGCCGAACCACCCGATCACCGACGACGCCTTCTGGGAGGAGGCGTCCAGCTCGCTCGGCGCCATCCACACCCCCGACGCCGGCTACATGGACGACCCGCGGCTCGCCGCGGACAACCTCGCCGAGGCGGCACGGCGGTGCGGGGCGCGCACCCTCTTCCGGGCCGAGGTCACCTCCGCCGAGCGGGTCGGGTCGGTCTGGACGCTCGGACTGGCCGACGGGCGGCGCGTGGAGGCGCCGGTGGTGGTGAACGCCGCGGGCCCCTGGTCGGGCGCGTTCAACCGGATGGCCGGCGTCGGCGAGGAGTTCACGGTCGGTGTGCGGCCGCTGCGCCAGGAGGTCCACCAGGTGGGCCGGCCGGCGGGCCACGGCACCGACGAGGAGCCCGGTCCGGGTGTCTTCGACATCGACCTCGGCACCTACATGCGGCCCGGCCCCGCCGGCGCCTGGGTGGTCGGCGGCACCGAGCCGGAGTGCGACCCCTTCGAGTGGCTGGAGGACCCCGACGACGCCGACCTGCACGTGACGAACGCCCGCTACGAGGCCCAGGTGACCCGCGCCGCGCGGCGGCTGCCCGAGCTGCGCATGCCCAACCGGCCCTCGGGAGTGGTCGGGGTGTACGACGTGGCCGACGACTGGACGCCGATCTACGACCGCACCGATGCGGACGGGTTCTACGTGGCGATGGGCACCAGCGGCAACCAGTTCAAGAACGCGCCGCTGGCCGGCCGGTTCCTCGCCGAGATCGTGGCCGCGGTGGAGGCCGGGCACGACCACGACCGCGACCCGGTCCATCACGTCGGCGAGCACACCGGGCTGAAGATCGACCTCAGCGCGTTCTCCCGCAAGCGCCCGGTCAACGCCGCGAGCACCCGGACCGTCCTGGGCTGAGGTCTTTCGCGCGCCCCATGCGGATTGGCCCGGATTTCGGCGAATTCCGCGCCGATCCGGATGGGGCGCGCCACCGGGCGCAGGCATCTGCATCCGCACCTCGACGCTGCGCGATGGACAATGGTGTGTGACACACAGTAATGTGCGCGTCATGGACGACCTCCTCGCCGGCCACCTCCAGGAGCTGCGACGCGGCACCGCGGTGGTGGCCGCGCTGGCGATCCTGCGCGAGCCCACCTACGGGTACGCGCTGCTCGAGAGGCTGTCCGAGGCCGGGTTCGCGGTGGACGCGAACACGCTCTACCCGCTGCTGCGGCGCCTGGAGAAACAGGGCCTGCTGAGCAGCGCGTGGAACACCGACGAGTCGCGGCCGCGGAAGTTCTACCGGGTCAGCCCGGACGGCGAGGCCCTTCTCGATGCGCTGCTGCGGGAGTGGCAGGCGCTGCACACGTCGATCGAAAGGCTCCGGTGAGCACCATGCCCGCCTCTCCCCTCCCCACCGAGCGCGCCGGCGCCACGTTGACCGAGCGCTATGTCCACGCCGCCACCCGCCGGCTGCCCGCAGCCCAGCGCGACGACGTCGCCGAGGAGCTGCGCGGCGGCATCGCCGACCGACTCGAGGCGCTCGAGCACGAGCGCCCCGACCTCGACACGGACGCCCGCGAGCGAGCCGCCCTGACCGAGCTCGGCGACCCCGCTCGCCTCGCCGCCGGCTACTCCGGCCGCGGGCTCTACCTGATCGGACCCGACCTCTACCCCGCGTTCCAGCGCACGCTGGCGCAACTCCTGGCCGTCGCCGTCCCGGCAGTGACGATCGCGGTCGGCGTTGTCGACGCGCTCGACGGCGACCCGATCGGGCACGTGATCGGCGGCGCCGTCTGGGCCGGACTCACCGCCCTGGTCCAGATCTGCTTCTGGCTGACCCTCACCTTCGTGCTGATCGAACGGTCCGGGCCGGGTCACGACGCCCTGCGCGACTCCCTCGACGTGGAATGGACCCCGGACCAACTGCCGCCGCTGCCCACCCATCCCGGTCGGCTCCGCGACACCGTCACGAGTCTGGCCTTCCTCGCCTTCATGGCTGCCCTGCTGATCTGGCAGCAGTTCCGCTCGCCGATCGACGGCGCCGACGGGGAGTCCGTCCCGATCCTCGACCCGGAGCTCTGGTCGCTCTGGTTGCCCCTGCTGCTGGCGCTGATGGTCGCCGAGGCGGTCCTCGAGATCGCCAAGTACCGCACCGGCCGCTGGACCGTCCCCCTCGCCGCCGCCAACACCGCGCTCTCGCTGGCGTTCGCCGGCATCCTGATCCACCTCAGCCGGGCCGAGGAGCTGCTGAACCCGGCGATGGTCGACGCCGTGCAGCAGGACTGGTCCGGCTTCGACCCCGGGCTCACCCACACCATCGTCGCCGTGACGGCGGCGGTGATCGCGCTGTGGGACATCGGCGAGGGGTGGCTGCGCGCGCTCTCGCCCAGCGCCGGGAACTCCGCCGCGAAGTGCTGACCTAGGACCCGGACGCCAGGTCGTCGTTGGTCCGCCCGCTCAGCACCGACTCGTTCTGGGTCGAGGTCGGCCGGCGACGCCGGTCCGCCGCCTCGTCGTCGACCTTGACCAGCAGCCAGTTCGCCTCGTCACCACCCATCCTGGTGTGGGTCAACGCGAAGGCGCCGCGCAACTTCTCACCGTGCAGCACCACCTTGAGGTGACCGGCCCGCAGCGCCTCGGCGGGCCCGACGGCCTCCCCGTCCTTCTCGGTGGCGTTCTCGAAGGTGCCGGTGTCCCACACGATCACGGTGCCCTCGCCGTACCCGGCGCCGATGCGGCCCTCGAAGTCGGCGTAGTCGAGGTCGTGATCATCGACGCGTACGGCGAGCCGCTTGTCCCTCGGGTCCAGCGACGGCCCCTTGGGCACCGCCCAGGAGGCCAGGGCTCCCTCGACCTCGAGCCGGAGGTCGAAGTGCAGGGTGGACGCGTCGTGCCGGTGCACCACGAAGATCGGGGGGAAGATCGGGTGCTCGGCGGCGCGAGCGTCGCGCGTTCGGTCGGCCACGCTCCCAGCATCCCGCGGTGGTCAACCGGCGAGCGCGACGCCCGCGCCGGACGGCATCGGCCCGGGAATGTGTCGGACCGCTCCCGGAGACTGGACAGCAGCAGGTCACCTTGTCTCGGGCACGCAGGAGGTGCGGAGGTTGAGCAGCACACGCAGCACGGTCACCCATCCCATCAACCACGCCGTCGACCGATCGCGCCACGCCCTGCGCGAGGCACGCGATCTGCAGCCGACCTACCTCTCCCTCGCCGAGAAGGAGGCCGCGCTCCGCGATCTCGCCGCACTCGAGTCGGAGGCAGCCGCGCTGCGGCTCCGGGTCACGGCCGCGGCGGGGGACCTCGCCGAGGACACCGCCTGCCGAGACGTCGCGGCCTGGCAGGCCAGCCGCCTCAACGCCGACCTGCGCCGCGCCCGCGCGGACCAGAGGCTGGCGCACTCCCTCGATGCCGACCACCCCGCCGTCGCCGAGGCGCTGGCCGGCGGGCGGGCCAACCTCGACCAAGCCCGAGTGGTGGTCGAGGCGCTCGACGCACTGCCGGACTGGATCGAGCAGGACACCCGCCGCCAGGCCGAGCTCAACCTCGTCCGCCTGTGCGCCCGCCACTCACCCAGCGAGCTGCGCCACCTCGGCCGCGCCATCCTCGACCACGTCGCGCCGGAGGTCGCCGAGGCAGCCGGGGCCCGGCGCCTGCAGGACGAGGAGGCCAGTGCCTGGAAGAGGTCGCGCCTCACCCTGCGCCGGGACGGGGACGGAACGACGCGGATCAGCGGTCTGATCCCGGATTCCGCGGCGTCCCGCCTGCGCACCTACCTGGAGGCCTTCACCTCGCCTCGTGGCAAGCCGGGCGACCCGACCAACGAGGCGCTCCGGGTGCCCCACTCGCGCCGACTCGCGCACGCCTTCGTCCAACTCCTGGAGCGGACCGACCCGTCCCGGCTGCCGGAGCAGGCCGGCGATGCGACCACGGTCATCGTGACGATGACGCTCGAGCAGCTCCGCTCCGACCTGGCCACCGCGACCCTGCTCGACCTCCCCACCCCCGAGGTGGAGGGCCGGCCACTGCCCAACCTGTCCGCAGGCGAGGCACGTCGCCTCGCCTGCGCCGCGAAGATCGTCCCCGCGGTCCTCGGCAACCGTTCCGAGGTGCTCGACCTCGGCCGCGCCGACCGACTCTTCCGCCCAGCGCAACGCAAGGCGCTCCGACTGCGCGACCGACATTGTCGCGCCGAGGGTTGCACCGTCCCGGCGACCTGGTGCGACGCACACCATCGTCAGCCCTGGAGTCAGGGCGGCAGGACGGATCTGGCGGACGGGGTGCTGCTCTGCCCGTGGCACCACCATCGGGTGCACGACCCCGACTACGAGGTGGAGGAGCTGCCGGGTCGGGTGTGGCGCGTGCGGAAGCGTCGCTGAGGCGAGCCGTCCTGCCCACCTTCGGCCCGTGCTCGCGGAAGCAACCCGAACGGGTGGAGTCGGCCGCTTCGCCCCGCGGCTAGCCTGGAAGCACCCCAGCAGAAGAGGTGAGCACATGTCCGGGAAGCTCATGTTCGTGATCGGGTTCGGCGCCGGCTATGTCCTCGGCGCGAAGGCGGGCCGCGAGAGGTACGAGCAGATCACCGGCTCGGCCCAGAAGGTCTGGAAGGACCCGCGGGTCCAGGAGAAGGTCGCCCAGGGCGAGCAGGTCGCGAAGGAGAAGGCCGGCGACCTCGGCACCATGGCCGCGGTGAAGGCGAGCGAGGTCGGTGACGCCGCCGCGGAGAAGGCGCACGAGGTCGGAGACGCCGCCGCGCAGAAGGCGAGTGAGGTCGCGGCGGACGCCAAGCACGCCGTGCGCAACGACGACGCGACGCCCTGACGGCCCACCCGTAGAGACGACGATGGCCCGGACCTGATCAGGTCCGGGCCATCGTGATGTCCGCGAGGACATCGCTGCGGTGGCGGTGGGATTTGAACCCACGGTGGGTTGCCCCACACATCATTTCGAGTGATGCACCTTCGGCCTCTCGGACACGCCACCGCGGGAAACATTACCGAAGCGGGTCCGGCCGCCGAAATCGTGCCCTCCCCGCGACCCCGGCGGGCGGTCCGATCAGCCCAGCGGCACCAGCAGGTCGGTGCGCAGCTGCTCGGCCGGCGTCACCGACGGATCGTTCACGTAGATCTCGATCGAGCGGGCCCGGCCCTGCGCGTCGGGGTGGGCGGAGAGCTCGCTCCAGGCACGGACGAGGCCGTCGAAGCCGCCGACATGGCTGTGCATCAGGGCGCGGCCCGGCGGGAACTCGGTGACCACCACCCGGTCCGGCAGCTCCCCGGGGACCTGGGCCACCGGGAATCCGATCGTCAGGTCGAAGGTCACGCTCGGGTCGCCGTCGTAGACGGCGTATCCGGGGCCGATCGGGCCGAGCCCGGCCAGGACGGCGTATCCGGCGTCGAAGAGGGCCGGCAGGCGGTCGATGGTCACGCCGCCGTGGCGGAGCTCGACGGTGGTGATGCCGGGCGGCACCTCGACCGTCTCGACGCCGGTCACGGGATCGGGGGTCAGCACGAGAGGGGTCATGGAGGAGTTCATACCCGGTGCGACCGACACCGCCGCCCGGACTCATCGCACCCCGGCCTCACCAGCGCGGGTGGATCGCCTCCCGCAGCCGCTCGTCGTACAGCGCACGGACCCCGTCGAGGAACGCCGCGGGCAGCGGTCCGGCCTCGCCGGCGGCGGCGTTGGCGGCCGCCTGGGCCGGCCGGCTGGCGCCGGGGATCACCGTGGTCACGCCCGGCTGCTGCCAGCACCAGGCGATCGCCGCCTGGGCCGGGGTGAGGTCGTCGCCGACGGTGTCCCGGACCAGTTCGGTGAAGGCTGCCGCCGCCTCGAGCCCGGTGGCGTAGTCCACCCCGGAGAAGGTCTCCCCGACGTCGAACGCGCTGCCGTCGCGGTTGTAATTGCGGTGGTCGTCGGAGGCGAAGGTCGTGCTGGCGTCGTACTTGCCGGTGAGCAGCCCGGAGGCGAGGGGGACCCGGGCGATGATGCCGACCCCGGCCGCCGCGGCGGCGGGGAGCACCCGGTCCAGCGGCTTGAGCCGGAACGCGTTGAGGATGATCTGCACCGACCTCACGCCGGGACGGGCGATCGCGGCCAGCGCCTGGTCGCAGGTCTCCACGCTCACCCCGTAGCCGGCGATCACCTGCTCGGCGACCAGCGTGTCCAGCGCCTCGTAGGTCGCGGCGTTCTCGATCACCGCCGACGGCGGGCAGTGCAGCTGGACGAGGTCGATGACCTCGACCCCGAGGTTGCGCCGCGAGCGGTCGAGCCAGCCCCGGAAGTTGTCGAGCACGTAGTTGTCGGGCAGCTGCTCGGCCCGGCGGCCCATCTTGGTGACCACGGTGAAGCCCGATCCCTCGGGGCCGCCGTGGTCGGCCAGGAAGCGGCCGACGATCTGCTCGCTGCGCCCGTCGCCGTAGACGTCGGCGGTGTCGTAGAAGGTCACCCCTGCCTCAGCAGACGCCTCCAGTACGGCGCGGGCGTCGGTCTCGCTGACCTCGCCCCAGTCCGCGCCGAGCTGCCAGGTGCCGAGGCCGACGGCGGAGACGGTGCGGCCGGTGGATCCGAAGGGTCGATGTTCCATGGCTCGATCCTGCCGCACGGACCCAGTGGCGGGTGCCGGGCGCGCCTCAGCCGGTGAGCAGGCGGGCGTCCACCGCGGCCGGGCTCAGCACCCGCTTGATCGCCAGTGCCGCGCAGCCGACCAGGCCGGCGCGGTCGCCGTAGGTGGCCGGCAGGAACTGGAGCTCGCGGGTGGCGAAAGCCGAGGAGCGGGCGTAGACCGCCTCGCGGATGCCGGCGGCATAGACGTCGTACACCTCGGACATGTCGCCGCCGAGGACGACGGCCTGGGGGTTGAGCAGGTTGATCGCGACGGCGAGCAGCTCGCCCACCTGCCGGCCGCTCTCGCGGAGGAGCTGCTTGGCCTCGGCGTCGCCGTCGCGGGCGTGGGTGACCAGGTCCCGCACGTGGCTCACCGCGCGCCCCTCCTCCTGGAGGCGGGCGACCAGCGCCCAGCCGGCCGCGATCGTCTCCAGGCAGCCGGTGTCGCCGCACCGGCAGGGACGTCCGGCCGCGTCGGCCACCTTGGTGTGGCCGAGGTCCCCGGCGCCGCCGCGGAAGCCGGCGACCAGGGCCCGGTCGGCGAGCACGCCGAGGCCGATCCCGGTGGAGGCCTTCACCACCAGCAGGTTCCGCATCCCACCGTCGGGGTGGGCGTGGCCGAGATACTCCGAGCGCGCCATCGCGTCGGCATCGTTGGCCAGGAAGAGCGGGGCGTCGGCCACCGCGGTCAGGTACGGCGCCAGCGGCACGTCGTTCCACCCCGGCAGCACCGGGGTGTCGATGCTCGTGCCGTGCTCGGCGTCGACCACGCCGGGCAGGCTGATCGCGATGCCCAGCACCGGCGGGGAGCCGGGCTCGAGCAGCGCGGAGAGCTGCTCGGCGACGACCGGCATCACCTCGTCCGGCCCGGCCCCGATCTCCTGGTCGACCGCGGACGCGGCGAGCTGGTTGCCGGCGAGGTCGAAGACGGCCACCTGCGAGCGGGAGCGGCCGATCGCGGCCGCCAGCACCACGCCGGCGGTGTGGTTGAAGACCAGGCTGCCGGGGGCCGGCCGCCGGTCGAGGCGAGCTCGGCACCGAGCAGCACCAGCCCGGCGTCGGAGAGCGCGCTGACCCGGTTGACGATCGCCGTCCGGGAGAGTCCGGTCAGCCGGCGCAGGTCGGAGCGGGTGGTGGCCCGTCCGGTGCGCAGCAGCTGCAACAGGTCGCCGGCGCTGGGCAGCTCACGACCCAGCTCGCGCGCCGCCTCCCGCACCGCCTCCCGGGGCCCTTCGGCGCGTACCGCCGCTGCCTCCGCCTCGTCGAGCACTGCTTCGGACATGTTCCACACTGTAGTCGGGTCACTTTTGTCTGAAAAGTACCTAAGTGGGGTTCCCTGAGAGCGACCCGACGACTACCGTTGACTCCGATGACCGAGCACACCCCCGACCTCGTGCTGCCTGCCTGCGACTTCACCGTCTTCGGCGCGACCGGCGACCTCGCGCTGTACCAGCTGCTGCCCGGCCTCTACCACCGGGAGCGGGAGCGCCAGCTGCCCGCGGAGACCCGGATCATCGGCGTCTCGCGCAGCGCGCTCGACGACGCCGGCTACCGCGACATGGTCAGCCGCGTCCTCTTCGACACGATCCCCGAGGACGACCTGGAGGTCGGCGCTCTGCACCGGCTGATCCACCGCCTGCACCACGTCGCCCTCGACGTGGACAGCACCGACGGCTGGGACCGTCTGCACGGCCTGCTCAAGGACCACGAGCGCGCGCCCGCGGTGACCCAGGGCTTCACCACCGACGGCGACACCCGGGACGGCGTCGACCCGGCGGCCCCGACCCGGATCTACTACCTGGCCGTCGACCCCGGCCTCTACGGCGCGATCGCCGAGCACCTCGCCGCGATGGACATGGTCACCCCGGACTGCCGAGTGGTGCTGGAGAAGCCGATCGGCGACGGCCTGGAGTCCTCCCGCCGGATCAACGACGCGGTCGGCGCCGTCTTCGCCGAGCACCAGATCTTCCGGATCGACCACTACCTCGGCAAGGAGTCGGTGCAGAACCTGCTGGTCACCCGGTTCGCCAACACCTTCCTCGAGCCGTTGTGGAACTCCCGCTGGGTGGACCACGTGCAGATCACCGTCGCCGAGGCACCGGGGGTCGCCGAGCACCGGGCGCCGTACTACGAGGACGCCGGCGCGCTGCGCGACATGGTGCAGAACCACCTGCTCCAGCTGCTCTGCCTGGTGGCGATGGAGCCGCCCACCTACGTCGGCCCGGACACGGTGCGCGACGAGAAGCTGAAGGTGCTCCAGGCGCTGGCGCCGATCACCGGGCCGGGGGTCGACCAGCGGGTGGTGCGCGGCCAGTACGCCTCCTACGCCGAGGAGATCGGCCACGCCACCGACACCGAGACCTTCGTCGCGCTGCGCGCGGACGTGCAGAACTGGCGTTGGGCCGGGGTGCCGTTCTACCTGCGCACCGGCAAGCGGATGGCCCGGGACGAGTCCGCGATCGAGGTGGTCTTCAAGGAGCCGCCGCACGCGATGTTCCCGCACAGCGAGGGCACCACCAAGCCCAACCGGCTGACCGTCCGGCTCAAGCCGGACGAGGGGATGCAGCTGCACCTGACCGCCAAGGTGCCCGGCCCCGGCGGCATCCGGCTGCACCCCACCTCGCTGGACCTCAGCTATGCCACCGCCTTCGACGAGCGCTGCCCGGACCCCTACGAGCGGTTGCTGATGGACGTCATCCGCGGCATCCCGACGTTGTTCATGCGCCGCGACGAGGTGGAGGCCGCCTGGGCCTGGGTCACCCCGATCCTCGAGCGCTGGCAGGAGCTGGCCGAGACCGCACCCGAGACCACCCCGATCCCCTACCCCGACGGCACCCACGGTCCCGGTGAGGCAGCAGCGCTGCTGGCCGCCGACGGCCACGCCTGGCAGGAGAGCTGAGTGAACATCCCGACCACCCCCACGACCACTCCGGTCCCGCTGCACCCGGTGCTCGCCGAGGTGACCGACCGGCTGATCGAGCGCAGCGCCGGCACCCGGGCCGCCTACCTGGACAAGATCCGGGCCGCAGGCCAGCGCGGGCCCGCCCGCGGCCGGCTGGCCTGCGCCAACCTGGCCCACGGGTTCGCCGCCGCCGAGGGCGCGGAGAAGACCGAGCTCAAGCGCGGCGGCAAGCCCAACCTGGCCATCGTCACCAGCTACAACGACATGCTCTCGGCGCACCAGCCCTACGGCGACTACCCGCCGGTGCTGAAGCAGGCCGTGATCCGCGCCGGCGGCATCGCCCAGGTCGCCGGCGGCGTGCCCGCGATGTGCGACGGCATCACCCAGGGCCGCGACGGGATGCAGCTCTCCCTCTACAGCCGCGACGTGATCGCCATGTCCACCGCGATCGCACTGTCCCACGACATGTTCGACGGCGCACTGCTGCTCGGGGTCTGCGACAAGATCGTCCCCGGCCTCCTGATCGGCGCGCTCTCCTTCGGCCACCTGCCGTCGGTCTGGGTGCCGGCCGGTCCGATGACCTCGGGCCTGCCGAACAAGGAGAAGGCGCACGTGCGCCAGCTCTTCGCCGAGGGGAAGGCGGGGCGTGAGGAGCTGCTCGAGGCAGAGTCGGCGTCGTACCACTCCCGCGGGACGTGCACCTTCTACGGCACGGCGAACTCCAACCAGCTGCTGATGGAGGTGCTCGGGCTGCACCTGCCGGGCTCCTCCTTCGTCAACCCCGGTACGCCGCTGCGCGAGGCGCTGACCGACGCCGCCGCGGAGCGGGCGGTCGCGCTCACCCCGCAGCACGACGACGCCCCGCCGCTCGGCGAGATGGTCGACGAGCTGGCGATCCTCAACGCCTGCGTCGCGCTGCTGGCCAGCGGCGGGTCGACCAACCACACCCTGCACCTGGTCGCCATCGCCCGGGCCGCGGGCATCCAGCTGACCTGGGACGACCTGGCCGACCTCTCCGCCGTGGTGCCGCTGCTGGCCCGCATCTACCCGAACGGCTCCGCCGACGTGAACCACTTCCACGCCGCCGGCGGGATCGGGTTCCTGGTCCGCACCCTGCTCGACGCCGGCCTGCTGCACGAGAACGTGCAGACCATCGCCGGCCCCGGACTGCGCCGCTACACCACCGAGCCGGTCCTGATCGACGGCGAGCTGACCTGGCGCCCGGGCACCGACCACAGCCTGGACACCGACGTGCTGCGCCCCGCCGACGACCCGTTCTCCGCCGACGGCGGGGTCAAGGTGGTCCGCGGCCCGCTCGGCACCGGCGTGATCAAGACCTCCGCGGTCGCCGTCGAGCACCGCTACGTCTCCGCCCCGGCGCGGGTCTTCGACGACCAGCACCACTTCCTGGACGCGTTCGGCGCCGGCGAGCTCGACGGTCAGGACCTGGTCGCGGTGATCCGCTATCAGGGACCGGCCGCCAACGGGATGCCCGAGCTGCACAAGCTCACCCCTGCGCTCGGCGTGCTGCAGGACCGCGGCCAGAGGGTCGCGATCGTCACCGACGGCCGGATGTCGGGAGCCTCGGGCAAGGTGCCCGCCGCGATCCACGTGACGCCGGAGGCGGCACTCGGCGGACCGTTGAGCCGGGTCCGCGACGGCGACCTGATCACCCTCGACGCCGAGGCGGATGTGCTCACCATCGTCGACGCCGACGGCGAGGCGATCGTGCTCGCCGACCGCCCGGCCACCGGCCACGCGCCCACCGAGGCGGAATGGGCCGGCACCGGACGCGACCTGTTCTCCGCGTTCCGTGCGACGATCGGTCCCGCCGATCAGGGTGCGTCCGTCTTCGGACTGCCCGTCCCCGTCCCCACCGCCGCCGAGGAGGCCGCCGTTGTCCAGCCTGCCCACACCCACTGAGCCCGCTGGCACCACCGCCTCCGTGCTGGACGCCGTGCCGGTGCTGCCGGTCGTCGTCGTGGACCGCGTCGAGGACGCGGTGCCGTTGGCCCGGGCGCTGGTCGCCGGAGGACTGCCCGCGGTCGAGCTGACCCTGCGCACCCCGGTGGCGCTCGACGCGATCCGCGCGATCGCGAGCGAGGTGCCCGAGATCCTGCTCGGTGCCGGCACCATCACCACGCCGGCCGAGGCCGAGGCGGCGGTCACCGCCGGCGCCCGGTTCCTGGTCTCCCCCGGCTGCACCCCGACCCTGCTCGCCGGGATGCAGGCGACCGGGGTCCCGTTCCTGCCCGGCACCTCCACGGTCTCCGAGGTGCTGGCCGTGCTGGAGTCCGGTCAGCAGGAGATGAAGTTCTTCCCGGCCGAGGCCGCCGGCGGCACGCCCTACCTGAAGTCGGTGGGCGGGCCGCTGCCGCAGGCCCGCTTCTGCCCCACCGGCGGGATCACCCCCGCGTCGGCGCCGAGCTATCTCGCGCTGCCCAACGTCGGTTGCGTCGGTGGCTCCTGGATCACGCCGGGCGACGCGGTCGCCGCCGGCGACTGGGAGCGGATCTCCAAGCTCGCCGCCGAGGCCGCCACCCTGCGCTGAGCCCGGTCAGCGGCGCTGGCGGGCGAAGAACTCCTCGAGCAGGGCCGTCGACTCCTCGGCGAGCACCCCGGCGACCACCTCGGGCCGATGGTTGAGCCGACGGTCCCGTACGACGTCCCACAGGCTGCCCACCGCACCCGCCTTGTCGTCGTAGGCGCCGAAGACGACCCGGTCGACCCGGCTCAGCACGGCGGCACCGGAGCACATGGTGCACGGCTCCAGGGTGACCACCAGGGTGCAGCCGGCCAGGCGCCACTCGCCGAGAGCCGCGGCCGCCGCCCGCAGCGCGACGACCTCCGCGTGACCGGTCGGGTCACCCTCGGCCTCGCGGACGTTGTGCCCCACGCCCACCGTGGTGCCGTCGGCGTCGAGCACCACCGCGCCGATCGGCACGTCCCCGCCCGCCAGGGCGGCGCGCGCCTGCACCAGCGCGGCCTGCATCGCGGGCCGCCAACGTCCACCGTTCACGCCGAGGCGAGCCCCACCGCGTCGTCGAAGAGGTCGCCGAAGCCCAGCACCCGGGCGACGTCGGAGAGCATCTCGTCGGGGTAGGCGTCGTCGTCGTCGAGCAGGACCGCGAGGTCCAGCGCCGACATGCCCAGGTCGCTCAGCAGGTCCAGATCGCCGGCCGGCTCCGGCTCGTCCTCGTCGTCCTCGGGCAGCGGCAGGCCGAGCAGCTCGACCGCCTCGGCGGCGAGTGCCCACTCCGTGGCGGCGGTGATGTCGGAGAGCATCAGCCGCGTCTCGTGCTGGCTGACCCGGACGATCAGGCAGAAGTCCTCGTCGACCGCGACCAGACCGACCGCCCCCTCCTCGAGCGGGAAACGGCGGAGCGCCGCGACCAGGGTGTGCAGGTCCTGCGCGTGGTCGAGGGTCAGCTCGGCGACCTGCCAGTCACCGTCCGCGCGGTAGGCGGCCACGGCGAAGTCGACCTCGTCAGCCCCGTCCACCTCGTCCAGGTCGTTCATCGCCGCCTCCATCGCCGCACCGCTCGGCTCGTGGGCGTCCAGCGTGGCACGGCCGACCCCCAACCCGCCAGACAGTTCCGCAGGGCAACTGGACGCAGCGACGTGGACGGCTGCCGGACCGCTCACCCGGGCCGGTGCGCGAGCACACTCGCGGTGAGCCGGTCGAGGACCGGTGAGTCGAGCCGCCACCGCTGCCAGTGCAGCGGGACCCTCGCCGCCCGCCGGCCGATCCGGACCACCTCGCCGCGCTCCTCGGCCGGGACCAGCTGGTGGGCGGGCAGCATCCCCCACCCCAGCCCGGCGACCACCGCGGCGAGGAAGTCGTCGCTGGACGGCACCCGGTGGGTCAGCGGCGGCGCCGGGACCCCGTGGGCCGCCAGCTCCTGGTCCTGCAGCAGGTCCTTGTCGTTGAAGCGGACCACCGGCATCCGCCGCCAGTCCGGCGCGGCGTCGTACCGGGCGAGCAGGGCGGGGGCCGCCGCGGCGACGTAGGTCAGCGTGCCCAGCGGCCGGACCGAGCAGCCCTGGACCGGGGTCGGATCGCTGGTGACCGCGCCCATCACCTCGCCGCCGCGGAGCAGCTCGTGGCTGTGTGCCTGGTCCTCGATCGCCAGCCGCAGGGCCACGTCGCCCCACCCGCCGACGTCGGCGAGCACGCCGCGGAACCACCCGGCCAGCGAGTCGGCGTTGACCGCGACGCTGACCTCGGTCGGCGCGTGGTCGCCGAGGTCGGCCTCGTCGTAGAGGAGCCGCAGCTGGCGTCCGAGGCGGACCAGCCCGGTCGCCGCGTCGGTGGGTCGGCACGGAGCGCCGCGGGTGACCAGCACCCGGCCCGCCTGGGCTTCCAGCGCACGGATGCGCTGGCTGATCGCGCTCGGCGTCACGTGCAGCGCGCGGGCCGCGGCCTCGAAGGTGCCGTGCTCGGCGATCGCGACCAGGGCGGCGAGCTGGTTCGGCTGAGGCTCCACCCGACCCATCCTAAGGATCACTTAACGATCCTGAGAAACATTCGCTGGCCTTGTCGGCCGCCGCGCCTCAGGATCGACCCCATGACCTTCGTCGTCGGCATGCTCACCGGCCTCTCCCTGATCGTGGTGATCGGGGCGCAGAACGCCCTGGTCCTGCGCCAGGGCATCCGCCGGTCGCACGTGCTCCCCGTGGTGGCCGTCTGCTCGCTCTCCGACCTGGTCCTGATCCTGGCCGGGGTCGCCGGCGTCGGCGTGCTGGTGGACCGGGCGGGGTGGCTGATCGAGGCGCTGCGCTGGTTCGGCGCCGCCTTCCTGATCGGGTACGGCGTGGCCTGCCTGCGCCGCGCGATGCGGACCGAGCAGCTGGAGGCCGCCGGCAACGGTCGCGGCACCGCCCGTGCCGTGGTGCTGCAGACGCTGGCGCTGACCTGGTTGAACCCGCACGTCTACCTGGACACCGTGGTGCTGCTCGGCTCGATCGCGCAGACCCACGGCAGCGTCGGCCGGTGGTGGTTCGGGGCCGGCGCCGCGGCCGGCAGCCTGGTCTGGTTCTCCGCGCTCGGCTTCGGGGCCACCCGGCTGGCCCCGCTGCTCGCCCGGCCGCGTGCCTGGCAGGTACTCGACGTGGTGATCGCGCTGGTGATGTTCGCGGTCGCCGCGAGCCTGCTGCTCTGACCCGTGCGGCCCGGTCGCACGCGGGCGATCGACGCGCCGCTCGCCGTGGCGATCATCTAGGGTTCGGTGCATGCGCACCCAGGTCGTGGACCACCCGCTCGTCGCCCACAAGCTGACCGTCCTGCGCGACCAGGACACCGACTCGCCGACCTTCCGCAACCTGGCCGACGAGCTGGTCACCCTCCTCGCCTACGAGGCCACCCGGGACGTGCGCGTCGAGCCGCACCGGATCACCACCCCGGTGGCGGAGACCACCGGCGTCCGGCTGGCCTCGCCGCGGCCGCTGGTGGTGCCGATCCTGCGTGCTGGGCTCGGCATGCTCGACGGGATGATGCGCCTGCTGCCCACCGCCGAGGTCGGCTTCCTCGGCATGGTGCGCAACGAGGAGACCCTGGAGGCCTCCACCTACGCCGAGCGGCTGCCCGACGACCTCTCCGGCCGCCAGTGCTACGTGCTCGACCCGATGCTCGCGACCGGCGGCACCCTGGCCGCCGCGATCCGGTTCCTCACCGACCGCGGCGCCGACCACATCACCGCGGTCTGCCTGCTCGCCGCCCCCGAGGGCTGCGACAAGCTCGCCGCCCAGATCGACGACCTCGACGTGCCGATCACCATCGTCACCGCGGCGATGGACGAGCGCCTCAACGAGAAGGGCTACATCGTGCCCGGCCTCGGCGACGCAGGCGACCGGCTCTACGGCATCGCGGGCGGCTGAGCGTCGTACCTCCTCGGGTGCGGGGGCGCGCCCGGCTTTGGAACGAACCAGCGGGGATTGGATCGATCTTCCGGCCCGTTGAGTCCCAGGTCACATCCCACTGACCGTGAGACGCCGACCCGCGCGCGTGGGGGCTGTGTACGTTGACGATCGATTTGTGCCCCCGATCACCTGGAGGAACGGTGCTCATCGGCATTCCCCGCGAGTCCAAGGCCGGCGAGACGCTGGTCGCGGCGACCGCGAAGACAGCCGCCCAACTGCGCAAGCTCGGCTACGACGTGGTCGTCGAGTCCGGCGCCGGCGTCGCCGCCGACCAGCTCGACGACGCCTACACCGAGACAGGTGACGACGGAGCCCGTGTCGGCACCTCCGAGGAGGTGTGGGGTGCCGACGTCGTGGTCAAGGTCAACGCCCCCACCGGCGAGGAGATCGCCCGGATGCGTCCGGGGTCCACGGTGATCTCGATGATGGCCCCTGCCCGCAGCCCCGAGCTGCTGGAGCAGCTGCGGGCCGCCGGTGTCACCGGCCTGGCGATGGACGCGGTGCCGCGGATCTCGCGCGCCCAGTCGATGGACGTGCTCTCCTCGATGGCCAACGTCGCCGGCTACCGCGCCGTGGTGGAGGCCGCGCACGAGTTCGGCCGGATGTTCACCGGCCAGGTGACGGCCGCGGGCAAGGTCCCGCCGGCCCGCGTCTTCGTGGTCGGTGCGGGCGTCGCCGGCCTGGCCGCGATCGGTGCCGCCTCGGCGATGGGCGCGGTCGTCCGCGCCTTCGACGTACGGCCCGAGGTGGCCGAGCAGGTCGAGTCGATGGGTGCGCAGTTCGTGCACGTCGAGATGGAGCAGGAGGTCTCCTCCGACGGCTACGCCAAGGAGATGACCGCCGCCCAGGAGGCCGCCACCGCGGCGATGTACGACGAGGAGGCCCGTGCCGCCGACATCGTGATCACCACCGCGCTGATCCCGGGGCGCCCGGCGCCGAAGCTGATCACCGCCGAGACCATCGCCGCGATGGCCGGCGGCTCGGTGATCGTCGACATGGCCGCGGCCAACGGCGGCAACGCCGCGCTCACGGTCACCGACGAGCGGACCGTGACCGACAACGGGGTCACCATCCTCGGCTACACCGACCTGGCCGGGCGTCTGGCGGCGCAGACCAGCCAGCTCTACGGCACCAACGTCGTCAACCTGCTCAAGCTGCTGACCCCGGAGAAGGACGGCGTGCTGACGCTGGACTTCGACGACGTCGTCCAGCGGGGCATCACCGTGGTCCACAACGGCGAGGGCATGTGGCCGCCCCCGGCGGTGCAGGTCTCCGCCGCGCCCAAGCCGGACGCCGCTGCCCCGGCCGCGCAGCCCGCGCCGGCCAAGCCGCCGATGTCGGCCGGCACGAAGGTCGGCCTGGTGCTCGGTGCGATCGCGCTGTTCTGGCTGGTCAACGCCGCGGCCCCGGGTGACATCCCGCAGCACTTCAACGTGCTGATGCTCTCGATCGTGATCGGCTACTACGTGATCGGGAAGGTGGCGCACGCGCTGCACACGCCCCTCATGTCGGTGACGAACGCGATCTCGGGCGTGGTCGTGGTGGGGGCGCTGGTGCAGATCGCGAGTGACGACCTGCTCATCGTGTCGCTCTCCGCGGTCGCCATCCTGCTGGCCTCGATCAACATCTTCGGTGGCTTCGCGGTCACCCGACGCATGCTCAGCATGTTCAGCAAGGGGGCCTGAGCGCCATGGACATCAACTCCGTCACCGTCGCGGCGTACATCGTCGCGTCGCTGCTCTTCATCCTCTCCCTCGCCGGGCTCTCCAAGCACGAGTCGGCCAAGAACGGCCTGACCTACGGCATCGTCGGCATGGCGGTCGCCCTGGTCGCCACGGTCGCCGCGACCATCGACGTCAGCAAGTACGTCGACCACCGGGCGCTGGTGATCACCCTGATGCTGGCCGCGATCGCGGTCGGCGCCGTGATCGGCCTGTGGCGCGCGCGCATCGTCGAGATGACCGGGATGCCCGAGCTGATCGCGCTGCTGCACTCCTTCGTCGGTCTGGCCGCGGTGCTGATCGGCTGGAACGGCCACATCGGCGGAGCCCACCTCTCCCAGGGTGACTCGGTCGCCCTGGGCGACATCAAGGCGCTGATCAACATCCACGAGGCCGAGGTGGCCATCGGCATCTTCATCGGTGCGGTCACGTTCACCGGCTCGATCGTGGCCAACCTGAAGCTGTCCGCGAAGATGAAGTCGGCGCCGCTGATGCTGCCCGGCAAGAACTACATCAACGTCGGCTCGCTGGTCCTCTTCGCGATCCTGACCGCGATCTACGTCTCGATGGACACCCACCACTTCATCGGCGGTGAGACCTCCACCGGCGCGACGCTGCTGCTCGGCGCGATCACCCTGCTCGCCCTGCTGCTCGGCTGGCACCTGGTCGCCTCGATCGGCGGCGGCGACATGCCGGTCGTGGTCTCGATGCTGAACAGCTATTCCGGTTGGGCCGCGGCCGCGTCGGGCTTCCTGCTCGGCAACGACCTGCTGATCGTCACCGGTGCGCTGGTCGGCTCCTCGGGTGCCTACCTGTCCTACATCATGTGCAAGGCGATGAACCGCTCGTTCATCTCCGTGATCGCCGGCGGCTTCGGCATCGAGGCCGGACCCGGCGAGGACAAGGACTACGGCGAGCACCGCGAGATCCAGGCCGACGCCGCCGCCGAGCTGCTGGCCGGCGCTTCGTCCGTGGTGATCACCCCGGGCTACGGGATGGCCGTCGCCCAGGCGCAGTACCCGGTGGCCGACCTGACCGCCAAGCTCCGCGCCAAGGGCGTCGACGTACGGTTCGGCATCCACCCGGTCGCGGGTCGCCTGCCCGGTCACATGAACGTGCTGCTGGCCGAGGCCAAGCTGCCCTACGACATCGTGCTGGAGATGGACGAGATCAACGACGACTTCGGCGAGACCGACGTCGTCCTGGTGATCGGCGCCAACGACACGGTCAACCCGGCCGCGTCCGAGGACCCCACCTCCCCGATCGCCGGGATGCCGGTGCTGGAGGTCTGGAACGCCAAGGACGTCATCGTGTTCAAGCGGTCGATGGCCGCGGGCTACGCCGGCGTGCAGAACCCGCTCTTCTTCCGGGAGAACAGCCAGATGCTCTTCGGCGACGCCAAGGACAAGGTCGAGGAGATCGTCCACCACCTCAGCTGATCCGGCTGAACGAGGCTTGTGCCGTCGTTCGGTGGCTCCTGGTGCCACCGAACGACGGCACAACTCGTGGTACGGCGCTCAGCCGCCGATCGGGATCTCGGCCAGCGTCTGGTAGCGCGGCCGGCCGCCGGGGCCCTCGCCGAGGTGGGAGGCGACCACGGCCACCTCGTAGACCGGCCAGTCGGGGCCGGAGTAGGTCTCCAGCAGCCGCACCCAGTCGGTGGTGTCGGCCGGTCGACGCAGCCGCGCGACGGTGAGGTGGGCCCGGAACCGCTGCCCGTCGACGACCGTGCCGACCTGGACGGCCGCGTTGCGGGCGCGGCCCGCCATCCGCTCGACCACCACGTCGGCCGCCTCGCTGACCGGCTGCACTCCGACCGCCAGCACCTTCGTCGCGGCCGCGTCGGGGAAGACCACCGGACCGGCCAGGCGCAGGTCCGGGATCGGGGTGCGCTCCAGCCCGTCGGCCAGCCGGTCGATGTAGTCGTCGACCCGGTCCTCGGCCACGTCCGGCAGGA
The DNA here is from genome assembly GCF_006494815.1 of Nocardioides sambongensis. Classification (NCBI taxonomy): domain Bacteria; kingdom Bacillati; phylum Actinomycetota; class Actinomycetes; order Propionibacteriales; family Nocardioidaceae; genus Nocardioides; species Nocardioides sambongensis. The sequence goes on from NZ_CP041091.1 coordinate 3,012,330, forward strand.
AGGCGAGCGTCACGTGGAACTGGTCGGCGAGCGTCCAGCGGAAGTCGGCGGCGTCCCGGCGCGGATCGAGAAACGCGTCGAGGTGCTCGACGGCGTCCTCGGGCGGGATCAGGGCGGCGAACAGGCGGGTACCCATGGCTCCATCATGACGGGAGCGCGACGCGCGCGCGGCCGGGGTGGGCCCGTCCCCACCCCGGCCGCCCGCGGATCAGCGCACTCGGTAACGGGCGCGGTCGCCGCTGCGGGCGACGGCGTCGGACCCGGCGTAGGCGACCCGGACGACCTTCCAGCCCTTGCCGTTCGCCCGGAACGAGGCACTGGCCCGGCCGTTGCGCAGGCGCACGATCCGCTTGGCCTTCCCGGACCGCACGGTCACCGTGCCGGTGGGCTGCACACCGTGGGCGCCGACTCGCACGGTGACCGTCACCCGCTGCCCGGCGCGGACGCTGCCCGGCCTCACGCTGGCCCGCACCGTGCTCGTGGCCTTCACCACCCGACCGGTCGGCTCCGAGGAGGCGGTCGCCGTGGTGCCGTCGTACTCCGCGGTGACCTCGGCGCTCAGCCGGGCGCGCACGTCGGCGGCCTTCGGGCGGTACGTCCAGGAGGTGGCCCCGGAGATCGGGGCGCCGTCGCGCAGCCACTGCACGGTGGTCGTCGCGCCCGCCGGGTCCCACTCGCCGTCGTCGGCGCGCAGGCGCCCGCCGACCACCGCGTCGCCCTTGACGGACGGCACCTCGACCGAGATCGGGGCGTCCGGGTCCGGGGTGTCCTCGGTCTGGGTGAAGCTCCACTCCCCCGACCCGATCCGGTACGACGTCACGCCGGCCTCGGTGCCCAGCTCCTCCGCCTCGGCGCCATCGGGCCCGCTCACCTCGTAGGCGACGCCCTCGGGTGCCTCGGGCAGCGCGACCACGGCGGAGACGTTCACCGGGATCGTGGTGCTCAGCGCGACCGCGTCGCCGTCACGGGTCCAGGACGAGCTGACCCGTCCGCGCTGGGTCAGCTGGGACCCCGACGCCTCGCCCAGGCCGGTGTCCGGCACCGAGATGCGCACCTCGGCCCCGCCGGGGTCGGTGACCTCGATGCCGAGGACCGACTCGTGGATCTCGACGATGCCCTCCGAACCCCACCCGTGGGACGCGCTGTTGGCCGAGCCGCTGAGCTCCCAGGCCTCGGGGTGAAGGTGCCGCCCTGGGCCAGCCACCCTGCCCAGCCGAAGTCGTCCTCGTTGGTCAGCAGGCGCAGCAGACCTTCCCGGTTCCCGGAGTCGGCGAGCGCCTCGAGCAGCACGTGGGCGGTCATCGGGCCCTGCTTCATGCCCATCGATGCCAGGTGCTCACCGAGCGCGGGCACGTCCGCGGCCGGGGCGATGCCGAACGCGATCGCATAGGAGGTCGAGTGCTGGCCCGCGTGGGTGGACTGGCTGCCGTCGGCCACGATGCCGTCGATGTAGACGCCGTCCTCGCGGCGCAGCTTTGCGTTCATCGCCGCCGCCAGTGCGTCGGCGTCCGCGGTGAACGCGTCGACCTCCGCGGCCGGCTTCCCGAGCTCCTCCGCGATCCGGCCCACGGTGCGCAGGACGTCCACGCCCAACGCGTTGACGGTGGTGCGGGCGGTGGCGTTCATGTCGTAGTCGAAGCGCCCGTGCGCCGGCCAGTCGACGATGCCGTACAGGTACTGCCCCGAGCCGCCGCTCAGTCGGGTGACCAGACCGGCGGTGGCTCCGTCAGTGGCGATATGGCGCCGCACGTAGCCGGCCGTGGCGACGAGCTCGTCGTAGGTCTCCTCCAGCAGGGCGCGGTCACCGGTGTCGAGGTAGTAGTTCCAGATCCAGCTCGGCACGACCTCGGTGAAGTCCGGGATGTCGCGCTTGCCGTCGCCGTTGGGGTAGACGGCGTTGTAGCGGCCCGCGTCGTTGCCGGTCTGCCAGTAGCGAGCCTGGCTGAGCATGAACTCACGGATCGCCTGTCGGCTGGCCACCCGCTCACCGGCGGAGGTCATCAGGCCGTGGGAGATGTTGACGGTGTCGTGCAGGAACTGGCCCTGCTCCCGGGTCGGGGTGTCCACGAAGGTCTCCTGGACCGAGTAGAGCAGCGAGCGCTGCATCAGGTCGTAGACCGAGTCCAGGGTGTCGTCGGAGCTGTCGAAGGTGGAGGCGCCGCCCTCCGGCACCTCGGTGTGCACGATCGTCGCGGTGACGTCGTCGGCGGTGATCTCCTCCCCGGCACCGGGGATCTCCAGGTACCGGAAACCCAGGTGGCCGAAGGCCTCGAAGTCCTGGGCGCCCTCGGTCTGGGTGTAGGGCCAGGTCATCCGGGTGCCCTGGGTGTCGGTGCCGGCGGTGGAGACCCGGCCGTCCGCGGCGAGCCCATAGCTGGCGCGCAGCTCGATCTCGCGGCCCTCCACACCGTCCTCGAAGTGGACCGCGGGGCGCGCCGGGATCACCACACCGAAGTCGGCGACCGGGGTGCCGTCGTCGGCGGTGAGGATCCGCTCGGGGTGCACGACCTCCTCGGTCAGCCGGGTCTGCTGGCCCTCGAGGTGGGTGAACGGGGCGACCGGGTGTGCGCCGAGCACGACGGCGTCGGACCAGCCGCTGTCGTCGTACCCGAGCGATGTCCAGTCGCCGATCCGGGCCGCCTGGTCGCCGCGCAGGTGCTCGATGTAGAGGCCCTCGCCGTTGCGGGTGCCCTCCAGCTCGTAGGGGCCGCGCCGGACCTTCCAGGTGTCGTCGGTGCTGACCACGAACTCGGAGCCGTCGGCGTACTCGACGACGATCCGGGCGAGCAGACCCGGCTCGCCGGCGGCGCGCCCCTGCCCGGAGCTGAACCAGTGCAGCATCGCCCCGACGGAGAGGTCCTCGCCGGCGGTGACCAGGTCGGTGATGTCCGCCGCCTGGTAGTAGCCCTCGCCCGGGTAGCCGTAGTTGGTCATCCGGTCGGCGCGCTCGCCGTCGAGGTAGAGCTCGGCGATGTGGCTGGCGGAGAGATAGCTCCGGGCCCGCACGATCTCGCCGTCGGGGACCGCGACCTCGGTGCGGGCCAGCGTGTACTCGTCGGCCTCCCGGGTCGGCGTGGGGGCGGCCCAGGCGGACAGGTCGCCGGAGAAGTCCTCGGTGAAGAGCGTCTCGCTGCCGTCCAGCGAGGTCACCTCGAGGTTGTCGAACTCGGCGACCTCGGCCCCGCGGGATCCGCTGGCCTGGCGGAACCCGATGGTCCCGGCGGTCGATCCGGTGGCTGCCGGGTCGGTCCAGGAGTCGACCTCGACCCCGTCGATGCTGGTGGTGAAGGTCTGGCCCTCGACCCGGATGCTCAGCCGGTACGTCGTCCCCGCGGTGACGTCGAGCGGCGTCGAACGGCGAGCGTCGGTCGGGAAGCTCCCGTTGACCATCCGGTGCGTCTTCAGCTGGTTGTCGGCGTCGTGCAGCTGCCACATGTAACCGCTGCGATCGTCGGGTGTGCGGAAGACCACCGCGGCGGCGTTGCTGACCACGGTGACGTCCACGGAGTAGACGTAGTCGGTCCAGTCCTCTCCCGTGGCCGCGATCGTGATCGGCTGACTGTTGCTGCCGGTGATCCGGCCCTTGCCGTCGACGATCTGCAGCGGCCCGGTGTTCTGGTCAGGGTTGCCGGGGGGACGCCGGATCCACTCCGCGCCCTCCCAGTCGCCGTCGCCCAGGCCGGTCTCGAACCTGGCGTCCGCCCACCCGGACTCCTGGTCGGTCCGGTCCCAGGTCCGCACCCGCCAGTCGTAGGCCTCGCCGGGCTCGAGCTCGGATCCGGCGTAGTCGACGTAGGACTGCTGGCCGGAGCCGACCTTGCCGCTGTCCCAGACCACGCCGCCCGACGCATCACGGACCTCCACCTCGTAGGCACTCTGGATCTCGTTGCCGTCGCTGTCCTGGGGCAGCCAGCCGAACCGCGGGGTGAGGTCGGTGTTGAGCGGGTGCGCGACGTCGTCGACGACGAGGCCGGTCGGCTGGTCCGGCGCGGCACCGGCGGGCGCCGCCTGGGCCCCGCCGGGGGCGAGTGCACCCAGGGTGCCGGCCGAGAGGGTGACGGCGAGGGCGGCCAGCCCGGCCCGCCGGGGCCGGGAGACGGGTCGATCTGATCGCATGGAAACTCCACTCCGAGTCATGAAACGTTTCATGACGGAGTGTGGCGGTGGTCACTCGTGGGGGCAACCGTTGCGGCGCAGGTTGGCCGGATCCGGCCAGGTCGTCCCCCGGGCCCCAACCCTCAGCTGCCGGCGACCGGCCTGCCACCGGCATCGACCGGCTCCGGGGTCCGCCGCAGACAGAAGCTCAGGCCACCGCAGGCGGCCAGCAGGACCAGGCCCAGCGCGGTCACCGCGGCCCAGCCGCCGCCCGACCACACCAGGGTGCCCACGTTGCCGAACACCGACGAGCCCACGTAGTACGCGCAGAGGTAGAACGCCGCCGCCTGACTCGCGCTGGCGCCCACGGCGTGCGCCCGGGCCGCCACCCATCCGCTCGCCAACGAGTGCGTCACGAAGAATCCGGCGGTGAGCAGGGCCATGCCGAGCACCACCAGAGCGAGGGACCCTGCTGCGGTCAGCACGACTCCGGACGCGGCCAGCAGCCACCCTGCCGGGAGCACCGCCCGTGCGCCGAACCGGTCCGCCCAGCGTCCCGCTGCGGCCGAGCTCACGGTGCCGCCGGCGTAGACCACGTAGAGCAGGCTCGCCGCACCGAGACCGAACCCGTAGGGCGCCGCGGTGAGCCGGAAGCCGATCGCGTTCCAGACCGCCACCAGCATCCCGACCGCACAGGCACCCAGCAGGTAGAGCGCCCACAGACCCCGGTCGGTCATCGCTGCCGAGGACATCGCGACCAGCCGACGGCGGTCCAGCCGCTGCGGCCGGAAGCGGCGCGAGGGTGGCAGCGCCAGCTGTACGACGACCGCGCAGGCCAGCGCGAGGGCCGCTGCAGCGGCCAGGCCGGCCCGCCACCCGAGCGCCTCGGCCACCGGGGCCGTGATCAGCCGGCTCGCCATCCCGCCCACGGCGGTGCCGCCGATGTAGAGACCCGCGGCGCGAGCCCGCACCGAGCCGTGCATCTCCTCACGCAGGTAGGCCGTGGCCACCGCCGGCATCCCGGCGATCACCACTCCTTGCAGGAACCGCGCCCCGAGCAGCAGGTGCCAGGTCGGGGCGAGCGCGGTCAGCACCGCGACGACCCCGCCGGCCCAGACCGCCGTCCGGATCATCACGGTGCGGCCGAGCACCTCCGAGGCCGGGCCGGCGACGAGCAGCGCGAGTGCGAGTCCCGCGGTCGCCAGCGACAGGGTGAGGGTCGCTTCCGACGGGGTGACGCCGTACTGACGGTGCAGGGCCGGCAACAGAGCCTGGGTGTCGTAGAGGAGGACGAAGGTCGCCACGCCGGCGGCGAACGTCGCGGCGAGGACCCGCCGATAGGCGTGGCTGCCCGGTAGGTGACCGGTCGGAAGTGGCTCCTCGGCTCGGGTCGACGCGGGTGCGGAAGCGATGCTCACCGAACCAGGATCGGCGCTGAACCTGCATACCACCAATGCAGCTCTGCTCACCTCACATACGTTTTCGGTATGCTACTGGGATGCGCATCCGCGATCTCGAGTGGCTGGTGGTCCTGGCCGAACACCTGCAGGTGACCGACGCCGCGTCCGCCTTGCGGGTGCCGCAGCCGACCCTGTCTCGGGTCCTTGCGCGGGTGGAGGGGGAACTCGGCACGACGCTGTTCACCCGGGTGCCGAACGGCCTCCGGATCACCCCCGACGGCGAGCTCGTCGTGGCCACCGCCCGGGAGGTCGCCGGTCGATACCAGCAGTTGCTCGTCGACCTCGACGCTCGACTCGATCCCGAGCGCGGCGTGGTGCGCCTGGCCTTCCTCGACTCGATGGCGACCTCGCTGGTCCCGCGGGTCCTGGGTCGGTTCCACGAGGTCGCCCCTGCGATCCGCGTCGTCCTCACCCAGGAGCCGGCCCACCACATCCAGCGTGATCTGGAGGAGGGCGGCGTCGAGGTCGCGATCACCTCCGTGCGCCCGAGCGGACCCTACGCCTGGGCTCCGATCCAGGAGGAGCGACTGCAGGCGATCGTCCCGGCCTCACACCCGCTACGCGGACGACGCCGCATCTCGCTGCGTGACCTGGCCGGCGACGAGCTGGTCACCACGCCGAACGGCTTCGGCTACCGCAGCCACGTCAACCGGATGCTCGCCGAGGCCGGCGTCAGTCTCCCGGTGTCCTTCGAGAGCGCCGACCTGGCCACCATCGAGGGTCTGGTGGCCGCAGGGCTCGGCGTGGGGATCGTGCCCGCTCAGCTCGCCGGCGCCTCCGGCACGGTCGGGCTGGACATCAGCAGCCCGCTGGCGCGCCGGACGATCGGCCTGACCTGGCGCACGGACCGCATGCTGCCGGCACCTGCTCGACGTTTCGTCGACACCGTGGTCGATCTCAGATGACGCCGCGACGTACGGCGTGGACGACCACCTCGATCGAGGAGTCGAGCCCGAGCTCGTCGGCGCACTGGCGCAGCCGGCGCCGCACGGTGCGCTCCGAGAGCCCCACCCGCGCGGCGATCACGTCGGTGGTGAAGCCCTCGGCGAGCAGCCGGAGGATGGCGAGGTCCTCATCCGCGGGCTCCCAGCCGTCGTCGGCGAGATCCGCGCGACCGGGCACCGTCATCGTCATCAGCCGCCCTCGGCTTCGACGAGGACCATCACCAGCGTCCGCGGCCCGTGCACGCCCTCGACCCGGCTCAGCTCGATGTCGCTGGTCGCGCTGGGTCCGCTGATCCAGGTCAGCGGGCGCTGCGGGTCCAGCAGCGCGACCGCGTCCGGCACGTCGGGGACCACCTGGTCGGCGCGGACCACGCAGACGTGCCGGTCGGGCACCAGCGAGAGGGCGCGCCGGCCCTGGTCGGGCTCGTGGTCGAGCACGATGGTGCCGGTCTCGGCGATGCCGACCCGGCACGCGGTGACCACCGCATCCACCCGGTCCAGCTGGTCGGCGGTGAGCCCGTCGTCGGCGACCAGCTGCTCGGGCGCGAGGCCGGCCACCAGCTCGGCCGCCAGCCCGTCCGGTACCACGACGCGCGCTCGGTCCGGGACCGCCGCCGCCACCGCGGCGGCGACCTCGCCGGGTGCGCACCGCACCACCTGGGCGCGGTAGTCGGCGACCCGCTCCGCGAACCGGTCCAGGACGACCTCCCGCGGGTCCTCGCCCCCGGCTCCGGCCGGGGAGACGACCGGCTCCGGCGCCGGGGTCGCGTCCGCGAGGGCGGCTCGGACCCGGTCCAGGATCTCCTCCCGCGCGTTCATCGGGCGCTCCCCTCGTCGCGGCCGCCGTCGGTGCGGTTCCACCACTCGCGGAAGGACTCCGCCGGGGGCACCGGGAGGTCTCGGGCGTCGGTCCATGCCGCCCCCGGGCCGGGGAGCCGGCCGAGCACCTTTCCCTTGCGGCCGGCGCGTCCTCCGAGCACCTTGCCAGCCATCCCGGAGACACGCTCCCCCGCGGCCAGGCGCTTGGCGTCGCCGAAGGCCCAGCCGGCCGCCTTGAACGCGACCGCCTCCGGCTTCGGGATCCGGTCGCCACGGTGGCTGTCCACGACCTTCGAGCGCAGGTGCACCAGCACCTCGGGGATGTCGATGCGCACCGGGCATGCCTCGAAGCAGGCGCCGCACAGCGACGAGGCGTAGGGAAGGGAGTCGACCTGGTCGTCCACCCCGGTGCCCTTGAGCAGCGGGTTGAGGATGGCACCGATCGGGCCGGGATAGACCGATCCGTAGGCGTGGCCGCCGGTGCGCTCGTAGACCGGGCAGACGTTGAGGCAGGCCGAGCAGCGGATGCAGCGCAGCGCCTGGCGGCCCACCTCGTCGGCCAACGCCCGGGTGCGGCCGTTGTCCAGCAGCACCACGTGCACCTCCTGCGGCCCGTCACCGGGGGTCACCCCGGTCCAGGTCGAGGTGTAGGGGTTCATCCGCTCGCCGGTCGACGAGCGCGGCAGCAGCCGCAGCAGCGGGTCCAGCTCGTCCCAGGTGGAGACCACCTTCTCGATGCCGACCACCGAGACCAGCACCTCGGGCAGGGTCAGGCACATCCGGCCGTTGCCCTCGGACTCGACGACCACCAGGGTGCCGGAGTCGGCGATGGCGAAGTTGGCCCCGGAGACGGCGACCTTGGCGCGCAGGAACTTCTCCCGGAGGTGCTCGCGCGCGGCGCCGGCCAGCACCGCCGGCTCGTCGGTGAGGCTCTCGGGAGCGGGACGACCGACCTTCCCCATCTCCCGGAGGAAGATCTCGCGGACCTCGGCCCGGTTGCGGTGGATCGCGGGCACCAGGATGTGGCTGGGCAGGTCGCCGCCGAGCTGGACGATCAGCTCGGCGAGGTCGGTCTCCCAGGCGGCGATGCCCTCCGCCTCGAGGGCCTCGTTGAGGCCGATCTCCTGGGTCACCATCGACTTGACCTTCACCACCTCGTCGACGGCGTGCGCCTTGGCCACGCCGGCCACGATCGCGTTGGCCTCGGCCGCGTCGCGGGCCCAGTGCACGGTCGCACCACGCGCGATCAGCGCGCCCTCCAGCTGCACCAGCCGCTCGTCGAGGCCGAGCAGCGCCCGCTCCTTGACGGCGGCGCCGGCGAGCCGGACGTCCTCCCAGTTGTCGACCTCGTCGACCACCGCGGCGCGCTTGCCCCGGATGGTCCCGGTGGCGTGCGCCAGGTTGTGCCGCAGCTGGGTGTCGCCGAGCGCCTCGCGGGCCGCGCCGGGGAAGGCCGGCATCCCGACGAACGTGCCGCTCATGCCGGCACCCCCTCGCGGGCGCCCTCGGTGCTGGCGAGGATCTCGGCCAGGTGCATCACCCGCACCCCGGAGCGTTCCCGCGACAGCATGCCGCCGATGTGCATCAGGCACGAGTTGTCGCCGGCGACCAGCACCTCGGCGCCGGTCTCCCGCACGTGGCGGGCCTTGTCCGAGCCCATCGCCACCGAGGTGTCGGAGTTCTTCAGGGCGAAGGTGCCGCCGAACCCGCAGCACTGGTCCGCGCCCGGGAGCTCGACCAGGCGCAGGCCACGCACGGCCTCCAGCAGCCGTCGCGGACGGTCGCCCACGCCCAGCATCCGCAGCGAGTGGCAGGTCGGGTGGTAGGTCACCGTGTGCGGGAAGTAGGCGCCGACGTCGGTCACCCCCAGCACGTCCACCAGGAACTCGGTGAGCTCGTACGTCGGGGGCGCCGCGGCCACCGCCGCGGGCAGCCCGGGGTCCTTCCCGTTCTCCGCCCCGCGCGCGGCGACCAGCGCGTGCTGGTGCCGCGCGGAGCCGGCGCAGGAGCCGGACGGGGTCACCACCGCGTCGTACCCGGCGAAGGCGTCGACGTAGGTCCGTACCGCGGGCACCGCCTCGTCGAGGTAGCCGGTGTTCACCATCGGCTGCCCGCAGCAGGTCTGTGCCTGCGGGAAGTCGACCTCGACGCCCAGCCGCCGCAGCAGGCGGACCACGGCCGCGCCCGTCCCCGGGAACATCGCGTCGTTCACGCACGTGACCATCAGTGCGACCCGCATGTCGGCTCCTGTGTCTGCTTCGGTTCGTTGTCCATCATCATCACCCGGAACGGGGCGCCGGCGTTTCCGGTCCCTCAGCGCTCGATCGGATGGTGGACCCGGCTCACGCCAGGACGACCTTCTCGACGTAGGGCACCAGGCGGACCGGGCCGACGAGGCCGTAGCTCTGCCGCTGCGCCACGCCGTAGACCTCGGGTGTCACCACCCGCAGCCGGTTGAGCAACGTCGAGGCCACCTCGACCTCGATCGTGTTCGTGCCCCTGCGCAGCCGGTGGCCGAGGTCGATGGTCGGGTTCATCGGGTCCAGAGCCGGCAGGAGCTCGCCGTTGACGCGCACCCGGAAGGTGTCGTTGACCTCTCCCAACTCGAGGAACGCCCCGTCCTCGTGCCGCTTCCAGTCCTTGTCGAGCTCGACGGTGGTCCGGTAGCGCCCGATGCCGGAGACGTCCTCCAGGCCCTCGACCTGACTCCACGACCCCAGTGCGTCCAGGGTGGTCTCGTGGGTCTCCTTGGTGGTGCGCAGGTCTGTCGGGTCGGCCTCGTTCGCCGGCTTCCAGTCCTCGACCTCCAGGGTCCACGCGGTCGGCGTGATCGGCGCGACGACGCGGTCGACCTCCACCTCCACCGTGCGACCACCAGTGCGGGTCACCGGGATGGAACCGGCCGTGGTCGTGCGCAGCGTGGTGACCAGGCCGCGCTGGAAGACCTCCTGGCCGGCCGTCGCGATCGGGACGATCGGCTTGTCCGGTGTGAAGCCCTTCGGGGCCAGCGCGATGATGGTGGATGCGCCGGGCACCAGGTCGATGCGGACGCGGATCCGGTCGCCGTTGCGCTCGTACGCCGCCACCCGCGTCGTCTGACCGGTCCAGGCGTCCAGCAGGAACGGCACCGCCTTCTTGTCGGTGGCGGTCAGCCAGATGTCCTGGGTGGCGCGCACGATGTTGCGGTTCGCCTCGGCGTGGCGGACGTTGGCGATGTAGTAGTAGTCGACCTTGCCGTCGACGCGACGCACGTGCTGGACGGTGGAGTCGGTGTGCTCGACGTCGCTGACGATCCCGAGGTCGGCCAGGGCGGTCGGGATCTCCGCCTCCACCACCGTCCGGGTCTTCGGCAACGCAGCGATCTGGCGCATCAGGCTGCGCACCTGAGCGAGCTCGGCCTCGTCGTAGCGGCCGACCGGCGTCACCGCCGTCCAGTCGCCGATGAGGATGATCGGCAGGCCCGCCTTGCCGACCGCGAGGATCCGCCGCGCCCCCTCGAGGTCCATCGTCACGTTGTTGCTGCGCAGCGAGTCGGGACCGACCAGCAGGACCTTGTACGCCGGCCCGTCGGGGGCGAGACGTCCGTCCCGCACCTTCTTCGCCGCCGGGAGTCCGAGCAGCGACGCACTGAGGAACGAGTGCGACCAGCCGTTCTTCGTGCCGTTGTTGGTGATCCACTGCGGACCGATGCCGGTGGACGCCCAACCCTTGTGGCGCCAGAAGGCCATGTCGTACCGCGCTGCCCCCGTCTGGAGCACCATCTGGGTCCTCGCGATGTAGTCGGCGATCCCCCTGATGTGCTTCCACTGCGGCGTGCGTGGCCCCCACGCCTCGCCGTACCCGATCGCGCCGTTGTAGTACGGCGAGAACGCGGCGAACCCCGGCCACGTCACCTCGGGCGCCGTGGCGTAGGGGAAGCCGTGGATCATCAGTTGGTTGACGCCCGCGACGAAGATGCTGTTGATGGTGAACAGCGCCTGGTTCTGCGTCCGGGTGCTCGGCGCGGCTCCCCAGCCGGTGTTGTAGGCGGCGCCGTTGTAGCAGATCGCCTCGCAGGAGAGCAGGGTGTGCCCGGCGATGTCGCGGCCCGAGGCCATGATCCGGTAGTCGTCGAGGTTCTTGAAGCCGAGCGACTCGGTCTCCGGCACGTCGATCACCGTCGAGTGCAGCATGGTGTCGGTCTCGAGCCCGTAGGGCTGGATCCGGATCCCCATGCCCAGCTTCTTGGCGAAGTCCTGGAGCGGGATCAGGTGCGCGGTGAGGTACAGGTCGGAGAGGACCTGGTTGTAGTCGTCGCGGATCTCGTAGGTGCGCAGCGACTCCGGCTTGTCCGGGTCGTCGGCCGAGGCGATCGTGTAGAGGTACTTCTCGTTCTCCTCCACCACGATGGGCAGCCACGGGCGCAGGTCGTAGCCGCGCGAGTCCTCGAAGGTCTCGAGGAACCCGGGCGTCCAGATCGTCGCGTCGGTCTCGATCTCGAGGGAGTCCTCGAAGAGCTGCCCGCCCGCCTTCTTCAGCAGCTGTCGCATCTCCCGGTCGAGGATGCGCTCCTCCCACAGCTCGATCACCTTCTGCACGCCCTGCTTGCTGAAGTGATCGACGACGTAGGAGCGGGGCTCGGTGTGCGGCCCTGCCTCCGGCTCCTGACCGGAGCCGCGCTGCCACCACGCGAACAGCACCCAGGTGCCGTCGGCGGGCTCCGCCGGGGCGGTCCAGGTGATGCGACCGTCGACGACGGACGAGGTGAGGTCGCGGTAGGACTCGGGGTCGAGGGTCGTCGAACGCAGGTTGCCCCGGCTGTCGATCTCCTGACCGGCGACCCGGTGGGCCTGGACGCCGACGAGGGTCTTCTTCGTCACCGAGTCCGCAGCCTCGACGACCGGCTCGGGCAGCTCGGCGTCGTACGTCGCCCCCGCGGCGACCTCGACCACGCCGTGCACCAGCTCGGTGCAGGCCGCCTCGTCGTCGGGGGTGATCGTCGAGACCGCCGCCGGCCACGACGGGCCGACCGTGATGTCGATGCGGACGTCGCGCTTCGCACCCTGACGCAGCGCCGCCTTCACTCCGGCGACCCACGGCGCCGTACCCCACCCGTGGGTGCTGACGTCGATGTCGATGTCGCGGGCGCGGAGGCTGTGGGTGACGTCGGCGACCTCGAGCGACCCGAATCCGGCGTCGGCGACCTGGTCGACCTCACGGGAGATCTCAGCCGGATCCACCAGCCCGTGCGGCCACCACCAGCGGAAGCCGGCAGCGGTGGCGCTGGTCGGCCTGCGGAAAGCTCGCTCGAAGGAGTTCGGGAGGCCGTCCAGGACGCCAGCGCCGGCCGGCGCCGGAGCCACCGCACCGGTGCTGACCGAGGCGACGGCGGCAGCGCCGACCGCGGCAGCGGCCGCGCCGAACAGCGTGCGACGATCGAGACGGGCCTTGGACTGGGGGTCGTTCATCGATGCTGCCTTCCGAGATGGGCGCCCGACGGTGGGCGGGGATCGGGTCGTGCGACTGATCAGCGGGAGTCGCCGGTGACGGCGCAGGGACGAGGGCTCAGGCCAGGCGGGCCTCCACGGCATCCCAGTCCAGCCCTGGCTGCGGCCGGTACTCCCGCACCTCGTAGGAGGAGCGGATCGACGCGCGCATCGCGGGCAGGTCGGGCAGGTCGGCGCCGAGCGTGCGGGCCTGGACGAGCACGTTGCCCAGCGCGGCCGCCTCGGTCGGGCCCGCGATCACCGGGAGCCCGCAGGCGTCCGCGGTGAGCTGGCACAGCAGGGCGTTCTGCGAGCCGCCGCCGACGATGTGGACGACCTCGGGCGAGACCCCGGAGAGCTCGGCGGCGGTGCGCAGATGACGCCGGTAGGCGACGGCGAGGCTGTCCAGGATGCACCGGGTGATCGCGACCGGGGAGGCCGGCTCGGGTCCGCCCCTCTCGATCGCCAGCGCGACCACCCGCTCGGGCATCGGGTCGCTCGCCGTGCCCGGCGCGAGCAGCCGGGGGTCGTTGATGTCGATCACCGAGCGGTGCGGCTCGAAGTCGGCGGCGGCCGCCAGCAGATCGGTCAGACCCAGGTCGAGGCGACGCTCGGTCCACGCCCGCAACGACTCCGAGAGGACCCACAGGCCCATCACGTTCTTGAGGAACCGGATCGTCCCGTCGACGCCACCCTCGTTGGTGAAGTCGGCCTCGCGGGCCGCCTCGGTGACCACCGGCTTGTCCAGCTCGAGGCCGACCAACGACCAGGTGCCCGAGGAGATGTAGGCGAACCGGTCGGTCGTGGCCGGCACGCCGACCACCGCCGAGGCGGTGTCGTGGGATCCGACCGCGATCACCGGCACCTCGCGGGCCGGGTCGACGCCGACCTCGCGGGCGACGTCCGGCGTCAGCGGCCCGAGCAGCGACCCGGGGTCGCGCAGCGGCGGCAGGATCGACCAGGGCAGCTCCAGCGCGCGGCACAGCTCACGGGCCCACTCGCCGGTGTGCACGTCGTACAGGCCGGTGGTGGAGGCGTTGGTGCGCTCGGCGCCCATCGCCCCGGTCAGCCAGTAGCCGAGCAGGTCCGGCAGGAGCAGCAGCGACTCCGCCGACTCCAGGGCGGCGGTGCCGCGAGCGGCCACCAGCTGGTAGATCGTGTTGAACGGCAGCTGCTGCAGCCCGGTGGTGGCGTAGAGCCGGTGCGCGCCGAGCTGCTCGGCGACCCGCTCCGCGACCCCCTCGGTGCGGGGGTCGCGGTGGCTGAACGGGTTGCCGAGCAGGCGACCGTCACGGTCCAGCAGGCCGTAGTCGACGGCCCAGGAGTCGATCCCGATCGCGTCCAGCGGTCCGGTCCCGGCGACCTGACGGATCCCGGCCAGCATCTCCCGGTGGATGCCGAGCACGTCCCAGAAGAACGAGTCCCCGGCCCGCACCGCGCCGTTGCCGAACCGGTGCAGCTCGTTGAGCTCGATCCCGCTGGGACCGACCCTGCCGGACATCACCCGGCCGCTGGTCGCCCCGAGGTCGACCGCGGCGACCCGCACCGTTCCCGCCATCAGCACAGCCTCATCGCAGGAACGCGGCGGCGACCCCGGCGTCGACCGGGATGTGCAGGCCGGTGGTGTGGCTCAGCTCGGCGGAGCAGAGCACGAAGACGGCGTTGGCGATGTTGGCCGGCAGCACCTCGCGCTTGAGGATCGTGCGCTGGGCGTAGAACTTGCCCAGGTCCTTCTCCTCCACGCCGTAGACCGCGGCCCGGTTGGCCCCCCAGCCCGAGGAGAAGATCCCCGAGCCCTGGACCACGCCGTCCGGGTTGACCCCGTTGACCTTGATGCCGTGCTCGCCGAGCTCGGCGGCGAGCAGCCGCACCTGGTGGGCCTGGTCGGCCTTGGCCGCGCCGTAGGCGACGTTGTTGGGCCCGGCGAAGATCGAGTTCTTCGAGGAGATGTAGACGATGTCGCCGCCCATCTTCTGCGCGATCATCGCCTTGGCGGCGGCCTGGGCGACCAGGAACGAGCCCTTGGCCATCACGTCGTGCTGCAGGTCCCAGTCCTTCTCGGTGGTCTCCAGCAGCGAGCGCGACAGGGACAGGCCGGCGTTGTTGACGACCAGGTCGATCCCGCCGAAGGCGAGGACGGCGGCGTCGACGGCGGCCTGCACCGCGGCGGCCGAGGAGACGTCGACCTGGACACCGACGGCCACGTCGGAGCCACCGATCTCGGCGGCTGCCTCCTGCGCCTTCTCCAGGTTCAGGTCGGCGATGACCACGCAGGCGCCCTCGGCGGCCAGCTTCTCCGCAGTGGCCTTGCCGATGCCCGAGGCGGCACCGGTGACCAGCGCGACCCGGGTGGCCAGCGGCTTCGGCTTCGGCATCCGCTGCAGCTTGGCCTCCTCCAACGCCCAGTACTCGATCCGGAACTTCTCCGACTCGTCGATCGGGGCGTAGGTGGACAGGCCCTCGGCCCCGCGCATCACGTTGATCGCGTTGATGTAGAACTCACCGGCCACGCGGGCGGTCTGCTTGTCCTTGCCGAAGGAGAACATGCCGACGCCGGGCACCAGCACGATCAGCGGGTCCTTGCCGCGGATCGCCGGGGAGGCGTCGTCGGCGTGCCGGTCGTAGTAGGCCTGGTAGTCCTCGCGGTAGGAGACCGCGAGCTCCTCGAGCCGGGCGATCGACTCCTCCACGCTCGCCGAGGCGGGCAGGTCCAGGACCAGCGGCTTCACCTTGGTACGCAGGAAGTGGTCCGGGCAGGACGTGCCCAGACCGGCCAGCCGCGGGTGCTCGGCGGCGGCCAGGAAGTCCAGCACCACGTCGGCGTCGGTGAAGTGCCCCACCATCGGCCGGTCCGCGGACGCGATGCCGCGGATGGTGGGGGCCAGCGCCGCCGCCTTGGTACGACGCTCGTCGGCCGGCAGCGCGCCGTACCCGTCCAGGGCGGGGCCGAACGGCTCCGCCGTGGAGTTCGCGGCGATGTACTCCGCGGCGGTGTCGATGATCCACAGCGAGTTCTTCTCGCACTCCTCGCTGGTGGCGCCCCACGCGGTGATGCCGTGGCCGCCGAGGATGCAGCCGACCGCCTGCGGGTTGGCCTCCTTGATCGCGGAGATGTCCAGACCGAGCTGGAAACCGGGGCGGCGCCAGGGCACCCACACGACCTTGTCCCGAAGATCTTGGCGGTCAGGTCCTCGCCGTCCGCGGCGGTCGCGATGGCGATCCCGGAGTCGGGGTGCAGGTGGTCCACGTGCGGCGCCTCGACCAGTCCGTGCATCGCGGTGTCGATCGACGGCGCCGCACCGCCCTTGCCGTGCAGGCAGTAGTCGAACGCGGCGACCATCTCGTCCTCGCGGTCCACTCCCGGGTAGACGTCGACCAGCGCGCGCATCCGGTCGAGGCGGAGCACCGCCAGACCGGCCTCCTTCAGCGTGCCGAGGTCGCCGCCGGACCCCTTCACCCAGAGGAGCTCGACGGGCTCACCGGTGACCGGGTCGGTCTCGGTGCCCTTGGCCGAGGTGTTGCCGCCCGCGTAGTTGGTGTTCTTCGGGTCGGCGCCGAGACGGTTGCTGCGAGCGATCAGCTCGTGCGCCGCGGAGGTCGAGGGAGTGGTCATGGTTCCTTCCGGGGGTGGGGAAGTCAGGGAGAGTGGGGTCGGGGACCGATCAGGTCCAGGACATCTGGGTGCCGCCGACGCGGGCGGCCTCGATCTCGGCCTGGTAGCCGGACTCGGCGTAGGCGCGCATCGGGTCGGCCGGCAGGCCGCGCTCCTCGCGCCACGCCGCCAGCGGGCCGCGCACGTCGGTATAGAACGCGTCCATGAAGACCTGGTGGGCGCCGAGCACGTCGCCGGTGGCCTGCGCGGACTCCAGCGCGTCCCGGTCGACGAGCAGCGCGCGGGCGGTCATCTCCTGGACGTTGAGCACCGAGCGGATCTGGCCGGGGATCTTCGCCTCGACGTTGTGGCACTGGTCGAGCATGAACGCGACGTCGGAGTGCCCGTCGGGGTTGGCGGGACCGTAGCCGCCGCCGCGGATCACCTCGAACATGATCCGGAACAGCTGGAACGGGTCGGCCGCGCCGACGATCAGGTCGTCATCGGCGTAGAAGCGGCTGTTGAAGTCGAACGAGCCGAGCTTCCCCAGGCGCAGCAGCTGCATCACGATGAACTCGATGTTGGTGCCCGGCGCGTGGTGGCCGGTGTCCAGGCACACCACGGCCCGCTCGCCCAGCGCCGCGACCTGGGCGTACGACGTACCCCAGTCCGGCACGTCGGTGTGGTAGAACGCCGGCTCGAAGAACTTGTACTCCAGGACCAGTCGCTGCTCCTCGCCGAGACGGTCGTAGATCGTCGAGAGCGACTCGGCGAGCCGGTCCTGGCGACCGCGCAGGTCCGCCTGGCCGGGGTAGTTGCTGCCCTCGGCGAGCCAGATCTTCAGGTCGCGGGAGCCGGTCGCGTCCATCACGTCGATGCACTCGAAGTGGTGGTCGATCGCCTTCTGTCGGATCTTCGGGTCCACGTGGGTCAGGGCGCCGAACTTGTAGTCGTCGTCCTGGAACGTGTTGGAGTTGATGGTGCCCAGCGCGACCCCGTGGTCGGCGGCGTGCGCGCGCAGCGCGGCGTAGTCGTCGACCTTGTCCCACGGGATGTGCAGGGCGACGGTCGGCGCCAGGCCGGTGAACCGGTGGACGGTCGCGGCGTCGGCGATCTTCTCCTCGACGCTGCGCGGGGTGCCCGCGGTGCCGAAGACCTTGAAGCGGGTGCCGGAGTTGCCGAACGCCCAGGACGGGAGCTCGATGGCCTGGCCCTGGAGCTGGGCCGCGATCGCGGCGAAGTCAGTCATCACGGTTGCTTTCTGCGTGTACGCGGTTGAGCTGGTCGTCGAGGTTGAACACCTCGTCGAGCTGCACGAAGCCCTGATCGGGGCCTGCCCGTCGATTCCGGTGAAGTACGCCGCCATCTGCGCCTGCCAGCGGGCGTTCACCTCGGTGTCGTCCATCGCCGCCTGCGCGGCGGCCAGGTCGTCGGCCTCGACGTACCCGATCAGGAGACCGTCGGACCGCAGGAACAGGGAGTAGTTGCGCCAGCCCGTGTCGGCGAGCGCGTCGAGCATCTCCGGCCATACGGCGCGGTGGCGCTCGGCGTACTCGTCCATCCGGTCGGGACGAACCTGAAGGCTGAAGCAGTAGCGGGGCATGGGTGACCCTCCTCCCTGGTTCCTGCGGTCGTGGGTGGTGCTGGCCGGCGCCGGCCGGGGACGGCCGGCGCCGACCTGAGGGGGTCCGCCGCTCGGGACGGCGAACCCGTCATCGACTCAGAAGTCGAAGTCCCCGATGTTGTCGGCGTCGAAGACGAACGGGTCGCCGAGCAGCACGGTGTTGTCCGCGCCGACGGTGTACTCGCCGAGGCGACCGGCCTCGAAGGTGTCGCCCTCGCCCTCGATGTCGCCGTCGGCCAGGGCCTTGGCGGTCCAGGCGGCGAGGTAGCCCAGGTCCTCGGGGTTCCACAGAGCGAACGCGGTGACGGTGCCGTCCTCGACGTACTCACGCATCTGGTTGGGCGTGCCCAGACCGGTCAGCGCGACCTTGCCCTTGGCGTCCGAGGTGGACAGGTAGCGCGCGGCGGCGGCGATGCCGACGGTGGTCGGCGAGATGATGCCGGCCAGGTCGGGGTGCTTCTGCAGCAGCGCCGCGGTGGCGTCGAACGACTTCTGGTCGTCGTCGTCACCGTAGACCGTGTCGACGACCTCGATGTCGGGGTGGTTCTCCTCGAGCTCGGTGTTCATCAGCTCGATCCACGCGTTCTGGTTGGTCGCGTTGGCGGCGGCCGAGAGGAACGCGATCTCGCCCTTGTCGCCGATCTGCTCGGCGATCAGGTCGACCTGCGCCTGGGCGATGCCCTCGGCGTCGGCCTGGTTGACGAAGATGTCGCGGCAGTCGGGGTTGGTGTCCGCGTCGTAGGTGACGACCGGGATGTCGGCGTCCATCGCCTCGCCGATGGCGTCGCAGAGGGCGTCGGGGTCGTTGGCCGAGATCACCAGCGCGCTGCGGCCCTGCTGGGTCGCGGTGTTGATGTACTGGACCTGACCGGCCGGGTCGTCGCCGTTGGCCGGGCCGACCTGCTCGTACTCGCCGCCGAACTCGTCGATGGCGGCCTCGCCACCGGCGTTGCTGGTGTCGAAGTACGGGTTGCCGAGGTTCTTCGGGATGAAGGTGTAGGTGCCACCCTCACCGCCGTCGCTACCGCCGTCGCCGCCGTCGTCACTGCCGCAAGCGGTCAGGGCCAGGCTGGCGGCCAGCGCGGCAGCCGCGAGGCTCGCGAAGCGTCGCTTCTGGTTCAACATGTGGTTTCCCTTTCGGATGGTTCCGGCAACGTCGCCGGGATCAGCTCAGCGACCGCTTGCCGGCGCTGTGCGAGGAGCGACCCGAGGACCGCGCTCCCCTACTCACCTCGACCACACGGCGGGCCGCGGCGAGGAGACTTGTGGACATCACCGAGAGCACGAGCAGCACTCCGATGACGATGTTGATGACGTTGATGGTCTCCCCGTTGAGGAGCATCGCCCGCTGGATCACACCGATCAGCAGCACGCCGGCGAGCACGCCGTGCAGCGCGCCTCGGCCGCCGAAGATCGACACGCCGCCGAGCAGCACCGCGGCGATCACGGAGAGCTCCAGGCCGGTCGAGTTCTCCGCCCGGGCCACCCCGGTGACCAGGGTGGTGTAGATCCCGACGAAGCCGGCGACGGCGCCGGAGAGGACGAAGAGGATCGCCTTGGTGCGGGCCACGTTGACACCGGTGAAGTGCGCCGCCTCGTCGTTCTGACCGATCTCGAAGATCCCGCGGCCGAACGGCGAGAAGTGGATCAGCAGGGCGAACGCGATCGCGAGCACCGCGAACGGGATCAGGATCATCGGATACGGCTGGTCCTCGAAGATCCGCTGCTTGGCCCAGTCGGTCCAGCCCTCGGGGAACTCGGTGCGCGACTCGGTGCCGAGCAGGCCCGCCGCGATGCCGCGGAAGAGCGCCAGGGTGCCGATGGTGACCGCGATGGAGGGCAGTCCGACGTAGGCGATCAGGAATCCGTTGAAGGCTCCGCAGAGCACCCCGATCCCGATCGCCAGCAGCGCCGCGGTGGTGGCGGAGAGGCCGCCGTCGTCGATCAGCATGCCGAACGCCACGCTGGTCAGGCCGACCGTGGAGGCGACGGAGAGGTCGATCTCGCCGGTGATGATGATCGCGGTCATCGGCAGCGCCAGCAGCAGCACCGAGGCCGAGTCGCGGAACAGGTAGTACATCGTCTGCGGGCCGTCGAAGTAGGCGACCTCGGAGCGGGAGTAGACGACCGCCGCGATCAGCAGGGCGATCACCGCGAACTCACGGCTGAAGATCACCCGCTGCCACATCGGCCGGGAGAACGCGGCGTAGGTGCGCTCCACCGACGGGCTGTCCGCGGTCGATTCGGGGGACAGGGTGCTCATCGGCCGCCCTCCTTCGAGTCGGTGCCTGCTGCGTCGCTGCCGGCTGGGTCAGGTCGGTCCGGGGCGGCGGAGCCGCCCGGTAGCACCGGATCCAGCGTCGGTGAGGTCGCGTGCGAGGTCGGTTCGTCGTCACGGGCGGCGACCAGCCGCTTCTCCTGGCGCAGGACCAGGACGCGGTCGAGGGTGATCGCGCCGACGATCAGGGCGCCGACCACCGCCTGCTGCCAGAAGTCGGAGATCCCGAGCACCGGCAGCGCACGGTTGATGGTGACCAGCAGGAAGGCGCCCAGCGCGGCGCCCCACACGGTGCCGGAGCCACCGAAGATGGCGACGCCACCGATCACCGCGGCGCCGACCGCCTCGAACTCCACGCCGGAGCCGACGCTGGAGGAGACGGTGCCGAACCGGGCGGCCGAGACGGCGCCGGCCAGGCCGGCCAGGGCGCCGGAGAGCACGAAGGCGAACATCACCCGGCGGCGGATCTTGAGGCCGTAGAGCTCGGCCGCGCCCGGGTCGGAGCCGATCGCGTAGAGCTCGCGGCCGCCGCGGGCGGTCTGCAGGTAGTAGCCGACCGCGCAGAGCACGACCACCGCGACGATGGTCAGCACCGGGATGCCGAGGATCGACTCGGTGCCCAGGTTGCGGAAGGCGCGCGGCATGTCGTCGGCGTTGATCCGGTCGCTGCCGGCCCAGGTGAGGAACACGCCGCGGTAGATGTACATCGTGCCGAGGGTGATCACCAGGGCGGGGACGCGGCCGAAGGCGACCAGGATGCCGTTGACCAGGCCGAGCACCGCACCCATCAGCACCGCGGCCAGCACGACCGCGATGATCGGGAGGTTGGTGTCGATGAACAGCCGCCCGGTCAGGTACGCCGTCAGCCCGAGCGTCGAGCCGACCGAGAGGTCCACGTTGCGGGTGATGATCACCGCGGTCTGGCCGACCGCGAGCAGGATCAGCATGGACGGGGTGAGCAGCAGGTCGCGCCACCCGGTGGAGCTGAACAGGAACGACTCGGACTTCAGCGTGGTGACCGCGATCAGCAGGACCAGCACGATGGCGACCGCGAGCTCGCGCGAGCGCAGCGCCTCCTTGACGACGCGGCTCAGCGTGGAACCGCCGCTGGGGTGGGTCAGGCTGCTCATGCGGGCACCTCGGCGGAGTCCTGGCCCGAGCCCTGGCGGGCACCGGCGTGCGCGGGGTCGGCGTTGGTGGCGGCACGCATGATGTTCTCCGGGTTGGCGTCGTCGCGGTGGATGTCGGCGGTGATCCGGCCCTCGTGCACGACCAGGACCCGGTCGGCCATCCCGAGCACCTCGGGCAGCTCGGAGGAGATCATCAGGATCGCCAGGCCCTGACCGGCCAGGTCGGAGAGCAGGCGGTGCACCTCGGACTTGGTGCCGACGTCGATGCCGCGGGTGGGCTCGTCGATGATCAGCAGCTTGGGGTTGGTGGCCAACCACTTGGCGATGACCACCTTCTGCTGGTTGCCGCCGCTCATCGTCGCGGCGTGCATGTCCAGCGCGTTGGTCTTCACCTCGAGCTTGGCGGCCCACGGCCCGGCGGCACGGTTCTCGGCGCGGGTGGTGAGCAGGCCGGCCGTGGTCAGGCCGCGGCGGATCACGGCGGCGATGTTGCGGGCCACCGAGGCCTCGGTGACCAGGCCCTGCTTGCGGCGGTCCTCGGGCACGAAGGCGATGCCGGCCCTGATCGCGGCGCGCGGGTTGCGCGGCGCGATCCGCTGGCCGTTCATGGTCACCGAGCCGCTGTCGTAGGCGTCCACGCCGAAGACGGCGCGGGCGATCTCGGAGCGTCCGGCGCCGACCAGGCCGGCCAGGCCGACGATCTCGCCGGCGCGGACCTGGAAGGAGACGTCGTGGAAGACGCCGGCGGTGTTGAGGTCGGCGACGTCGAGCACGACCTCGCCGATCTCGGCCGGGGCCTTCGGGAACAGGTCGGTGACCTCGCGGCCGACCATCTCCGCGACCAGCTTGTCGACGCTGGTCTCGGCGATCTGCTGGGTCGAGACGTAGGCGCCGTCACGCATCACGGTGACGGTGTCGCAGAGGTCGAAGACCTCCTCGAACCGGTGCGAGATGAAGACCAGGCCACGACCCTCGTCGCGCAGCGAGCGGGCGACGGCGAACAGTCGGTCGACCTCGACACCGGAGAGCGCGGCGGTCGGCTCGTCCATGATCAGCAGGGCGGCGTCGAGCGAGATGGCCTTGGCGATCTCGATGATCTGCTGGTCGGCGATGGAGAGGCCGCGCGCCGGGCGGCGCGGGTCGAGCACGACGCCGAGGCGCTCGAACAGCGCCTCGGACTCGGCGTACATCCGGGCCCGGTCGATGCGCCGGGCCGCGCCCAGCGGCTGGCGGCCCATGAAGATGTTCTCCGCGACCGAGAGGTCGGGGAAGAGGGTCGGCTCCTGGTAGATCACGGCCACGCCGGACGCCTTGGACTCGGCGGTCGAGGTGAAGTCCACGGCCTCGCCCTGGAACTCGAACACGCCGGCGTCGCGGCGGTGCACGCCGGCGACGATCTTCACCAGGGTCGACTTGCCGGCGCCGTTCTCACCCACGAGCGCGTGGATCGAGCCGGGGGCCACCCGCAGGGTCCCCGAGCGCAGGGCGGCCACGGCTCCGAACGACTTCGCGACGTCCTGGAGCTCCAGCACGTACGCCTGCGCGGGGCGTGCGGTGGGGTCTGACATCCGCTCCTCGCCTTCTTGATCGGGATTGAAAGGTTTCAATCGTCGCGGACACAGTGACGGTAGGTGACTGCTGTCACAGGCGTCAAGTGGTTCCTGAAACTTTGTTGAAACGAATCAACAACGAATCGAGACGGTGCGGCCGACGACGGTCCTCGCTCTAGGGTGTCTCCCACCACCCGATCAGCTTCACGGGGCCCCGCTCCGCCGACGAGACCGAGGATCGATGTGACCGACCTGAGTGCAGAGGGCGCCGAGGGTACGGGCGAGCGCGCCCGCGCGGTCTCGGTCAAGGACGTCGCCGCGGCGGCCGGGGTGTCGGTCGGCACCGTGTCCAACGTGCTCAACCGCCCGAGAAGGTCTCCACCACCACCCGTGAGCACGTGCTCGCCGTCATCGACGAGCTCGGCTTCGTGCGCAACGACGCCGCGCGCCAGCTGCGCTCCGGCAGCAACCACGCCGTCGGCATGGTCGTTCTCGACGTCCGCAACCCGTTCTTCACCGACGTCGCCCGCGGCGTCGAGGAACGACTCGCCGAGCACCGTCGACCGCTGATCCTGGGCAACTCCGGTCAGGACGCGGCCCGGGAGCAGATGCTGCTCGACCTCTTCGAGGAGCAGCGGGTCAGCGGGCTGCTCGTCTCCCCCGTCGGCGGCGTGCTGCCGCGGCTGCGGCGGCTGCGCGACCGCGGCACCGCGGTGGTGGCCGTGGACCGCCGCCTGGACAGCAGCGAGTTCTCCTCGGTGGCGGTCGACGACCGGCTGGGCGGGCGGATCGCCGCCCAGCACCTGCTCGACCAGGGACGTCGTCGCCTGGCCTTCGTGGGCGGCCCCCGCGGCCTGACCCAGGTGGAGCACCGCCTCGAGGGCGCCCAGCGGGCTGTCGCCGACGTGGGCGACGCCACCCTGCGCCTGGTGGTCACCGGGATCATGGACGCCGCCGCCGGGCGTCGGGGCGTCGAGGACCTGCTCGCTTCCGGAGGTCCGCGCCCGGACGCCATCTTCGCCGCCAACGACCTGGTCGCCCTCGGGGTGCTCCAGGCGCTCACCCTGGCCGGCGTGAGCGTCCCCGACGAGGTCGCGATCATCGGCTACGACGACATCGACTTCGCGGCCTCCGCCGCGATCCCGCTCAGCTCCGTGCGCCAGCCCCGGGAGCAGCTCGGCACCGTGGCCGCCGATCTCCTGCTCGCCACCATCGAGGACCCGGGACGCGCGGCCGAGGACGTCGTACTGGAGCCGTCCCTGGTGGTCCGCCGCTCCACGCAGGCCTGACCGGCCCGGCACGCCGGGCGACCCGTCGGGTCAGATCTGGGTGCCGAGCGCGGTGCCCACCAGGTAGGTGACGGCCATCGCGAAGAGGCCGCCGGCCACGTTGCGCACCACGGCGCGGCCGCGCGGGCCGTAGCCGAGCCGGGCGCTGGCCCAGCCGGTGAGGGCGAGCGCCGCGGCGACCGCGGCGACGGTCACCGGCACCCGGACCCCCTCCGCGACGAGCACGATCGTCAGCAACGGCAGCAGGGCGCCGAGGGTGAAGGAGAGCATCGAGGCCCAGGCCGCGTTCCACGGGCTGGTCAGGTCGTCGGGGTCGATGCCGAGCTCGGTCTCGGCGTGCGCGCCCAGCGCGTCCTCCGCGGTCAGCTGGCGCGCGACCTGGAGGGCGAGGTCCTGGTCGAGCCCCTTGCGCACGTAGAGGTCGGCCAGCTCGGCGAGCTCGTCGTCCGGGTCCTCGGCGAGCTCGCGCCGTTCGGTCTCCAGCAGCGCCTCCTCGGAGTCGCGCTGGGTGCTCACCGAGACGTACTCGCCGGCCGCCATGCTCATCGCGCCGGCGACCAGGCCGGCCACGCCGGCCACCAGGATCGCCGTGCGGTCGGTGGTGGCGCCGGCGACGCCCAGCACGATGCCGGCGGTGCTGACGATCCCGTCGTTGGCGCCGAGCACGCCGGCCCGCAGCCAGTTCATCCGGTCGTTGAGCCCGCGCTGGTGCGGCTCGTCGGGATGCTGGCCGGGCTCGACGCCGTCACCGGTCGTGATGGTCACGTCCCCATGATCCACCACGAGGGACGGGTGGGTCACAGCCCGAGGTCGCGGCCGATCAGTTCCTTCATGATCTCGTTGGAGCCGGCCCAGATCTTGGTGACCCGGGCGTCGCGCCAGGCACGGGCGACCCGGTACTCGTTCATGAAGCCGTAGCCGCCGTGGATCTGCACGCAGTGGTCGAGGATCTCGCCCTGGACCTGGCTGGAGTACCACTTGGCCTTGGCCGCGTCGACCGCCGAGAGCTCCTTCTTGGAGTGCGCGAGCACGCACTTGTCGATGTAGGCCTCGGCCACCTCGACCCGGGTGACCAGGTCGGCGAGCAGGAACTTGTTGTGCTGGAACTTGCCGATCGGCTGGCCGAACGCCTGACGCTCCTTGGCGTAGTCGACCGTCTCGGCGAGGATCTGCTTGGCGTGCGCGACGTTGGCGATCGCGCAGCCGAGCCGCTCCTGCGGCAGCTTCTGCATCATGTGGATGAAGCCCATGTTGAGCTCGCCGATGATCTCGGCGTCGGTCACCCGCACGTTCTCGAAGAACAGCTCGGCGGTGTCGGACTCCTCCATGCCGACCTTGTCGAGCTTGCGACCGCGGGAGAAGCCCTCCTTGGTCGCCTCGATGCCGAAGAGGGTGATGCCCTTGGAGCCCTTCTCCGGGTCGGTACGGACCGCGGTGACGAAGAGGTCGCCGGAGTAGCCGTTGGTGATGAAGGTCTTGGAGCCGTTGATGACCCACTCGTCGCCGTCGCGGACGGCCGTGGTCTTGAGCGCGGCGAGGTCGGAGCCGCCGGACGGCTCGGTCATCCCGATGCCGAGCAGGATCTCGCCCGAGGCGACGCCCGGCAGCCAGCGCTGCTTCTGCTCCTCGGTGCCGAGCTCCACGATGTACGGCGCGGTGATGTCGGCGTGGATGCCATGACAGGTCGGGTACGCCGCCCCCGCCTTGGCCAGCTCCTCCTGGAGGACCGCGTTGAACCGGAAGTCGCCGGCCTCGGCGCCGCCGTACTGCTCGGGGACCTCGAGACCGAGCAGGCCCTGCTTGCCGGCCTCGAGCCAGAACTCTCGCGGCAGCGCCTTGTCGGCGATGTGCTGCTCGGAGTTCGGCAGGACCGAGCGGTCGACGAACTCCTTCACCGATGCTCGGAACGCCTCGTGGTCCTCGTCGTAGATCTCGCGCTTCATGGACGCGATCCTACTCCCGGGTAGCCGAGTGCGGCACCGGTCCGGGTGAGGGACGGGTCACCGGCGCCGCGGTCAGCCGCCCTGCTGCTGGATCCACTTGTCGAGGTCGAAGATCTCCTTCGTCGTGGGCGCGGTGATCTCCACGTCCATGTCGAAGTCGGAGAACTCGAAGACGTCGACGCCGCTCTCCTCGAGCCGGAGCAGGTAGTGCGGCTCCTCGACCTGGACGTAGAGCGTCTCGGACTGGCTGCCCTCGGACTGGGTGACCTTGACCGCGTCCTTGCCGGAGACCTCTTCGACGCCCTCGGTCTGTGCGACCGCGTCCTCGCGGCCGTCCCGCTCGAAGAACCGGTCCAGGTCGCAGACCGGCCGCAGCGCCGAGCGCATGTCGTTGCCCTCGACCCACCGGTCGCCGATCGCCTCGGTCACCACCTGGTAGGTGTCCGGCGCGATCGCCTGCCAGTAGGCCTCGTCGGGTCGCAGGTAGACCTGGTTGTCGACGGACCGGAACTCGGCGCTCCCGCCGCTGGGGAGGGTCATCGTGCCCTCGCAGTCCCCGCTCGAGGTGGAGATCAGGTCCACGTCGATCAGTCCGTCGGTGCCGGACTGGAACTGTCCCTCCACCCGCGCGACCTCGAGCACCGCCATCTCCTTCTCGGCCGCGTTCACGATCTCCTTGGGCTCCCCCTCCGCGAACGCGCTGTCCGTGCCCGACGGGTCGTCCTCCTCGCCGCCGGAGCCGGCGGTGAGCACCGCGGCCGCGATGCCGACTGCGATCGCGGTGCCGGCGGCCACGCCGCCGACGACCCACCAGCGGCGGCCCGAGCGCCGGCGTGACGGCTGCCAGCCACCCCCCTCGGTCGGCGCGCCGGAGCCGCCGTACGAGCCGTTCCCGGCCTGGTACGGCGGCGGTGGTCCCGGCGGCGCGCCGCTGCCGGGCAGCGACCCGCTGCCGGGCGGAGCGAACGGTCGGGCGGCCGGGTTGGCGGTGGCGGGGCGGCCGGTCGGGGTCACCGGGCGGAGCGCGGTCGGCGCGGGCGGCGCGGGCACGGCCTGGCCGGCGCCGGCCGGCATCCGCAGCGCCGCCTGGAGGTCGGCGCGCATGGCCGCGGCGGACGCGTACCGGTCCGCCGGCTCCTTGGCCATCGCGGTGCGCAGGATGCGGTTGGTGGCCTGGGCCATCGCGCTCCCGTCGGCCAGCTGGGGCACCGGGTCGTTGATGTGAGCGCCGATCACCTGGTACTCGGTGGTGCCGCGGAACGGGGACTCCCCGGTGAGCGCCACCCACAGCAGGCAGCCCAGCGAGTAGATGTCGGCCGCCGGACCGGCCGAGGCTCCGGCGTGCAGCTCGGGCGCCATGTAGGACGGGGTGCCGACGGCCGAGGAGCTGAACCGGGTGGCCGCCGCGTTCATCCGGCGGGCGATGCCGAAGTCGCAGAGGTAGGCGCGGACCTGACCGCCGCGGATCCGGACCAGCACGTTGCCCGGCTTGATGTCGCGGTGCACCAACCCGGCGTCGTGCGCGTCGGCGAGGCCGCTGGCGACCTGCTCGATCACCTCCAGCGCATTCACCATCGGGGGCACGCCCGCGGTGCGGATCAGCTCCCCGAGGTCACCGTCGACGATCAGCTGGCTGGCGATGTAGAGGTAGCCGTCCTCCTCTCCGTGGGCGTAGACCGCCACCACGTGGGAGGACTCCAGGGACGCCTGCGCCCGCGCCTCGCGGGTGAACCGCTCGCGGAACTCCGGGTCGTGCGCGTAGTGCGGCGCGATCACCTTCAGGGCGACCTCGCGACCGAGGTTCTCCTCCAGTGCCCGGAACACGACGCCCATGCCGCCCTGGCCGAGCTGCTCGAGGATCCGGAACCGTCCGATCCGGGCACCCGGGGTCGGGTATCCGAGGGCCGGTGGGGAGCTCATACCCCTGTTTCTACCCGACGTCGCCGCGGATCACGCCTTCCGCCGGTCACGAGCCGAGCAACTCGTCGACCCAGGCCGGGACCAGCTCGCCGGCCTTGCCGTGACGGGAGTCGTGGAAGAAGAACGAGCCCTCGCTCGGCTCGAGGTTGAGCTCGGTGGCCCGGGCGCCGTGGCGACGGGCGTGCTGGACGAACCCGGCAGCCGGGTAGACGGCCCCGAGGTGCCGATCGACACGAAGATCTCGGCGTCGGTGAGATGGTCGATGATCCGGTCCATCTCGTAGGGGATCTCACCGAACCAGACCACGTCGGGCCGCAGCTCGGTGGCGCCGCAGCCGGGACAGAGGGGCCGGTCGGCCAGCGTGCCGGTCCAGGCATGCCGCTGGTCGCACGCGGTGCACCAGGCCTTGAGCAGCTCACCGTGCATGTGCACCACCCGCTGCAGCCCGCCGCGCTCGTGCAGGTCGTCGATGTTCTGGGTGACCACCAGCAGCTCCTCGCCGACCGCGGCCTCCAGCCGGGCCAGCGCCTCGTGCGCCGGATTCGGTACGACGCCGGCCAGCGCCGCACGCCTCTCGTCGTAGAACGCGAGCACCGTGGCGGGGTCCCGCTCGTACGCCTCCGGGGTCGCCACGTCCTCCACGTGATAGCCCTCCCAGAGGCCGTCGGCATCACGGAAGGTCGGGACACCGCTCTCGGCCGAGATGCCGGCTCCGGTCAGGACCACGATGCGACTCACGTCACGCAGCGTACGGGAGCCCCCGCCCCACCCGACGCGGGTGCACCACGGTAAGACGCCGACGGGCCGTCCGCCCTGGGCCGTCCGCATACGCTGGCTGCGCTCCACTTCCCGACCTGCAGGAGGCCAGATGCGCGCCGACGCCCAGGCCAACCGGCAGGCCATCCTGCGTGCCGCGCGCGACCTCTACATCCTGCGCGGCCCGAACGTCCCGTTCAGCGCCGTGGCCGAGGCCGCCGGCGTCGGCATCGCGACCCTCTACCGCCGCTTCCCCACCCCGACCGACCTGAAGGTCGGCGTCGCCCGCTCCATCCTGGAGGGCGTCACCGCGATCGCCGAGCGCAGCCTGGCGACGATGGAGACGGACCCCGGGCGGGGCTGGCACTCGTTCGCGACCGGTCTCGCCGAGCTGCGGATGGCGGCGGTCTTCCCGCAGCTGACCGCGGACGTCGAGCCGGACGTCGAGCCGGACGTCGAGCCGGACGCGCGGCCGGCCGGGCTGCTCGCCGTACGGAAGGAGGTGTTCGAGGTGATCGGCCCGGTGATCGTGCGGGCCCAGGAGAGCGGCCTGGTCGACCCCGCGATGACGCCGCTGCAGGTGCACCTCGGGCTCTCCTGGATCAGCCGCCCGCTGCCGGAGATCGCGCTGACCATGGTGCCCGGTCAGCAGGAGTGGATGCTCGACGTCTTCCTGCGCGGCCTGCGCCCCGACGCCCCCGGCTGAGCCTGGTTCACGGCTGAGCCTGCTCAGCGGATCCGCACCTTGCGGCTCACCACGCTGCCCTTCGCGTGTCCGGGGAGGATCGCGGTCACCCGGACCTGGAGGGTCCTGCCCCGGTCGGCCCGACTGACCAGGTAGGTGCGCCGCGTCCCGGCCTTCCCGGTGACCTTCCGGCCGTTGCGGAGCCACTGGTACGCGAGCCGGCTCGGCGCCGGCCGCCAGCGGACGGAGGCGACGGCGACCTTCCGTCCGACCGTCTTGCGACCGGTGATCGCGGGGGTCCTGGTCGCGTTCGGCGCGGCGCCGAGGGCGACCCGGGCGCCGGGGGTCGACGTGGTGGAGGTGCCGCCGTGGGCGTTGCGCCCGGTCGCCGTACAGACGAGCGTGCGGCCGCGGTCCGGGGCGGCCGGCCGGTAGACGCGGGCCCGGCCGACGGTGGCGCCGCCGCGCCGCCACTGGTACGTCACCGAACGCGCCCCGGTGAAGTCGGCGTCGCACGTCAGCGGCGCACCCACCCGCGGCCGGCCGGCGATTCGCGCGGCTCCTCGCACGGTCACCGGCGGCACGTCGGTCGATCGGACGCTGAGGGTCGGCTTCCCGGCGTTGCCGTCCGGGATCCGCTGGCGGCCCCAGATCACGGTCTGGCGGCCGGCCGGATCGATCGCGGCCGCCATTCCCCAGGTGTGCCAGTCGGCGTCGGCGACCGTCTCGGAGAGCACGTAGGAGCTGGACCAGGCGCCGGCCTCGAACTGACGCACCCGCACCTCTCCGTTCTGCTGGTTCGCGTGGTTGCCCCAGGTCGCCACCGCGGTGGCGCCCGGACCGCCGGCGAGGTCGATCGCGCGGGCGATCTGCCCCGGGAGGGTCCCGGCGCTCCCGAGCGTCACCGTCGATCCCGCCCACCCGGCGGCACCCGGATTGCGGTGCCGCGCCTTCATCGCGCCGTCGTCGGACCAGACGACCACGGTGGTGCCGTCGCCGGTCGTCACCGCTTGCACGTACGTCGGCCGCAGCGTCGAGGTCGACCGCAGCTCGGCGTTGCTCCCCCAGGACCCGCTCGCGGACCGCACCCGGGCGTCGACCCGGTGGGTGCCGCCGGACTGGTCGCGGGCGTAGGCGACGGTCAGCGACCCGTCGCTGCCCGGCGCCACGCTCGGGGAACGCACGTCCGTCCAGCTGCCGGCAGCCGAGGCGACCACTTCCTGGGTGGGCCAGGTGTTGCGCCGGGTCGAGCCGATCGCCACCCGCACCTGGTCATGGCGCCCGGCGTCGGTCTCGTTGGCCCACGCCACGACCGGGCGACCGGCGCGGTCCACCCGCAGGTCCGGCAGCCGGGCGTTGCCGATCCCCGGCGAGAACACCGTCGGACCGGCGAACGTCTTGTTGCGACCGGCGGGCCGGCGCCAGGACTGCAGCTGGTAGTCGGAGGTCTGGAATCGGTAACCGGAGGCGACCACCGTGACCACGCCGGCCGGCGCCACGGCGACCTGGTGCTGGGTGCCCGACAGGTTCACCGGGGCCTCCCACCGTGTCGCGCCGGCGGGACGCACGGTCAGCTGCACGCCGGTGCCTGGTCGCGACCACCCCACCGCCACGGTGCCGTCGTCGCCGACCGCCAGCGCGGGGTCGTAGACCGTGCCCTCGGTGACCTGGACGGCACGCCCCCAGGTCGTCGCCCCGGGTGCCCGCACGCTGACGTAGCCGGAGTACCCGACCAGGAAGGCCACGACGGTGGAGCCGTCGGCGCCCGCGACCACCTCCGCCTGGTGGGTGGCACTGATGACCCTCGGATAGGTGTGCACGGTCTGACGCGGCGCGAAGTCGCCGGCGTCCGGGGCGGCCGACGCGGGCGAGGGTGGGAGCCCGACAGCGAGCAGCGTCGCGGCGAGCATCACCACCACGCCCGTCCCGACGTAGCGCCGGGCGACCGCGGTCGCCCTCCCTGCCGTCGCCGTCGCCTGCGCGGGCAGAAGTACGCACCGCATCGCCTCACCCCGTTCATGTCAGCTGTTCACGTCAGCCGTGCACTCGCGACCGTGCACTCCAGAAAGGGCGTCCCGACCCGGACGAGTCGTCCACCGACCACGCTAGGCCGGACGCACGGGGCGCGCAGGCAGTTGCGCAAACCCGTGGGCCGCCCCGATCACTATGCTCGGCGATCGCAGCCGACCGGGCCCGGAGTCGGTGCGGAAGCGAGGAGAGGCATGACGACCGACGACATCGTGGACGCCGAGGGCCTGGTCAAGAGGTTCGGGACCTTCCGCGCGCTGGACGGCCTCGACCTGAGCGTGCGCCGGGGTGAGGTGCACGGGTTCCTCGGACCCAACGGGGCCGGGAAGTCGACCACGATCCGGATCCTGCTGGGGCTGATGCGCCACGACGGCGGCCGGATCACGCTGTTCGGTCGCGATCCCTGGCGCGAGGGCACCCGGCTCCGCGGCGACGTGGCCTACGTCCCGGGTGACGTCTCGCTCTGGGCCGGGCTCACCGGCGGGCAGTGCATCGACATCCTGGCGGGGGTCCACGGCGGACTCGACCCGGTACGGCGCGACGCTCTCGTCGAGCGTTTCGACCTGGACCCGACCAAGCGCGCACGCGACTACTCCAAGGGCAACCGGCAGAAGGTGGCGCTGGTGGCCGCCCTGGCCGGCGAGGTCGACCTGATCGTGCTCGACGAGCCCACCTCCGGGCTCGACCCGCTGATGGAGCAGGTCTTCCAGGAGGTCGTGCGGGAGCGGTGCGCGGAGGGCGCGACGGTGCTGCTCTCCAGCCACATCCTCTCCGAGGTCGAGGCCCTGGCCGACCGGGTCAGCATCATCCGGAAGGGCAGGACGGTCACCTCCGGTTCGCTGGCCGACCTACGGCGGCACACCCGGACCACGGTGCACGCGATCACCACCCGCGGCATCGAGGGGCTCGCCGACCTGGACGGGGTGGACGACCTCGCCACCGGCGCGGTCGACGGGGGCCGCGAGACCAGGTTCACCGTCGCACCGACCGGGCTCGACCGTGCGATCGGCCTGGTCCACACCGCCGGCATCCACAGCCTGACCGTGGAGCCGCCCAGTCTCGACGCGCTCTTCCTCAGCCGCTACCGCGACGACGAGACGCAGGCCGCCGGCTGATGACCGGCACGCTCCTGCTGTTGCGCACCCTGTGGCCGGCGCAGCGCCGGCGGCTGGCCGTCTGGGTCGCCGCCGCCGTGGCCGGCATGGCCCTCACCGCCCTGTCGATCGCGCAGCTCTACGACACCCCCGCCAAGGTGAGGTCCTACGGCGAAGCGGTGGTGAGCGACGCACTCGTCGCGATCAACGGGCGGGTCGAGGGCATCGACACCCTCGGCGGCATCATCCAGGACGAGTTCGGCTTCATCGCCTCCTTCCTGATGCCGCTGATCGGCATCGCCCTGGTCGCGGCGATGACCCGCGCCGAGGAGGAGTCCGGCCGCCTCGAGGCGCTGCTGGCCGGGCGGATCGACCGGCGGGCGCCGGTGCTGGCCACCCTGATCCTCGTGGTCGCCGCGATCGCGGTGATGGTGCTGGGCTTCACCGCAGCGCTGCTGGCCGCCGGGATCGATCTGGGGTCAGCGGTGCTGTACTCCCTCGCACTCGGCTCGGTCAGCCTGGTCTTCGCTGCCCTCGCCGCCGTGTGCGCCCAGCTGGTGCTGCACAGTCGTGGGGTCCACGCGCTGGGCTTCGCGGCGCTGGGGGCGTCGTACCTGCTGCGCGGGGTGGGGGATGTCAACGACTCGTTCTGGGTCTGGCTCTCGCCACTCGGCTGGCTGGAGAAGACCGCGCCCTTCGCGAGCCAGCGCTGGTGGGTGCTGCTGGTGCCGGCGGCCGTCACGCTCGTCCTGGCCGGGACCGCGGTGCTGCTGGCGGGCCGACGCGACCTCGGCGCCGCCGTGCACCGGCCCGGTCCCGGCGCCTCCGCCGCGTCGCGGCTGCTGGTCCGGCCGGTCGGCCTCGCCGCGCGCGGTCAGGCCGGGGAACTGGTGGGCTGGCTGATCGGGTCGCTGGCCCTGGCCGGCGTGATGGGCGCGCTCGCCCAGGAGGTCGTCGACGCGATCCTGGGCAACGCGTCGCTGACGAGGGCGATGGGGATCGACCAGGACACCGCCGCCGACGGGTTCCTCGCCCTCACCCAGGTCTACCTGGCGCTCGTCGCCTGCGGGTATGTCGTCCAGGCCGTGGGGACGCTGCGGGCCGAGGAGGCGTCCGGACGCCTGGAGCCGATGCTCGCCGGCAGCACCGGCCGCCTGCGCTGGTTCGCCGCCCGGATGCTCGTCATCGTCGCCGGGCTCGTGGCGATCGTCGTACTGTCCGCACTCGTCTTCGGAGCGACGACCGCGCTCTCCACCGGCCGGTCGGGGTATCTGGGGACGCTGCTGCAGGCCGGCCTGGCCTACCTGCCGGCCGAGCTCGTCGTGGCCGCGGTGGCCGCTGCCCTCTACGGGTTCGTCCCGCGGGCCTTCGGGTTGGCCTGGGCGCTCTTCGCCGGTGTCGCCTTCATCGGCCTGCTCGGCTCGGGCCTCCAGCTGGATCAGTGGGTGCTCGACCTCTCCCCGCTCACCCACGTCGGCAACCCGCCCGCGGGAGACGTGGACGGCTCGGCGCTGGGCTGGCTGGCGGCGGTCACCGTCGTGCTCGGCGCGGCCGCCGGCGTCGGGTTCCGACGACGGCGGGTCCCGTCGACCTGAGCCACCCGGGTCCGCGCAGCCTCGGGGATCGGCCCGGTGTGGCGGGGGTGTGGACACCCGCGACCGAGGTCCCTAGCGTCGAGCACGGAGGGTGCGCGCGCCCTTCCTCTCCGGCCGCCGACAGGGCGGGCCGACGACGTAACAGGAGCTGCAGTGGACCAGAACGAACCGACCGCGTCGATCGAGTCGGCACACGCCGAGCTGTTGCGAACCTTCCCCTTCTCCGATGTCGAGGACTTCGAGGACGCGGACCGAGGGTTCATCGCGACGCTCGACGACCCGGCCGTCCGGAACGCCGACGGGGACGTCGTCTGGGACGCTTCCACCTTCGACTTCCTCTCCGGCGACGCGCCGACGTCGGTGAACCCCAGCCTGTGGCGTCAGGGACAGCTGGTGGCGAAGCACGGTCTCTACCAGGTCGTCGAGGGCCTCTACCAGGTCCGCGGCTTCGACCTCTCCGTCGTCTCGTTCATCGAGGGGGAGACCGGCGTGGTCGTGGTCGACCCGCTGCTGACCGCCGAGACCGCGGTGGCCGCGCTGGCGCTGTACCGGGAGCACCGCGGCGATCGGCCGATCGTGGCGGTCGTCTACACCCACTCCCACATCGATCACTTCGGCGGCATCTTCGGGATGGTCAGCCAGGAGGAGGTGGATGACGGGAAGGTGCAGATCGTCGCGCCGGACGGATTCCTGGAGCACGCCATCGCGGAGAACGTCTACGCCGGGACGGCGATGTCGCGGCGCTCCGCCTACATGTACGGCGCGACGCTCGCGCGCGGCCCCCAGGGCCAGGTCGGCGCCGGTCTGGGCCAGAGCACCTCGACCGGGGAGCCGGGGATCATCGTCCCGACCCTCCTGATCACCACCACCGGAGAGACCCACACCTTCGACGGGGTCGAGATCGAGTTCCAGATGGCGCCGGGCACCGAGGCGCCCAGCGAGATGCACCTCTACTTCCCCGGCTTCCGGGCGTTGTGCATGGCCGAGAACGCCACCCACACCCTGCACAACCTGCTCACCCTGCGTGGCGCGGTCGTGCGCGACCCGCACGTGTGGTCGCAGTACCTCACCGAGGCCATCGTCCTGTTCGGCGACAAGACCGACGTGCTCTTCGCCCCCACCACTGGCCCACGTGGGGCACCGACAAGGTCGTCGCGCACCTCGCCATCCAACGAGACCTCTACGGCTACCTGCACGACCAGACCCTGCGGATGATCAACAAGGGGATGACCGGCGCGGAGATCGCCGAGGTGATCGAGCTCCCGCCGGCGGTCGTCAACACCTGGAGCACACACGGCTACTACGGCTCGGTCTCCCACAACGTGAAGGCGATCTACCAGCGCTACATGGGCTGGTTCGACGGCAACCCGGCCCGTTTGTGGGCGCACCCGCCGCAGGCCCTGGCCGAGCGTCACGTCGCCGCCATCGGCGGCCTGGACCGGACCGTCGAGCTCGCCCAGGAGGCCTACGACTCGGGCGACTTCCGTTGGGCCGCGACGCTGCTGGACTACGCGGTCTTCACCGACGCCGACCACGCCGCCGCCCGGTCGCTGTACGCCGACACGCTGGAGCAGCTCGGCTACGGCTCCGAGAACGGCACGTGGCGCAACTTCTTCCTCTCCGGAGCCACCGAGCTCCGCGAGGGCAACTTCGGGACGCCGCTGTCCGCGAACTCGCCCACGATCATGGCGCAGCTGTCGCCGGAGCAGATGTTCGACGCGATCGCGATCACCGTCGACGGTCCCCGCGCCTGGGACTTCGACCTGGCCCTCGACATCACCTTCACCGACCTGGACCGCAGCTTCCACGTGACGCTGCGCAACGGCGTGCTGGTCTATCTCGAGAGGGAGCCGGAGGACGCAGCGGCGCTCCACCTGAGGCTGACCAAGCCACGCCTGCTCGGGATGCTCGCCGGGGACACCTCGACGGACGGTGTCGAGGTCGACGGCGACATCGGCGTGCTGGAGTCGCTGCTCGGCGTACTCGACCCGGGCGACCCGGACTTCGACATCGTCGTCCCCTGACCGGAGCGGTCGGCGGCCACCGGCACCACCGGTGGCCGCCGACCGCGGTGGTTCCTCGTCTAGCTCGACACGAGGGACGGCGCCGCCGCGGGACGTAGCCACGCGATCGCGATCGCCGACGCCACGATGCCCGCAGCGCCGGCGATCCAGAGCACGCCCTGATAGCTGTGGACGGCGGCGATGCCGGCCGCAGCGCAACCGACGGTGGACCCGATCGCCGAGGCAGCGAAGTAGGCCCCGTTGGCGCGTGTCGGTGACCCGTGCGCGAGGCGGGCGGCGAGGTCCGGTGCGGCCAGGCGCGGGATCGGTATGCCTTGGTAGGTGATGAGCATCGTGAGGGCGGCGAGGACCAGGACGGGTGTGGTGAAGAGCCCGACCAGGGCCATCGCCATCGCGCCGAGGCCACGGACGAGGGTCCCGGCGGTGAACACCTCCAGCGAGGTCGTGCGGGCCAGGACGCGGCCGGCGATCAGCAGGGTGGCGATGTTCAGGCTGCCGGCGAGGCCCACGAGCAGGGCGGTGCCGGTGTCGGTGAACCCGTAGACGGCGGGCATGACGTTGGCGAGCTGGCTGACCAGTCCGTTGCTGCCGAGGGAGGAGACGAAGACCACGACCAGGAACCCCGCGAAGGCAACGCCCGTCAGCTGACTCCGGGCGGTGTGGTCGCGGGACCCCCGCGCGGGCACCGGCGCTTCCCCGGACCTGATCGAGGACGCCACGTCGTGCGTGGTGAGCCAGGTGACCAGCGCTGCGGCGGCGAGCACCACGGTGCACACCAGGAAGATCGAGGACGCCGCCCACGCGAGCTCCGTCGCGACCGCCACGATCACCGCCCCGACCAGGACGCCGACCGGGTAGGCGAGGTTGAAGCGGGTGAGCCGGCGCGCCGCGACGTCGGCCGGGTCGCCGGCTCCGACGATGAGTGCCGGGCCGATCGTGCCCTGTGCTGCCCACGCCGCTCCGAGGAGGAGTCCGAACAGCGGTGAATACCACTCCACGGCGGCGTCGACGGCGAGGAGAGCGTAGGAACCTGCCATCGCCACCAGCGACAACGTGTAGGCGACCCGGTGCGTCCGGGTCCGGTCGACCAGCGACCCCACCACCGGCCCGATGGCCGCGGCCAGGCTCAGCACCGCGAACACCACCCCCACGCGCCACGGCTCGCCGGTGACGTTCGTGACGAACGGCGGCAGCAGGAGGGTCAGGAACGATCCCGTGGCCGCGCCCGTCGCGACGTTCGAGAGCATCCACCACTCCGGCGCCGCCGTCGTACCCCCGCTGTGAGGCCTCACCAGGGTCCCCCGGGCATCGAGCCAGCCACGACGTCCACCTCT
Source organism: Nocardioides sambongensis (assembly GCF_006494815.1). Taxonomy (NCBI): domain Bacteria; kingdom Bacillati; phylum Actinomycetota; class Actinomycetes; order Propionibacteriales; family Nocardioidaceae; genus Nocardioides; species Nocardioides sambongensis. The sequence goes on from NZ_CP041091.1 coordinate 3,049,955, forward strand.
CCCCGCTGGTCGACAGCCGGACCGCAGCCGGTTCCGCTACCGTCACCCTCGGCGGACATGGTGCCACCATCTCTTCACCCCCACCGATACCTGCAGCTGACAGCGAGGACCCGGATGAGCACTCCCGAGACGGTCGACTGGGACAACTTCGCCCGTGCCGAGACCGCCCACTACCTGACCGAGCAGCTCCAGAAGGCTCCGGTCAACGAGTACTTCCACAACCGGGTCCCGGTGAACGTCGAGAACCAGGTGATCATCCGGTCCAACGTGGACCTGATCTACTCCTACGCGGTGGTCGACGTCACCGAGCAGGCGACGTTCTCCCTCGCGCCGTCCGAGGAGTACCAGATCGACCAGATCATCGATGAGAACCACTACGTCGCCGGCGTGGTCTACCCCGGCGAGACCCTCACCCTGCGCAACAGCGACCTGACCAGCGGCACCCACGTCTACATCCTCGGCCGAACCGCGACCAACGGCGGGATCGACCGGGCCCACGAGCTGCAGGACCTGCGACGCATCGAGTCCGCGACCGCCAACCCCTACGTGGCCCCGAACTACGACCAGGACAGCCTGGTCGAGATGCGCAAGAAGATCGAGGCGCGGGCCGCCGAGGCGGACTTCAGCAAGGGCTTCGGCACGCCGGAGTCGACCACGCCCGAGCAACACGCCCTCGCCGCCGAGCTCGGTTGGGGCGGGCTGCCCCCGCAGCACGCGCAGTACTTCCAGGCCCGGACCACCAGCACCGGCTGCGACGCCTGGACCTTCCCCGTCCCGCCCCTGGACTACGAGCACAACGGCTACTTCTCGGTCATCAAGTACGACGACTCCGGCTGGCTCGACGTCGACCGGCCCGGCCTCTCCGACTCAGACATCTCCCGCAACGACGACGGGACGATCACGATCTGGTTCGGGGACGAGCGCTGCGCCGGCCGGGCGAACGTGATCGAGACGACCGAGGGCCAGGAGTTCTTCTACGGAATCCGGCTCTACCGACCCCGTGACGTCGACGAGACCCGGGCCTTCATCGAGCAGCTGCGGTCCACGCCGATCGCACCCGCCTGAGCTGACCCCCGGGTGGGACGGGCGTCGATGTGCCCGTGGTTGCCCGGCCCTCAGGGGGTCTGCAGGACGTGCACGGCGCAGACGGCGCCGAGCCCGACCATGTGGGCCAGCCCCGTACGGGCTCCGGGGTGTTGCCGGGCGCCGGCTTCGCCGCGGAGCTGGGTGGTGATCTCGCCGATCTGCGCGACGCCGGTCGGGCCGATCGGGTGACCGAAGCCGAGCAGTCCGCCGGAAGTGCTGACGGCGACCCGCCCGCCGAGGTCGAACTCGCCCGCGGCAAGGGACAAGGCGGCTCGACCCTCCTCAGCCAGGCCCATCGCCTCGATGTACTGCAGCTCCTCGATGGAGAAGGCATCGTGCAGCTCGACGACGTCGAGGTCATCAGGCCCGATGCCGGCCTGGGCGTAGGCGTCGGCCACCGTCGCGCGAGTCAGCTCCGCGTCGAAGCTCTTGGCTCCGTACAGCTCCTCGCTGCGCAGCGAGGACGACAGGACCCGCACGCACCGGCTCCGGTCGAGTCCGAGGTCGTCGATGGCGTCGTCGGAGACGACGACGACGGCCGCTGCCCCCTCACCGAGCGGGCAGCACTGAAGCCGGGTGAGCGGGCCTGCGATCGGTGGGCCGGCCAGCACCTCCTGGGGGCTGCGTGCCTTCGGGCGCTGGGCGTTGGGGTTGAGCGCGGCGTTGGCGAAGTTCTTCACCGCGACCGCTGCGAGATGCTCGGGCTTCGCTCCTGCTCGGTCGAGGTACTCGTCGGCCAGCAGCGCGAAGTGCGCCACCGGGGGCACGTAGTCCGCAGCGAGCGAGGGCACGCCGGTGGCGTTGCTGGCACCGGAGGAGGTCGGCAGCTTGTCGACGCCCAGCACGAGAGAGACGTCGCTGGTGCCTGCGGCCACGTCGTGGCAGGCGAGCCGGAATGCCGAGGAGCCCGACGCTGAGGCGTTCTCGACCTGCATCATCGGGATTCCGGTCACGCCGAGGTGCTTCAGCAGCGGCCGGGACGCGGCCATGCCGAGCATCGCTGTCGCCGTGTAGGCGCTGTCGACGCGTGGCCATCCCAGGCCCGCGTCACCGAGCGCCTGCCTGACCGCGGTCAGCCCGAGCTGGACGTACGGCGTCGGTCCGGGCTTCTGGAAGCGGTGCCACCCGACGCCTGCGACGTAGACCGGGCGTTGCTGGGCGAGGGTGATCTTCACGCTTCCTCCCGCGAGGTGCCAGCGGAGGTCGGGGTGAACCTGAGCTCGGCTACCTGGATGTCGTCTCGAGTGGCTGGGACCGTGATCGCCCGGACCCGGGTGCCGATCGACGCCTCGGCGGCGTCGACCAGCACGGCGCGCACCACCGGTCCCTCATCGAGCACAACCGATGCCAAGCGGTACGGCGTGGGCACCGCCGGGTCGGGGTGGACGTGAACGTCGGTGACTGCCGAGATCGTGCCCGCCCCGGCGAGGACGACGCGAGTGATCGCGTCCCCATGGTCCCCGTTCGCTTCGGACCCGTAGTCCTGGAACGGGAAGGACACATTGCCGGCGGAGTCGCGCAGACCGGTGAGCGTCGGGACGCCCGAGTCGTCGACGTCGTACAGCAGCGGATCGGCGGAGGCGATGTTGCGGGCGCTCATCGGGTGCCGATCGGAGCAGCGGAGCTCTTCAGGTACGGCTCCCGCAGAACGCGCTTGAGGTTCTTGCCCAGCGAGTTCACAGGGATCTCGTCGATGAACCGGATCTCCCGCGGCCACTTGTACTTGGCCAGCTTGCCGTCCAGGAAGGTGAAGAGCTCTTCGGTGCCGACGGAGCTGCCGGACACGGGCTGCACGAACGCCAGCGGCTGCTCGCCGTGATCCTCGTCGGGCACACCGATCACGGCGACGTTGGCGACAGCCGGATGCGTGGCCAGGACGGCCTCGGTCTCGGCGGGGTAGATGTTGACCCCGCCGGCGATGATCATGTCGGTGATCCGGTCGTAGAGGAACAAGACGCCGTCCTCGTCGAGGTGACCGACGTCGCCGGTGTGGTAGAAGCCGTCCTCGGTGATCTTGTCGGGACCGAGCGGCCCCCGCCCGATGTAGCCGCTGATGACGTTCGGAGTCTTGACGGTGATCTCCCCGGTCTCACCGACCCCGACAGGCTTGCCATCAGCGTCGACCACGCGCACCTCGACCTGCCGGAAGGGCATCCCGGTGGCGCTGGGCTTCGCCGCGAGCAACTCCGGGGTGGCGCCGGCGATCATGCCGGCCTCCGTGGCGCCGTAGATCTCGTAGATCACGTCGCCGAAGAGGTCGACGGTCTCCTGCTTGAGCTCCTGGCTGAACGGTGCGGCACCACCGAGCAGGTAGCGGATGGTCGACACGTCGTACTTGCCACGGACCTCGGCGGGCAGCTTGAGGATCCGCTGCAGCATCGTGGGCACGGAGATCCAGTGGGTGATGCCGTGCCGGGCGATCAGCGCGAGCACATCCTCAGCGTCGAAACGCCGCTGGAAGACGACCGTGCCACCGGATTGGAGGGCGAACTGGGTGTACGACGGTCCGGCACCGTGGTGCATCGGCAAGTTGATCAGGGTCTTGTTGCCAGGACCGCCGGCCGCCATGTCGAACATGACCGACATCCCGTAGTCAAGACGTACCTCGTCGCCGACGGCGGTCTGGAAACCGCCGAGCGGCGCGCCCTTCGGCGCACCGGTGGTCCCCGAGGAGTAGATGATGAGAGGAGCGAGCAGCTGGGCCGGACGGTCCTCGAGGTCACCGGCGTCGATCAGGTCGACCAGCAGTTCGGCTCCCTCGGCGGGCACGTCGACCGAGACGATGACCCTGAGGTCGAGGTCGGCCCACGCGTCGACGAGGGTCGCCGGGTCGGCGTCGTCGATGATGGCTGCGGTGACCTCGCAGTCGCTGGCGATGTAGTGCGACTCCGGCGGCGAGAGCCGGTAGTTGACCGCGACGATGACCGCGCCGAGCTTGGCGAGCGCCAGGGAGACGATCATCCACTCCAACCGGGTGTGCATGCGAACCGCCACGCGGTCACCGGCCCTCACTCCCCGCTGCGCGAGCGAGGAGGCGAGCTTGTCCGCCTGGACGTTCCATTCCCGCCAGGTCAAGGTCCGGTCGTCTTCGGTGGCACAAACGGCGTCGATGTCGGCAGGCGCGAACGCCGGTGCCGGGGTCAGTTCAGGCATCTCTTCTCCTCGGGATCGATGGTGCTGGGGACCGGCGTCAGGAGAGGCCGCCGCGGGCGCCGCCGCTGACGGGGATGACCTGACCGGTCACGAAGTTGGACAGCGGCGAGGCGAGCCAGAGGATGGCGTCGGCGGCCTCGGTGATCGTGCCGGTGCGCCCCATGGCGGCGCCGAACATGGGGCGCGGGGCGAACAGGTCGCGCTCCTCGGTGGGATCGAAGCCCATCGCCTCCAGCGTCTTGTCCGGCACCCCGAGCGGGACCTCGCGCCCACCGACCTTGATCGATTGCTGGGCAGACTGCGGAGCCCCGAAGCGGGTCTGGATGACCCCGAAGGCGACGGCGTTGACGTTGACGTTCGCCGTGCCCCACTCCACGGCGAGCGTCTTGGTGAGGCCGACCAGACCCGCCTTCGCTGCGGCGTAGTTGCCAGCGCCGGGGTTGCCGAAGCTGGCCGCCAGGGAGGTGACGTTGACGACCTTGCGGTGACGGACGCTCCCTTCCTTCGCCTCGGCGCGACCCGCGTCTCGGAAGTAGGGGGCGGCAGCACGGCAGATCCGGAAGGGCGCCAGCAGGTGAATGTCGAGCATTGCCTGGAACTGCTCGTCGCTCATCTTGTGGATCGGAGCGTCCCAGAAGTAGCCGGCGCTGTTGACGATGATGTCGATCCCATTGCCCGCCGCAGCGACTTCCTCGATGAGCCGATCGGGCATCGAGGGGTCGGTGAGATCACCAACGAACGTGGTCGCTCCGCCGCCGATCTCACTCGCCACCTCCCTTGCGAGGTCGGCGTCGAGGTCGACCACGACGACTCTCGCCCCGTTGGCTGCCAGCGTCTCTGCCGTCGCGCGTCCGATGCCGTTGCCGGCACCGGTGACGATCGCGGTCTGGCCCTCGAGCAGTGAACTGCTGAGCGTCGGTTTGGTGAGCATGGGTTACCGGCCCTTCCACTTCGGCGCACGCTTCTCGATGAACGCGCGAATTCCTTCTTGGGTGTCCTCGGACGCGATGACGGGTCCGGCGACCTCCATCTGCTTGTCCCAGGCCTCGTCGTCCGCCCACTCGTAGGCGTGGCGGACGATCTCCTTGCTGGCACGCACGGCCAGCGGCCCCGCCGCGACGATGTCGGCAGCCAGTTCGAGCGCAGACTCGACGGCCTTGCCGGCAGGAACCAGCCGGTTGACCAGCCCCATCCGGTGGAAGTCCGCCGCCGGCAAGGACTTGCCCGTCAGGGCCAGCTCCATCGCGACGTTGTAGGGGATTCGACGCGGCAGCCGAAACAGTCCGCCACCCACGGCCACCAGCGCCCTGGCAGCCTCCGGGAGCCCCATCCGCGTGGCCTCCGTGGCGACGACCAGGTCGCAGGCGAGGCACAGTTCCAGACCGCCTGCGAGCGCGTCACCCTCGACGGCGGCGATGATCGGCTTGGCTGGCGGCTGGGCCATGATGCCGAATCCACCACGGCGCTCGGTCACTCCCATGTCGCCGACTGCGGCAGCCTTCAGGTCCTGTCCGGCACTGAACGTGGGGCCTGCGCCGGTCAGGATCGCGACACGCAGAGCGTCGTCGGCGTCGAACTCGTCGAGAACGGCCTCGAGCGCGCGGGACGTGGCGCCGTCGAACGCGTTGCGTCGCTCCTCACGGTTGATCGTGATGAGCAGGACCTGCCCGTCGGCCATCCGCTCGGCCAGGATCACGCCTTCGGCGTCCTCAGTCACGGCTCCTCCATCGATGCTCGTAGCCGGCCACGGTGGCCGGCGTCACACTGCAAGCATAGATTCTTGCTGTCCGCCAAGCAAGTAAATGCGAGATGCAGCTGCGCCGGCACTAGAGTTGGCCCCGTGGAGAAGCGGCGTACCCAGGCAGAGCGTTCGAACGAATCGCGCCGGCGATTGATTGAGGCGGCCATCACCCTCCTGGCCGAGCGGGGGTATGCGGGTGCCAGCCTGGCCGCGATCGGCGAGCGCGCCGGGGTGAGCCGCGGTCTCGTCACCCACCACTTCGGTTCCAAGGAGCAGTGCATCGCCGAAGTCACGACCTTCATCCGCGAGGCCGTCATCGATCGGCTCGCCGGAGATCCCGGGCAGGGCGGCCTGGCAGCAATCGACAACCTCGTCCGGACCTACCTCAGCGAGGAGCCGGGGCTCGCGGCCCCGCCCGCGCCATGTACGTGATCATCACGCACGCCGCCACGGCCGGACCGGACCTGCTGCCGGCGGTAGCTGAGAACAACGTCGCCCTGCGCCAGCTGATCGAGGGCATGCTCGCGCACGCGATCACCGACGGAGACCTAGACCCGGACGCAGATCTGCCCTCGCTCGCGATCGGGATCGCCGGCATCATGCGCGGAGTCCTCGTCCAGCTCATGGTCGACGACAGCGTGACGCCGAACGCGGCTGCGGAGGCGGCTGCTGCGCTGGTCGACCAAGCGCTGCGGCACAGCCTTGCCCGCGCTTGACCCGGGGCGAGCGGGCCGTTCCGCCGTCTGGCCGTGTGTGTCGATCATCGCCTCATCGACACCGTGGGCGGCGAACCGGCGATCGAGCACGCGCAACGGGTAGGCCGCGCCGCCGCGGCCAGTCTCACCAGCAGGCCCTGGCCCGGCCGACGCAACGGGCCCGCAACGCTCTGGGCCCAGTAGACGCGCGGGATCAGTAGTACCAGGGGAACGGGCTCCAGTCGGGCTCGCGCTTCTCGAGGAACTGGTCCCGTCCCTCCTGCGCCTCGTCGGTCATGTACGCCAGCCGGGTGGTCTCGCCGGCGAAGAGCTGCTGACCGACCAGACCGTCGTCGATCAGGTTGAAGGAGTACTTCAGCATCCGCTGCGCGGTCGGTGACTTGCCGTTGATCATCCGGCCCCACTCCAGCGCGGTCGCCTCGAGCTCGGCGTGCGGCACCGCCCGGTTGACGGTGCCCATCCGGACCCCGTCCTCGGCCGAGTAGGTCTCGGCGAGGAAGAAGATCTCGCGGGCGAACTTCTGCCCGACCTGCCGGGCCAGGTACGCCGACCCGTAGCCACCGTCGAACGAGCCCACATCAGCGTCGGTCTGCTTGAACTGCGCGTGCTCGGCGCTGGCCAGGGTCAGGTCCGCGACCACGTGCAGCGAGTGTCCGCCGCCGGCCGCCCAGCCCGGGACCACGCACACGACCACCTTCGGCATGAACCGGATCAGCCGCTGGCACTCCAGGATGTGCAGCCGGGCCAGCTTCGCCTTGTCGATCGTGCTGGGCTCCTCGCCGCCGGTGTCGCCCGCTCCGGCGGCGACGTCCTCGTACTGGTAGCCGGCCTTCCCGCGGATCCGCTGGTCGCCGCCGGTACAGAAGGCCCACTTGCCGTTCTTCGCGCTGGGACCGTTGCCGGTGAGGATCACGCAGCCCACGTCGGCCGAGGTGCGGGCGTGCTCGAGGGTGCGCAGCAGCTCGTCGACGGTGTGCGGGCGGAACGCGTTGAGCACGTCCGGGCGGTCGAAGGCGATCCGGACGGTGCCGTGCGCCTTGGCCCGGTGGTAGGTCAGGTCGGTCAGGTCCTCGAACCCCGGGACCGCGTCCCACTGGGTCGGGTCGAAGGTCTCGCTGACACCGTCGATCGCACTCATGGGGCGAACGCTAGATGATGGCGCCATCGGCACTGGAACAGCCCGCCCGCGCGTGGTGTTCTGGTGGCATGACACTTCAGGGTGAGTACGTACCGAGTCAGTGGGAGTGGGTCCGCGACCAGGTGGCCGCCTACGAGGCCTCCGGAGGCCGCGAGGCGAACACCCTCCAGGGTGGCGATGACCCGATCGTGGTGATCACCTCGGTCGGCGCCAAGTCCGGCAAGCTGCGCAAGAACCCGGTGATGCGGGTGGAGAAGGACGGCGTCTACGTGGCCGTCGCCTCCAAGGGCGGCGCACCGGAGAACCCTGCCTGGTACGACAACTTCGTCGAGCACCCGCTGGTCGACCTGCAGGACGGTCCGGAGGCGAAGTCCTACCGCGCCCGCCTGGTCACCGGCGAGGAGCGCGCGAAGTGGTGGGACCACGCCGTCGCCACGTGGTCGACGTACGCCTCCTATCAGGAGAAGACCGACCGCGAGATCCCGGTCTTCGTGCTGGAGCCGGTCGAGGCCTGACGCAGGTCAGCTGTTCGCGTCGGTGATGGTCACCGTCAGCGCGCAGAGGTGGCCGAGGCGGGCCAGTTCCGAGTCGAGGAACTCGGGCCCGCCGCGGCGACCGACCACCACAATCTCGTTGCCGTCCAGCCGGGCAGCGGCGTACAGCGTGTTCTCGTCGTCGGGCACCTCGAGGCGCTCGGGTGTCTCGATCTCCAGGAACTCCAGGTCCTCGGGCGCCGCACTGGTGCGGTGCACCACGCCCTTGGCGCGGTGCAGCCGGGCGCCCCAGTCGACGCGGAAGGTCGCCGGCAGCAAGTCGATCAGCCGGTCGTAGGCCTGCTCCGGATTGGCGGTCAGGTCCTCGACCGCCTCCAGGTCGAGCACCAGCGTGCCGCCGGAGGGGTAGTGGCTGATGAACCGGACCCGCACCCCCTCCAGCGCGTTGCACGCCGAGACGATCGAGTCCGGCATGGTGCTCTGCGGGATCTCCAGCAGTACGTCGTCGAGCGCGGTGCCGTTGGCCCGCTTCTCCACGATCTCGATGGCCTCGATGTCACCGCCCGCGACACCGATCGCGGTCGCCACACGACCCAACGACCCGGGGACGTCGGGTAGCTCGACGCGCATCAAGAACGGCATGGTGTCACGCTAACCCGCAGGGATTGCCGATGGGTTTCGGGCTCACCGATCGGGGCCGAGAAGCCGGTGCACCTGCCCCGAAGGCACCGCTCAACGGGCCCGAATCCCCGACTCGACGGTCCCGAAGGCACGACTCGACGGGCCCGAAACCCCGACTCAACGGGGGTGGAGTCGCTGGCGGAGGCTGGTCGCGCGCTGGGCGGTGGTCGCCACGGCGGCACGCACCGCTTCCTCCGAGCCGACCACCCGCAGCCGGCTCTTCGCACGGGTGACCGCGGTGTAGAAGAGCTCGCGGGTGAGCAGCCGGGAGTCGGCGTCGGGCAGCAGTACGGTGACCGTCTCCGCCTGACTGCCCTGGCTCTTGTGGATCGTCATCGCGTGCATCGTGTCGATCGCGTCCAGCCGGCCCGGCGCGAAGGCGCGTGGCGCGCCGACCCCGGCGATCCACGCGCGGCGGCGTCCGTCGTCGTCGAGCACCACCACGCCGGTCTCCCCGTTGTAGACGTCGAGCGTGTAGTCGTTCGCGGTGACCAGCAGCGGCCGTCCGGGGTAGTACACCCCGCCCAGCGGCTGGCCCAGCTCCTCGGCCAGCCAGGTCTCGACCTGCCGGTTCCAGTGCCGCACCCCGTACGGGCCCTGGCGGTGGGCGCAGAGCAGCCGGAAGCCCTCCAAGGCCTCCAGGGCCGCCGCCGCCCGGGCCGTCGGCGCCCCCTCCCCGGTGGCGGCCGCGTGCACCCGGACCGCAGCGGCGGTGCAGGCCGGACGCAGCACCGCGGCGGGGTCGTCGGTCTCGACGTACTCCACCTCGGCGGAGCCGCGGCGCAGCACGGCCAGCACCTCGTCGGGGTCGCCGTCCCGCAGCGCCTGGGCGAGCGCCTTGATCTCCTCGGTGGAGCGGTGGTTGTGCTGCAGTGCGACCACTGGCGAGTCGGCGTGGTCGGCGAACCCCGCCACCAGGTCGGAGAGCACGGCGCCGGCGCCGACGGAGGTCAGCTGGCCGGGGTCGCCGACCAGGACCAGGCGCGTCTCGGGGCGCACCGCCTCCAGCAGGCGCGCCATCAGCGTCAGGTCGACCATCGACGCCTCGTCGACCACGATCAGGTCCTGCTTGAGCCGGTAGGACCGGTCGTGCACGAAGCGCGTGGTGTTGTCCGGTCGCCACCCCAGCAGCCGGTGCAGGGTGCTGGCCTCCGGGCGGCCGGCGTCCGCGGAGTCGATGCCGAGCGCCGTCAGCTCGGCGTTGACGGCCTCCTGCAGGCGGGTCGCGGCCTTGCCGGTCGGGGCGGCCAGCGCAACGGAGAAGTGCCGGCCGCCGGCGACCGGCTCGCCGCCCTGCCGGCGCACCTGCTCGGCGGCGAACTGGTCGGCGAGCGCGACCACGATCCGCGCGACCGTGGTGGTCTTGCCGGTGCCGGGTCCGCCGGTCAGCACCGTGGTCCGGTGCCGGACGGCGTGGTCGACCGCCGAGCCCTGCTCGTCGCTGAAGTGCGGCCCGGCCACCCGCTGCCGGGTCGTGGCGAGCACGTCGGCGTCCACCGCCGGCGCGTCCGCAGCCATCCGGGTGAGGAGGTCGTCGGCGACCTGGCGCTCCAGCCGGTGGTAGCGATCCAGGCTGACCAGGTCGAGCTCGTGGTGGATCACCCCGGCGGCGGTCAGCGGCGAGGCCTCCACCGCGGCGACCCACTCCGCGGCGTCGGGCAGCACCACCCCGTCGGGGAGCGCGATCTCGCAGACCCGGCGCAGGTCGACACCGACCGATCCGAGCCGGACGGCCCGCACCGCCAGCGCGACGGCGAGCAGCACCGACTGGTCCGTCTCCTCGCCCAGTGCCCCGACCCGCTGCGCGACCCGGATGTCGGCGGCGTCGAGCACGCCGGCGAGGTTCAGCGCGGCGAAGGTCCCGCTGGCACCCACCGCCACCCGCGCGTCGTACGTCGACCGCTCGGCCGTCCCCGCGACCTCGCTGCTCATCGGCGATCTCCCCTCGGGTCGGGCGTCCGGGCGGCGCCGTCCAGCAGGTCGGACAGCTCGGCGACCAGCGCCGCCGGCGGGTGCCAGGCGAAGACGCCGCACGGCGCACCGTCGATCTGCGGGGTCTCGGGACCGCTGAGGCCGCGCAGGTACAGGTAGGCGACTCCCCCGAAGTGGAGCGCGGGGTCGTAGCCCGGCTGTCGCCAGCGCAGGAACCGGTGCAGCACGACCGCATACAGCAGCGCCTGCAGCGGATAGTCGGAGTGACCCATCGCCGCGTCCAGGGCGCTCGGCGCGTAGGCACCGGCGGTGAGCCCCCCGGGGACGTCGCGGGGTCCGAGCCAGTTGGTCTTGTAGTCGACGATCACGTAGCGGGGGCCGCGTCGGGGGTGTCGCGCAGCCGCAGCACGACGTCGACCGAGCCGGTGAGATACCCCCGCAGCACCTGCGCGCCCAGCGCCGGCACGGCCAGCGCGTCGGCGTATCCGCGGACCGGGTCGTCCTCGGGCAGGTGCCGGCGCAGCAGGTCGGCGATGTCGCCGAGCAGCACGTCCGGGTCGGCTCCGGCCGCCCCGGCGCGCTGGGCGAGGTCACCGCCGGCCAGTGGCAGCTCGAAGTCGAGCTCGCACAGCCGGTCGGCAGGTCCGATCTGGCGGAGCGTCCGTCCGCCGAGCATCGGCCCGAGCGGGGTGTCGCACACGGCGACCAGGGCCGTGGCGAGCTCGTCGGCGTCGAGCCCCGGCACCGGCCACCAGCCGAGCTGGTCCGCGATGTGCGTGCCGAGCTCGGCCCGCAGGTCGTCGGCGGCGGGGTCGGCGTGCTCCAGCACCGCGTGCACCAGCGACCCGAAGGTCGCGCCGACCGGGAGCCCGGCCATCGGCGACGGCACGTCCCCGGGGATCGCCGGGTCGACGTCGGCCGGCACGACGACCTCGGCATCGACCGCCTCGTCGTCCTTGGCCATCACCTCGGGCTCGCTGGTGACGCCGACGGGTGCACCGACCTCGACCGCGCTCAGCGAGCTGTAGGAGGTCCGGCGCCAGGCGACGTCCACCGACCGTCCGAAGGTGCGCACGGACAGCTCCGGGCGCGGGGTCTGCGGGAGGGCCGGGACCTGGTCGTCCAGGTTCGCCACCTCCGGCTGCGGCCCGCCCCGGTCGCGCCACCCGGTGAGGCGGGCCGCGATCTCGTCGTCGTCCGGCACCGCGGGGCGACGGGGCGCCGCCGACGGCAGCGGACCGTGGGCGTCGGCGGCGCGCATCAGCATCCGGTGCAGCGGCGACGCCTCGGCGTTCCTGGTCGGCGCCCACCAGGCGATGACCTGACTCTGGGCGCGGGTGAGTGCGACGTAGAGCAGGCGGAGCCACTCGCCGGCCTCCTCGGCCTCCCAGCGGGCGCAGTGGTCACGCCAGTCGGGTCCGGTGCTGCCGCCGACGTCCAGGCAGCGCCGCCCGCTGTCGTCGTGGTAGAGCGGGCGGTCCGGCTTGGGCACGAACCTGTCGGCCAGCGACGGCAGGTAGACCACCGGATACTGCAGGCCCTTGCTCGCGTGGATGGTGACCAGCTGGACCGCGGCGGCGTCGGAGTCGAGGCGCCGGGTGCGCTCGGCGCCACGACCCTCCTGTGCCTCCCGGACCTGTTGGCGCAGCCATCCCAGCAGTGCCACCACCCCGAGGTGCTCGGTCTGCGCGACCTCGTGCAGCACCTCACCGATGTGGCGCAGGTCGGTGAGTGTCCGCTCGCCCCCGGTCTCGGCGAGGAGTCGGGCCGGCAGCCCACCGGACCCGGCGGCCTCGAGCACCGCAGCCACGCCGCGACGACCCAGCGCGTCGGCCCAGGACCGCAACCTGTCGGCGATCCGGTCGGTGAGCTCGTCGCCGCCGGCGTCGAGGGTGGCGGCGTCGTAGCCGAGGAAGCAGGTGAGGGCGGCGGCGCGGACCCGGGCCGCGCGGTGCGGCTGCTCGAGCGCCTCCAGCAGGGTCAGCCAGGTCGACGCGGCGGGGGTGGCGAAGACGCTGCCGCCGCCGGCGATCACGGCCGGGACGCCGACCTCGGCGAGCGCGGCGCGGGAGGCGGCCAGGTCCTGGTGGCGGTAGCAGATCACCGCGACGTCGTTGGGGCGCAGCGCCCGTCCCTCGAACCGGGCGCCCGATCCGAGCAGCCGACGGATGTCGAGGGCGAGGTCGCGGGCGATGTGGGGGCGCACGTCCCCGACCGGGATCGCGCTGTCTCCGCGGCGCCGGAACTGCTCGCGGCGCACCACCCGCAGCCGGAACGGCGCCGGCTGCGGAGCGCCCTGCAGGCGGGGCTCGGCGTGGTGGGCCGCCACGTCGTGGACCACGATCCTCGGGTCGCCGAGCTCCGCACCGCCGAGCAGGGCGCGGGTGGCGTCGACCAGTCCGGCGTCGCTGCGCCGGTTGACGGCGAGGGTCTGCCGCCGGGTGGCGGTGGCGGCCGCGGCCAGGTAGGTGACCACGTCGCCGCCACGGAAGGCGTAGATCGCCTGCTTCGGGTCGCCGATCAGCACCATCGTGGCGTGCCCGTTGAAGGCCCGGTCGAAGACCTGCCATTGGACCGGGTCGGTGTCCTGGAACTCGTCGACCAGGACGATGCTCCACCGCGACCGCATCCGGGACCGGGCGGGCGCGTCCGCGGGCTCCAGGGCGACCGCCAGTTGGCTGAGCAGGTCGTCGTAGGAGAGCACCCCGAGCCGGCGCTTGCGGCTGGCCATCTCGGCGCGCACGGCGTGGGCGAAGGCGACCTTGCGACCGGCCGGAACCTCGCGGGGCACACCGTCCGGCTGGAGGTGGGCCTGCGGGTCGGCGGCGACCGTGCGAGCGATCGCCATCGCCTCGGCGTGGTCGAACGCGGGACTCTCGCCCTCGGGCAGCTGCGCGAACGCGCGCAGGTAGAGGTCGTCGACCACCTCGACGAGGAGGTCGTCCAGGTTCTCCACCAGGCGGGCGCGGGCGTCGGTGTCGCCGGCGACGCCGAGGGAGTCCAGCACCAGGGAGCAGAACTGGTGGATGGTCGCGATCGTGGCGGCGTCGAAGTCGGCGAGCGCACGCGCCACCCGGGCGTGGCGCAGCCGACGGGTCTGCTCGTCGGCGTCGAGCAGCAGCGCGATCACGTCCGTGTGCTGCTCGGGAGCCAGCGTCGAGTCGTCGGCCAGCGCCCGCTCCGCCTCCACCAGCTGGCGTCGGACCTGCTCGCGCAGCTCCTGGCTCGCCGCGCGGCCGAAGGTGACCACGAGCATCTGCTCCAGCGGCACGCCCTCCTCGGCGACGTAGCGGGCGACCAGCGCCCCGATCGTCCAGGTCTTGCCGGTGCCGGCGCTCGCCTCGAGCAGCGTGGTCCCGGTGGGCAGCGGGCCGCGGATGTCGAACGGCGTCATCTCACCTGCGGGCGGGGTCACAGCGGGGCCACCTTCTCCGCGCCGGTGAGCAGGGGCTCCCAGAGCCGCCAGGCGAGGTCGGGCAGCCCGGCGTCCAGCAGGGCCTGCAGGGGCGCGGCGACGCCGTAGACCCGGCGGTGGGCCTGGTCGGCGTCCTCCCCCTCGATCCCGTAGGCGTTGTGCGGATCGGTGACCCAGGCCTTCGAGGCGAGCGCGTGGGGGTCGATCGGCTCGCCGAACCGGGCGCGGTGGTGGCCCTCGGCCCACGCGGCGGCGGTCGCGACCGGGAGCGGCAGCGGTCGCGTCCGGCCCTCGTCGTAGAGGTCGACCAGGTCGCGCAGCCAGTCCACCGCCCGGTGGTCCACCGGGCCGGCCAGCGCCCGCTTCGGCCCGGCCTTCTCCCGGGCGACGGCGTGCGAGGTCCAGTTCTCGTCGGTGTAGGTCGCGGAGAGGGCCAGCACGTCGAGCCAGCCCTCCAGGCGCTGCCGCGGCTTCAGCCGCGAGTAGGTGAGGCTGACCACCTGGTTGCCGTGGACCTTGGCCACCGTGCCGGTGAGGCGGCGTCCGTCCCCGAGGTCGACGTCCACGTCCAGGGTGCGGGGGGTGCCGTCGCGCAGCGGTGCGGTCCTGGCGAGGAGGCGCTGGCACTCCCCGACCACCTCGTCCAGCGTGCGGTAGCCGAGCGCGAACGGCGGCAGCGTCCCGCGCAGCTGCTCGGCGAGCATCACCGCCTGGCCCGCCGTGGCGGGGTCGTCGGCCGCGAGCACCGCCCGCAGCAGCCGGTCCCCGATCTGCCACTTGTCGAGCCCGTCGAGACTGACCGGCATCGCGTCGGCGATGTCATCGGGCTCGAACGGCGTGGACACCACGAGCCGGTGCCGCAGGAAGTCCCGCACCGGCGATCCGAAGAACCGCTTGAGCTCGGCGAGCGTCACGTCGCCCGGCGGTCGCGGTGGGAGGGCGTCGGGTAGGAACGGTGCGGGGGCGCTGCGGGGCCCCACCGCGGCGCGGGCCCCGGCGAGCGTGGAGCGGTCGAAGCTGAACGGGCCCTCCCGGACCAGCGCCCCCGGCTGGTGGTTGCGCACGTCGTAGGGCTGCAGCGGGTGGCGGGTGAGCACCCGCTCGCGCACCGGCGCCGCCGCCGTCCGGTCCAGGGCGTCGAGGAGCTCACCCACGGGCACGGCCGGGGGCCGCTCCTGTCCGGTGTGCTCGCCGGCGCCGGCGTAGGTGATCACCAGGCGGTCGCGGGCCGCCAGCACGGCGTCGAGGAGCAGCTGGCGGTCCTCGCTGCGCGGATCACGCTCGCCGACCTGGGGGTCCCGACTCAGCACGTCGTCGCCGTCCGGTGAGGGATGGCGCGGGAAGACACCGTCGTCCAGGCCGACCAGGCAGACCACGCGGTGCGGCACGGACCGCATCGGCACCATGGTGCACACCGTCAGCGTGCCGCTGCGGAAGTTGGCGCGGGTGGGGCGGCCGGCCAGTCGCGCGGCGAGCAGCGCTCGCAGGTCGGCGAGGCGGAGCCGCGGGCCGCTCCCGCCGACCTCGTCGGCGCTCCCAGCGGCGTCGGAGACCGCACCGGCGCGGGCCCGCGCGAGCTCCCGCTCGAACTGCGGCAGCTGCCAGGCGTCGTCCACGTCGACGTCGCAGAGGGACCGTACGCCGTCGGCGATCGCGGTGAACCAGTCGTCCGCCTCCTCGGCGGAACCCAGGGCGGTCACCGTGGCGGTGATCCGGGTGACCGCCTCGGTGAACCGCCCCACCAGGTCGATCTCACCGCTGCCCAGGTCGTCGACCGGCAGGCCCCGGCCCAGGTGGCGGTGGTCGTCGCCGCCCATCGCGACGCCGAGCAGCAGCCGGTCCAGCCCGGCGCGCCAGGTGTTCTGCTCGAACCCGCCGAGCCGGTACGCGGCGCGCCCGGCGGCGTCCACGCCCCACCGGATGCCGGCGTCGGCGACCCAGCGGGTGAGCCGGGCCAGCTCGTCGTCGGTGAAGGCGAAGCGGCGGCGTACCGGATCGCGGGAGAGCAGGTCGACCACCTCCGAGGCGGTCACCCGGCCACCGGCCAGCTCGACGAGCGCCACCGCGACGGCGAGCAGGGGGTTGGTGCTGGCGGCGGACCGGTCGGCGAGCCGGACCCGCAGGCCGTGCGCCGGGTGCGCGTCCGCGCCGTTGCCGTCCAACAACTCGGGGCCGAGGATGTCGCCGAGTCCGAACGCCGCCGAGATCAGCGGGGCGTAGGTCTCGATGTCCGGGCACATCACCACGATGTCGCGCGGCTCGAGGGTCGGGTCGTCGGCGAGCATCCCGACCAGGACCTCGCGCAGCACGTCGATCTGGCGGCCCGCGCCGTGGCAGGCGTGCACCTGCACGGAGTCGTCGTCGGCGGCCAGCAGCCGACCGGCGCGACGGTCCGGGTCCGGGGAGCGGTTGGCCCGCAGGTCGGACTGCAGCCAGCCCAGCAGGTCGTCGGGCAGCGGCGGCTCCGCGATGCCGGCGGAGGTGGTCGCCGAGGAGGCGGGCGCGAGCACCTGGGCGAGCTCGCGTGCGTCGCGGCCCAGCGAGGCGAGCAGCGGGTGATCGACCAGCGCGGCGGAGGTGTCCGACTCCCGCGCCGCCGGCGTGCCGGAGTCGCGGGTCACCCGGTCCCAGAGGTCGGGCGAGGGCTGGGCCAGCCAGAGGTGGACGTCGCGGTGCTCGGCGAGCGCCCGGACCAGCTCGATCTCGGTCGACGGAAGGCGGGTGTGGCCGAAGAGGGAGAGCCGGTCCGGGAGGTCCAGGCCGCCGGCCTCTCCGCTGCGCAGCTGGGCGCAGACCCGGTGGTGCCGTTCGTCGGGCGCCTCACCTCCGACGGTCGGCAGCAGCCGGCGCCAGAGCTCGGCCTGCCAGCGCAGGTCGGCGGCGAGCACACCCCCCACCCCGTCGGTGTCGCGCCCCTCCCGCCAGTCGGCGACCAGCTGGGGTCGCTGCACCGCGTAGCCGGCGTAGAGCCCGGCCAGCCGACGGGCGACGCCCCAGCGCCGGCTGCGCCGCATCTCGCCCTCCTCGCCGTCGGTGCCGTGGCCGAGGTGGGCGGCGAGCGTGGTGCACCAGGGCTCGCCGAGCGAGGCGTCGATGGTTGCCAGCAGCGGCCAGACCAGGCGGTCCGGGTGCCACGGGTCGTCGGCCTCACGACCCAGCAGCAGCCCGACCAGCGAGGCCGGGTGCAGGAACCGCACGCCGGCACAGACGCCGTCGCCCCCTCGCGGTCCAACGCCGAGCCGGTGCGAGAGGCGCTGGGTCAACCACCGCTCGACGCCCTTGGCCGGCACCACCACGACCTCCTCTGCGAAGGGGTCGGCCAGGGGCTCGGCGAGCAGCTCGCCGAGCTCGTCGGCGAGTTGGTCGGTCCGCCAGGCGCGGTGCAGGTGGAAGGTCATCGTCCGCCGAGGCTATCGAGCGCGCCCGACCCAATGCCGAGATCCGGCGAACCAGGCTCAGCCCGGGCCTCGGTCGTCGTCCTGTCGGCGGTGCGGCCGGTGCTCGGTCCACTCCTCGTCGGCCTCGTCGATCTCGCCCTCCAGTGCCGCGACCGCCTCGGGCTTGCCGTGGAACCTGCGGTAGGAGTAGCCGACCAGGGCCAGCGCGATCAGGCAGGAGAGCAGCAGGGTGACGCCGGTCCAGGGGCCGCCGAGCAGCCAGTAGGAGGCCTTGAGGGGCCACCACTCCGGCGCCGGCGGGGAGACGATCCAGAGCACGCCGAAGAGTCCGATGGTCAGCGCCCCGAGGCTCGAGGCGACGATCCGGGGCCAGGTCTCCACGCCCTGCGCGGCGCTGCGCAGGGCGCGCAGCTTGACCGGGTCGACCCACCGCTCGGCCCAGGTGTACTGCTGGGAGAGCACCGCCAGGCCGCCGAAGAGGAGGAGTAGCCCGGGCCCGGGCAGCACCAGCGCCGCGATGCCCGCCAGCAGCATCAGCCATCCGAGGATCTCGAGGGCGAGCCGTTTCGCCGCACCGGTCATGTGCTGAGCCTCCCAGAGCCTGCCAAGTCCGTCAGCCGCGCGGACCGAACTTCTCCAAGAACGCCAGTACGTCGTCCTCGGCCCGGCCGTGCTCGGCGGCGATCTGCGCCCAGCGCACCGCCATCGCGTGGAAGCGCAGCGGGTTGTAGACGTCCTCCTCGTAGCTGAACAGCCCGTCCCCGGCGTAGGTCATGATCGTGATGTTCGGCTCGGACAGCATCGTGCCGTCCCCGGGGTCGGGCATCGGGTTCCCGACCTCGCAGACCAGGCGTGCCGCGTCCGGGTCGACCACCTGCCAGGTGAGCGGGAAGCCGGTCATCACCCGCCCCGGATAGCTGGTCATGGTCCGCACCGACCAGGCCCGGATCTCCTCGCGCCCGCGGAACGTGCCCATCGCGCGCTCGACGTACAGGGCGTCCTCGGTGAAGAGGTCCGCGTAGCCGTGCCAGTCCCCGCTCTCCTGGAAGGTCGCGACCTTCTCGTGGAAGGCGGCGTAGGCCTCGGTGATCTCGTCGGCGCTGAAACGGCTCACCCGCCGATCCAAGCAGATGCCGACGGCCCGGGCGCCAGGTCTCGCCGCGCCCGGGATCGGCAAAACTTGTCAGTTCCTATCAACGTGCTTATCTTAGGTATCTCACTCGATTTAAACAGCCGGGCGTCCCGGACGCCACGACGAAAGGCACGATCGTGCGCAAGCTGCTGGTACTGGGATTCGTGGGCCTGCTCGCCCAGCTCATCGACGGGTCGCTGGGCATGGCCTACGGCGTCACCTCCTCCACGCTGCTGCTGGCTGTCGGGGTCGCCCCGGCCGCCGCCTCGGCCGCCGTCCACTTCTCCGAGATCGGCACGTCGCTGGTCTCCGGCATCTCCCACCACAAGCTCGGCAACGTGGACTGGCGCACCGTGGGCATCCTCGCGCTGCCCGGCTTCGTCGGCGCCTTCGCCGGCGCCACCCTGCTGGCCAACCTCGACGGCGACATGGCCAAGCCGTGGGTCGCCGGCATCCTGCTGGCCCTGGGCGTCTACGTGATCTGGCGGTTCCTGGTGCTCGGCGGGCGCCGCCCCACCTTCAAGTCCCGCCCCTCGGCGAAGATGCTGGCGCCGATGGGCCTGGCCGGCGGAGCGCTCGACGCCATCGGCGGCGGCGGGTGGGGCCCGGTCGGCACCACCACGCTGCTCTCCCCGGGCCGACTCGAGCCGCGCAAGGTGATCGGCTCGATCGACACCTCGGAGTTCGTGGTCGCGGTCGGCGGCTCGCTCGGCTTCCTCTTCGCGCTCGCCCACACCGACATCCCGTGGGACTACGCGCTCGCCCTGCTCGCCGGTGGCGTCATCGCCGCACCGGTCGCCGCCTATCTGGTCCGCATCCTGCCGGCCCGGGTGCTCGGCGTGGCCGCCGGCGGCCTGATCGTGGTCACCAACTCCAAGACGATCGCCGAGTCACTGGGCGCCAGCGGCGCCGCCGTCGGCGCGATCGCCGGCAGCCTGGCCGTGATCTGGATCGCCGGCATCGTGTGGGCCGTGCGCCAGGAGCGGGCCGCCCAGCGCGCCGCCCTCGCCGAGCTGGACTCCGAGGAGCTCGTCGGCGCCTGAGTCGACACGACGATCGTCAGGGTGAGCGTGGCCGATCGGTCACTCTCACCCTGACGACCCGGCACTACTCTCGGCGCATGGGGATCACGACGAGGCGCCGTGGCCGCTCCCCCTTCGGCGCCCGGGTGCTCGGACCCCGGGAGCAGGACGCACGTCACCTCCGCCTGCGGATCCAGGTGCTGCTGACGGCGCTCCTCCTGGTCACCAACATCCTGGGCGCCGGCGTCGTCTTCGTGGTGAACACCTGGGCGATCCCCTCCCCCGAGCCGACCCGCGAGATGGTGGTCGCGCTGGCCATCGCGATCCCGGTCTACGTGCTGGTCGGCGCGGCGATCGGCGTCGTCCTGGGCACCACCACCAGCCTCAACGCACTGCGCTGGGCGACCCGGGACGGCGGGCAGCCGACCCCGGCGGAACGGTCGAAGGCGCTGCGCGTGCCGTTGTGGCTCACCCTGATCCAGTTCGGCATCTGGGCGGTCGGCACCGTCCTGTTCACGATGCTCGCCGCACGGCTGCAGCCGGACCGCGCGCTGGGGACCGCGTTGACCGTGGGCATCGGCGCGATCGTGGTCTCCGGGGTGGCCTACCTGGTGACCGAGTTCGCGCTGCGCCCGGTGGCCGCTCGGGCGCTCACCGACCGCACCGTCTCCTCCCGCCCGCGCGGCGTCGGGGTGGGCCCCCGGATGCTGCTGTTCTGGCTGGTCGGCACCGCCGCACCGGTGATCGGGCTGCTGATCACCGCGCTCCTCGCGCTGATCGCCAACGAAGCGACCCTCGAGCAGCTGGCCGTGGTCACCATGGTGCTCTGCGTGATCGTGCTGATCTCCGGTGCGCTGCTGACCGACCTCAACGCCCGCTCCGTGGTCGCCCCGATCCTCTCGGTGCGCGACGCCCTGCGCCAGGTCGAGTCCGGTGACCTCGACGTCGACCTCGCCGTCTACGACGGCACCGAGCTCGGCCAGCTCCAGAGCGGCTTCAACGCGATGGTGCACGGGCTCCGCGAGCGGGAGAAGATCCGGGACCTCTTCGGGCGTCACGTGGGCCACGAGGTCGCCGAGGCAGCCACCGCGTCACCGACCGGCGAGATCTCGCTGGGCGGGGAGACCCTCGTCGCCTCGGTCCTCTTCGTCGACCTGGTCGGCTCGACCGCCTACGCCACCGAGCACGACCCCGCCGAGGTGGTCGCGGTGCTCAACCGGTTCTTCGGTGTGGTGGTCGACGAGGTCGGCGCCCACCACGGGCTGGTCAACAAGTTCCTCGGCGATGCCGTGCTGGCGATCTTCGGGGCTCCCGTGCCACTCCCGGACCACGCCGCCCGCGCGCTCGCGGCCGCTCGGGTGATGGCGACCCGACTCGCCGCCGAGGTGCCCGAGGTGGGCGCCGGGATCGGCGTCGCCACCGGCACCGTCGTGGTCGGCAACGTCGGCCACCGCGATCGGTTCGAGTACACCGCGATCGGCGACGCGGTGAACTCCGCGGCCCGTCTCACCGACCTGGCCAAGGAGATCCCCGGCGGGATCGTGGCGACCGGTGAGAGCGTCGCGGCGGCGCGGAGCACCGATCCCGGCCAAGCCGCCGCCTGGGTCGAGCACGGCGAGGTGGTGCTGCGCGGCCGGACGACGGCCACCCTGCTGCACGTGCCCGCCGGCCACGCACGCCCCTGAACCGGGCCGGGCGATGGGGCGCCCGACCCGGTTGTCCCAGGCGTATCTCAGGAGCGCCGGCGGTTGCGGACCGCCACCACGAGTCCCGCCAGCAGCAGGCCGGTGGCGAGGATCAGGAGGCCGCGGCCGAAGGGCGCGCCGGTCTCCGGCAGGCCCCCGTTCCCGCCGAGCGAACCGTCCGGGCCCCGCTTCGCCCCGTCCGGGTCGGTGCCGCGGTCGCGGTCGAACCGGTTGGTGACCACCACGCGCGCCTGCCCCGGACCGTCGGTGCTGCTGAGGTCCACGGTCGCCTCGGTGCCCTCCTCGACCACCGACTGCCCGGCCACCACGGCCCGGATCGAGGTCTCGTCGGCGTCGCCGGTCTCGGTCTCGGTGAGCGTGCACTCCGCGCTCGACGCGAGCTCCCCGTACGACGCCCGGTAGCCGTTGGCCGCGGTGAGCCGGCGCTCGGCGCCGCCAGGGACCTCGAACGCCTGACGCTCGCCGTCGACCAGCCAGGTGCACTCCAGCGAGACCGTGAACGGTCCCTGCGCGCCGGCGGCACTCAGGTCGCCCAAGCGCTGCTTCTCCACCTCCAGCGAGGTGACGTCGAAGGTGTTGGTGGCGGTCACCGTCACGTTCGTCGGGGCGCCGGAGTTGCTGGTGGTGCCCGCCGTCTCCGGAGCCGGTACGACGACCACGCCGTCGGCCGGGTCCAGCACGCTGCTCGTGGCACCGCCGGTGGCGGTCTCGGCGACCGTGCAGGACGTGCCGACCGGGTAGGGCCCGATGGTCAGCGTGGCGCCGGCGAGCAGCTCCACCTGCCCCTGGTAGGGGGTCTGGTCCTGATAGCTGCAGGTCACGTCGAAGACGAAGGTCCCGGTGCCGTAGCGGGTGGCACCCTCACCGTCGACCACCTTGGCGAGGGTGACCGTGCCGGCGTCGTACCCGTTGGTGAACTCGATCTCGGCGGGCTCGAGGCCGGGGGTGACGGTGGCGCTGCCGTCGCCGTTGTCGACCACGTTGTCGCCGGTGACGACGAGGTGGTCGGCGGCGTCGGGGTCGGTCTCGGTGACCGTGCAGGTGGCGCCGACCGGGATGGTGTCGGCCGGGGCCGTCCAGGTCTCGTCGCCGGCCACGGTGAAGGCGAGGTCGGTGGTGCCGGCCTCGTCGAACGTGACGGCGCGGCCGGTCAGCGACGTGCAGCTGAGCGTGAACCCGAACGGGCCGAGGTCGACGTCGGTCGCGTCGGTGTCGATCCGCTTGGTCAGCGACAGGCCGGTGAACGCGTAGTCGTTGGTGATCGTGACCGCCTGGGCCGTCGGCACCGGCTGCTCGGCGACCGGACGCGCCGGGTCGGTCGGCTCGCTGACGTCGACGGTGACCGGCGTGCCGCTGCGCGAGCTCTCGCCGAACTCGCCGACCGTGCCCTGCTCGGTGAAGGTGCACCGGGTGCCCTGCTCGCTGAGCGGGATGCCGTCGATCCGGACCGTGTGGTCGTTGCCCTCGGTCAGCTCGACCGTGGCGTCCTCGCCCAGGTCGAGGGCGACCGCGTCGTCGCCGGAGCCGACCCGGCAGGCGACGTCGACGAGGAACTCCTCGGCGGCGTAGTCGTGGGCGGGACCGGTGATCTCCTTGGTCACCTGCACCGAGCCGGAGCGCAGGTGCACGCCGACCTGGTTGGGCGCGATCTTGCGCCACCGGTCGGAGCCGGTGTTGAGGAACTTCACGCCGAACTGGTTCCACGCGTAGTCGTCGTCGACCGGGACGGCGCGGGTGACGCCGTCGGGGTTGGCGGCGCTGCGCAGCTCGTTGCGGGAGGAGTAGGTGACGGTCGCGGCCTCCCCGGGCTGCAGCACACCGGCGTCCGCGGTGGTGAAGTCGAGGTGGATCCGCAGACCGGTGACCGCGGACCAGTCGGTGCTGGGCCCGGCCGTGGTCCAGACCTCGCCGGACTGCTCGCAGACCGGCTGGTCGACCAGGTTCGACCAGGTGCCGACGCAGACGTCGGCGCTGGTGGTGACCTCGGTGGTGACGGTGGTGCCGGCCGGGGCGTTCACCGCGAGCGACTCCGCGACCAGCTCGGGGCGGTAGGTGCTGCCACGCGAGCTGCCTGCGACCAGCTTGCGGTCCTGCGAGGTGGGCAGCTGGTCGAAGACGGTCATCTCGTCGATGCCCACCGTGCCGGCGTTGACGGTGTACAACGCCCAGTCGTCGGTGCCGCCGACCTGGCTGTTGGCCACGCAGTTCGGGCGGTAGTAGGAACCGCCGTCGACCTCGAGCGTCGGGGCGCAGGCGGTCGCCGACCGCGGTCGGTCGGCCCCCTCGAGCGCGCCGGCCACGCCCTTGACGGTGTAGAGGTTGGGTCCGTTCACCACGCCGATGAAGTCGCTGGTGCCGCAGGTGCTCGGGTCGGTGCTCCAGTCGTCGGTGGTGGAGCCGCCGGCGACGGTGTTGGTGCACCGGGTCAGCTCCTCCGCGGTGGTGGCGACCATGATGTTGGTCGCCTTCTCACCCGCACCGAGGCCGGGCAGCAGCTCGAGCCACAGGCGGATCTTGTACGTCTCTCCGGGCGCCATCCGGTCACCGCCGGCGGGCCAGACGAAGACCAGGTCGTCCCCGTCCATGGTGACGGTGACGTCCTCGGAGAGCAGGCCGTCGGGGTCCGCGGTGACCTCCGGAGCGGGCTCGCCGTTGTAGGCGAGCACGCCGGGCGGCGTGTCCCGCAGCTCGTCGAGGGTGAGGAAGCCGGTGCCGTTGTTGGTCAGCGTCAGGTCGAACGGCACGGTGTCACCGGCCGAGGCCAGGCGGGTGCCCTCGTTGGTCAGCTTGTTGACCGCGAGCTCGTGGGTGCCGACCACCAGCTCGACGCTGTCGGTCGCGTCGGCCGGCTCGGAGTCGTTGCCGTCGGGCCGGAACGACTGCGAGGTCTGCGTGTTCTCGATCGTCGACGGGAACTCCAGGTCCTCCCCGGAGGTCCGGTACGTCGTGCGCAGGTCGGCGTCGTAGCCGACCCGGGCGGTCCAGTTCGGGGCCGGGACGGTGGAGGAGAGGATCGCTCCGTCGGCGCGGCTGAAGACGAACCGCACGCCCTGCACCTCTCCGGCGGGGACCGCGGGGAGGGCGAGCGCCGAGGCGGGTCCGGCGGTGCCGGTGACCCAGGCGTCGCCGTCGTACAGGTCGGCGCGGACCTGGTCGGCGCCGGCGGGCATCTGCAGCACCGCGACGTTGCCGGCGAAGTCGAAGGAGTCCCAGAAGTCCGGTGAGTCGGCCTGGTCCTCGATCACGATCTCGGACGGCGAGAGGGTGCTGCGCGGGTTGGTGCCCTGGTCGGCGCCGAGCACCACCCGGACGGTGTCGGCGTCCGCCACGTTCTGCGGCTCGGTGATCCGGTCGGGGGAGACCGCCTTGGTGGCCTGCACGTTGACCACGCCGCCGGTGATCCGCACGGTGGCGTCGTCGACGTCGCCGGTCCGCACGTCCGGGCTGGTGATCGGGTCGTAGGCCTGGGCGTAGCCGCGGTTGACCTGGTCGTAGGTCTGACCGGCCCGCAGCACCAGCGGCTCGCCGCTGCTGCGCAGGGTCGCCCGGAGCCGGCTGACGATCACGATCGAGAGGTCGTTGGCCTGGGTGATGGTGCCGCCCGACGTCGCCGGGGCGGTGGGCTGGTAGGTCACGCTGATCCCGACCACGTCGCTCAGCTGCGCGGCGGTCATCGCGTTGACCGCGGCGGCCGTGGTCTGCTCGGTGGTGTAGCTGCCGCCGGCGTAGCGCAGCAGCCACACGGTCGAGGCGGTCAGGTCGACCTGCGCCGGGATGCTCGCACCGATGGTGATCGCGGTGGCGTCGAACCGCTCGAACGCGTTGGGGGTGTCGGCGTCGGTGAGGTGGTCGACGTCGGTGTCGAACGGGTCCGCGACCGCGTCGGCCGGGCTCGGCGGGCTCTGGCAGCCGAGCAGGTCGGTGTCGGAGCACGTGGCGGGGTCGGTGACCCGGACGTACGACGCCGGCGCCGTCGAGGTGTTGGACGCCACGATCCGCCAGGTGGCGCTCGGGTAGGCGTCCGCGGGCGAACCGGCCGGCGGGGTGTGCACGTCACTGGTGGGGTTCACCGACTTCTCCACCTCCACGCCTGGATCGGGATCCAGGATCTGGATGGTGTCGTTGTCGGTCGCAGTGACGTCGGCACCCCCGCCGACCGGGGTTCCGGTGATGCGGGTGGTGTTGTCCACCAGTCCCGCATCGGCAGTGTTGTAGAGCTCGTCCTCGACGACCCAGGAGCCGTCACTGCGCTTCTGGTCGCGCAGCTCCCAGGTGAGCACGTTGCTGCGGTTGGTGCCGCCGGCTCCCACGCCACTGCCGGGCGCGGGGGCGTAGGGGTCGAAGGCGCTCCCGATCTGCTGGGCCTGGGTGCGCGCGGCGGTGTCCGCCGCGAGCTCCTCCACGGTGAGCCGCACGCCGATCGTGGTGCTGCGCTGGGCCGCGGTCAGCGTGTGCCCCTTGAAACCGCGGGTCGCGGTCATCCAGGTTCCCCCGGGGGCGGCCACGGTCTGCCAGGAGCCGGTGCTGCTGTTGAACAGCTCGACCCGGGTGATCGTGTCGTACTTCAGGTACCAGCCGCTGGAGAACGGGGTGCTGCTCGCGGACACCGGTTCGACCCGGTAGAGGTCGAACGCGTCGTAGACGGTCTGCGCCACGGTGGCCGCGCTGGGAGCGTCGGCCATGTCGCTGATCCGCACCGGCGAGTAGCCGGGGGTCAGGCGCCAGGCCAGGGTGGTGGTGGGCCGGACACCGGACTGGGCGTCCACGGTGTCGCGGTTCCAGGACTTGGTGATGCCGATCGGGCCGGGCGTGCCGGACGGGTACCGCACGATCGCCTGACCGGTGTCGGTCGCGCTGTCGGTCAGCGGGCGGCCGCCGCCGGTGTCGCCGTCCGCGGTGGTGGTCGCGGTGTTGGTGTAGGTGCGCTGGGCGTTGGCCGGCGGCGTCGGGCAGGAGCTCTTGCGCAGGGCGCTGCGTGCCTGGAACGCCACGTTGGGCGTGACGGTCGTGGTCGCCGGGAACCCGTCGGCGTCGGTGAAGCCGAACCGGATCCCCCTCACCGTGTCGACCGTGACGCCGGTCGGCAGGGCGGCGGCGAGCTGCGCCTGCGTCAGCTGGAAGACGCTCGCGCCGGCGACCGGACCGTACGTCGTGACCTGGCGCCAGGTCCCGGCGGCGTCCTGGACCTCGAGCAGCAGGCGGGTGCTGTCGGGGACCTGGGTCGGGGCGATCGCGCGCAGGTCGAACGCGTTCCAGAACCCGGAGCAGGACTCGGCGGTGCCCCAGCTGTCCTCGACCACGATCGAGTCGACGTACGCGCCGTCGCCGGTCGCGCTGGCGGTGGCGGAGAGCGAGGTGATCACCGGGTCGCCGGGCTGGACCGCCGAGCTCGGCCGGACCGTCTTGTCGAGGGTCACGTCGATGGACGGGTTGGTGATGGTGAGGTCGTCGGTGTCGGAGGCGTCGTCGGTCAGGCCGTTGCTCGCGGTGACGTCGACGTCGACGGTGTTGTCCACCTTCAGGGTCGCGGCCGTACCGGTGGCGTCCACGGAGGTGGCGATGACGAAGGCGGCGCCACCGCTCTCCGCGGCCGCGATCTGACCGGTGTAGGTGATCTCGAGACCGCTGATCGGCTCGGTCGGACCGGACGGGGTCTGGCCGCTGGTGACCGTCTCCGTCGTGGTCGCCGGCGCACCGTCGAGGGTGTGGTAGGTGATCGTCGCGCTGGTCGCACCGGCCGGCCAGGTGAGCGGGCCGGTGAAGCCGCCGAAGGTGATCTCGGAGGTGAAGAAGTCCAGGTCGGCCAGGTGCATCGTGGTGACCGGGTTGGCGCCGTTGGTGGCGCGCACGGTGGCGGTCGCCGAGCGGCCGGCGATGACCCGCTGGGGTGCGATGTTCTTGCTCGCCTCGACGGTGGGCACCAGCGGCGAGACGACGTAGTTCGCCGAGCCGTCGTCGGTCTTCGTGGTGCTGCCCTCGGTGACCGAGCCGGTGGCGGTGTTGTCCACCCTGTTGCTGGTCGCGGCGAGGGAGGCGCCGGTGTTGCGCTCGGTCGAGCGCTGAGCCAGGTCGAGGTCGACGGAGAGCGTCGTACCGCGGGCGACGTCACCGTCGCAGGTGACCCGGATGCCGCCGACCTGCGCCGCGGTGACGCCGGCCGGCAGGGCCAGGGAGGTCGGGGTGGCGGTCGCGGTGCCGGTGACCCAGTCCCAGGTACTGCCGGTCCGGACGTAGGCGTCGACACGGACGCTGGTGCAGCCGTCCGGGAGGGAGACCGCCCCGAAGCCGGTGAAGTCGGTGATCCGGAACGGGTTGGTCGCGTCCAGGGTGGTCGCGCCCGCGGGCGCCGCCTTCGGCTCCTGGAGGACCACCTGGTCGACGGCGACGTTCGAGGTGTTGCGGGCGTCCAGGCCGATGGTGGACGCACCGCCCGGCGCGTAGGTCTGCCGGTTGTCGCTCCATGCCTTGTCGACCGCGACGCCCACCGTCACCGGCGCCTCGATCCGGACGGTCGCCGAGGCCTGCTGGGGGTTGGCGTTGCTCGCGGTGACCTTGGCGGTGTTCACGATGTCGGCGCTGGTGCCCGGCGGGTAGTCGTCGGGGACCTGCAGCGAGATCTGCACCGTGTAGCTGCGCCCGGCGGCCAGCCCGGTGCCCGACGGCGTCGTGGTCGGCTCGGCGATGTCGACGGTCAGCGTGGTGTTCGGTCCCACCGTCGCCGGGGGCGTCTCGGTGCCGCCAGGTCCCCAGGTCACGGTGCGCGGGATCGCGTTCGGGGTGAAGGCGACGTTGACGATCCGGAAGCCGTCCAGCTCGGGCGGCAGGGCGTCGGTGATCTGCGCGTCGAGGCAGTCCTCCTCCGAGCACCGCACCTGGATCGTGTAGGTGAACGCCTCACCCGGCGCCGGGGTCGCGTTGTCGACGCTCTTGTCGATCGCCAGCGACTCGGGCGCCGCGGTGGCGGTGCCCGGGGTGAGCAACGGTGCGCCGAGCACCGCGAGCAGCACCGCCAGCGTCCCGGTCAGCCAGCTCCGGACGCTCCGACGCGTCGCGTCCCCGGTCCTGTACGACGCGCCGGAGGCGCCCGAAAAAAGGCCGAACCGTTTCCCCATGAACATGTACGAACTCCCCACTCATCCGCACCGCGAGTGCCGCGCGGCCCAACAAGGCGGGACCGGTCCCCCGCGCCACCCTCTTGGGAGCAAGAGGCGGCGCGGCAGTCCCACCGACAGCGTTCGGAGTCCACCACCCCGGGCCGGAGGTGGATATGGGGAGAAACCTCCTAGGCGGGCACACCACCCTCCCAGGAGGTGCGCGCGTCCCCGGCCAGGACGACCAGCAGCCGGTCGACTGGTGGTCGGCTAGGAGTCGGCCAGCAGGCGGCGCAGCTGCGTGCGCCCGGAGACGCCGAGCTTGCGGTAGGCGCTGGTCAGGTGGTTGTCGACGGTGCTGGCGGAGATGCCCAGCTGCTCGGCGACCTCACGGTTGGTCAACCGGGCGCAGACCAGGTCGACGATCTCCTGCTCGCGGTCGGTGAGGTCGTCGGGACGTGCCGCCCGACCTTCTGCGATCAGCCGGGCCTCGCTCTGCTGCTCGCACTCGCTGCGCATCCGGTGGATCTTGCGTCGCAGCTCCCCGGTCGGCGCCATCGCGTCGGCCCACACCAGGGCGTCGACTGCCACGATGTCCAGGCCGGCCTCGAGCAGCCGACCGGCTCCGGTGAGGACGCCGGCCGGGTCCTTGCCGCGCAGCGCCTCGGCGGTCTCGTGCAGGGCGACGTAGAGGCCGAGGTCGGGGGTGTCGGCGCGCAGTCGTCCGAGCAGGGCGGCGGCCTCCTCGAACCGACCGACCCGGAGGCACTGGCCGAGGGCGAGGGCGGCGAGCAGGCCGTGGTCCGCCTCCAGCGCGTAGGTCGCCGCCTCGACGATCGCCCGCGCGGCCTCGTCCCGCTCGCCGCGATCGGCGAGCACCAGGCCCCGTGCGGAGGCGACCAGCACGACGACCTTGGGGTCGCTGGAGTGCTCGGGCGGCACCTCGCCCAGCAGCTTCTCGGCGGTCTCGCTCTCCCCGGCGATGGCGGCGATCAGCGCCGGCAGCACCCGCGCCATGCCGAGGAACCCGACCGGGTCGCGCCAGGTGAGCAGCTCTTCGGCGAAGTCCGCCAGCGTGCTCGCGCGGGCGAGTCGCCCCCGCAGCGTCAGGTGGCTGGCCAGCGTGTAGCTCCAGATCCCGGCGGCGTCCGGGGCACAGCGCGTCCGCCGCTCCACCACGAGCTGCTCGGCCTCGGCGCCGCGCCCGTGGGCGAGCAGCATGAAGTACCGCTGCAGGTGCACCATGTCGGTGGCGTGGGGCTCCAGCACGCCGTGCTCCCGTGCGATCTCGGTGAGCAGGGCGGCCTCGCCGCCGGTGCCGCGGCCACCCATCGCATCCACCATGATCGCGGCGATGGCCGCACGCACCGCGACAGCCGGGGCGGTGCCCGGTGCCAGCTCGAGGGACGGTGGCTCGGCCGGTGCCCCGGTGCCGGTCGCCCGCTCGCGCTCGAGGCTCGAGGCCTCACCGGCGAGCGCCTGCCAGGAGCGGATCTCGGGAGCCAGCGCGGCACGCTCGCCCGCGCCGAGGTGCGGATCGTGGGCGGCGGCGAGCCGCAGGGCGCCGGCGACGTCGAAGCACCGGTAGACCAGGTGCGCGCCGTAGCGGGACACCAGCAGCGCCCGCTCCTCGGGCAGCTCGACCCGGGCGTCGACCGCGGAGAAGACCTGCTCGGCCTCGGCGGTCCGCCCGAGCCAGGAGAGGCTGCTCGCCCGGTGCAGGTCGGCGGCGACGGCGGGCCGCCACTGCGGGTCGTGGTCGGTCTGCAACGCGTGCAGCTGCACCGCCAGCAGGTACTCGCCGCGGGCGTAGGCGTGGCCGATCGCCCACTCGACCGCCGCGTCGGTCGCGTTCCCCAGGTGGCACCGCAAGAGCACGGAGACGAACCGGGCCGCGTCGCCGCCGCTGTGCTCCAGCCCGTCGGCGACGCGCTCCGAGATCCGGTCACGATCCTCCTCGGCGAGGGTGGCCAGCGTCGCCTCGCCGATCAGCGGGTGCGCCGGCCGGACCGCACCCGACGAGCTCCACACCAGCAGCGCCTGGTCGACCAGGTGCTCGGCGCGCCGCTGCTCCCCCGGGGTCAGCAGCTCGGCGACCGGTGCGCCGTCGGCCACCGTCGCCAGCGCGATCAGGTCGCGGTCGTCGGCGGAGAGGTCGGCCACCCGGTCACGCATCGAGCGACGTACGTCGGTGGGAACCTCGACCGGACCCAGCTCGACGCCGGAGTCGACGGTGGTGACCAGCCCGCGGCGCTCGGTGCGCAGCACCACCTCGCGCAGCAGCATCGCGTTGCCCTGGGTCTGGCGCAGCAGGCGGGCCACGTCGTCGGGGCGTGGGGCGGCGTCGTACCGGCGGCGCAGCAGCAGGCGGACCTCGTAGAAGTCCAGGCCGCCCACCTCGATCTGCGCGGCCACCCGCTCGTGCAGCAGCCGTTCCACCGGACCGCCGGTGAGGTGTTCGGTGCGGCCGGTGAGCACCGCGCGGACGCCGTAGGCCCGGATCAGCTGGTAGACGACGGCGGCCGAGGTCGGGTCGAGCAGGGGCGCGTCGTCGACCAGGAGCAGCGGTGCCGGGGTCAGCGAGCCGATGGCGGTCATCAGCGACTGGGCGGTCCAGGTGTCCGGGTCGGCGCCGAGCCGCGCGGCGTGCGGCGCGAAGGCGGCGAGCGGCACCTCGCCGAGCTCGGCGAGGCCGACCACGGTGAGCACCTCGCCGCCTGCCTCGCGCCACCCGTCGGCGACCTGACGCGCGATCGTCGACTTGCCCATCCCCGACGGCCCGGTCAGCATCGCGGCGCCGAACGGCCGCGCGGCAAGGCTCTGCTCGACCGGCACCCCGATCCGCGGCCGGCGGAGCACGGGCCAGTCCATGCCGCACAGCGTGCCACGGATCGAGCCGGCGCGGATCATGTCCGCGTGGTCGGTACGATCGCGCGGATGCACCAGCCGCTGCCCTCCGACCCGATCGCCCAGGCCCGCCAGAACTGGCGCGCCCACGGGTGGGTCGACGCTGCCGACGGGATGGCGGTGGTCACCTCGGTGTTCCGGGTCAACCAGATCCTGCTGGCGCAGATCGAGGCCGCGCTGAAGCCGCTCGGACTCTCCTTCGCCCGGTTCGAGATGCTCCGTCTGCTCGGGTTCACCCACGCCGGACGCATGCCGATGGGCCGTGCCCGCGACCTGCTGCAGGTGCACCCGACCAGCGTCACCAACACCGTCGACCGGCTCGAGACCGACGGTCTGGTACGACGCACCCCCAACCCCCGCGACGGGCGCTCGTTCCTCGTCGAGATCACCCCTGCCGGACGCGACCTGCTGGCCACCGCGACCGACGCCCTCAACGAGCAGGTCTTCGCCGACGTGGACTTCGACGCCGACGAGCTGCAGACGCTGAGCCGGTTGCTGGCCGGGTTCCGGCGTCGGGCGGGTGACTTCCGCGACCCGAAGGCGCCGCCCGAGCCGTTCTGAGCATTTCGGAGCCGTGTGCCGGGGCCGTTCGGGCCGCGGGTCAGGGCGACGCGGGTGGACCGTGCGGGCCCGCCGGACCGGCTCGTCGAGCCTCACTTGCATCCCCGGCGCTCCGGCGCACTAACGTTGCGCCATGCTCATCCTCGCGCTGCTGTGCTTCGGCATCCTCATCGGTGGTCTCGCCCAGCTCATCCTCGGCCGGCACATGGCCGACATCAACTGGACCGAGGCGCTGGTCAGCGGCCTGCTCGGCTCGTTCGTCGGCGGACTGCTGATCAGCCTGATCACGGGTCACGGCCTCGACCTCCACGCCACCGGCCTGATCGGCTCGGTGGTGGGTGCGCTGATCGTCAGCCTCGCGTGGGGGGCACTGCGCAAGCGCGCGTAGAGGGCCCAGCGCAAGCGCGCCTGAGGGGCCGACGCCAGCGGCGCCGACCCCGGGACGGCTGGCGGACTAGCTGTGATGCCCAGCCAGGTTGTCCAACCTGGTGATGGGCGCCGCCTTCCCGATTGCCGAGTGGGGCCGGTGATGGTTGTACTCGTGGACCCATGCTGGCAGAGCTGCGAGCCGGGCTGACTCGGACTTGTAGAACTTCTTGAAGGCCCAGCCTTCGGCCAGGGTCCGGTGGAAGCGCTCGATCTTCCCGTTCGTCTGCGGACGGTAGGGCCGGGTCTTCTTCGGCGTGATGCCCAGGTCGGCACAGGTCTGTTTCCAGAGGTTCGACTTGTAGCAGCTGCCGTTGTCGCTGAGCACTCGCTGCACGCTCACACCACGGTCGGCGAACCAGGCGACCGCGTTCTTGAGGACATCGGTCGCGGTCTCCTTGGTCTCGTCGTCGCGGGCCTCGACGTAGGCGACGCGGGAGTGGTCGTCGATGACGGTGTGCAGGTAGCAGGTCCCGATAAGCGGGTTGCGCCACTTGTTTCGGGGCTTGTCGGGTGTCGCGGCCCGGTTCTTCTCGCCTTGCTGACGGCCGACGTAGCGCCAGCCTCCACCGTCAGGGACCCGGCCGAGCTTCTTGACGTCGACGTGGATCAGGTCGCCTGGCTTCTCGTGCTCGTAGCGACGGATCGGCTCCCCGGTGGCGCGGTCGATGTGGGAGAGCCGGTTGATCCGGCAGCGGACCAGAACCGCGTGCACGGTCGAGGACGCCATCCCGAGCCGGTCGGCGATCTCGACCGGGCCGAGTCGCTGCTTCCAGCGCAGGTGCACGATCTTTCGCACAACCGGTGCCGGCGTCCGGTTCGGTTGATGGTGCGGTGCCGAGGGCCGGTCCAGCATCCCGGCCGGACCCTCGTCGCGGTACCGGTCGGCCCACTTCTTCGCGGTGCGCCACGAGACGTCGTAGCGCTCAGCTGCGCGAGCTGGCGGCCAACCGTGATCGACGACCAGACGTGCAAGCTTGAGCCGGGCGCGAGGGGTCAGGGCAGCGTTGGCGTGGGTAGCGTGTGACACGAAGGCCTCCTGCGGTGGGGAGCGGTTCCTAGACAGCTCCACTTCACACCGGGGAGGCCTTCGTCCACCTACAGGTCAGACCGTGTCGTCGCAGGATCGCGACCAACGTGCCTGGGCATCACAACTAGCGGTGCGTCCAGGTGGGCTTGCGCTTCTCGGCGAACGCGCTCATGCCCTCGGTGCGGTCGTCGAAGGCGAAGGTGGCGTGGAAGGTGCGGCGCTCAAAGCGGACACCCTCGGCCAGCGTCGTCTCCAAGGCGACCTGCACCGCCTCCTTGGCCGCATAGGCGGCCGGCAGCGACATCGACGCGATCTTCGCCGCGACCCCCTGGGCCTCGGCGAGCAGGTCGGCGGCCGGGATGATCCGGGCGACCAGGCCGGCGCGCTCGGCCTCCTCGGCGTCCATCTGGCGGCCGGTGAGGATCATGTCCATCGCCTTGGCCTTACCGACCGCACGGGTCAGCCGCTGGGAGCCGCCGATCCCGGGGATGGTGCCGAGGGTGATCTCGGGCTGGCCGAACTTGGCCGAGTCCGCGGCGAGCAGGATGTCGCACATCATCGCCAGCTCGCAGCCGCCGCCCAGCGCATAGCCGGAGACCGCGGCGACCACGGGCGTGCGGACCGCGGCGAAGCGGTCCCACAGCGAGAAGAAGTCGTTCAGGTAGACGTCCTGATAGCCCTGCGCCGACATCTCCTTGATGTCCGCGCCGGCGGCGAAGGCGCGCTCGGAGCCGGTGAGCAGGATGGCGCCGATCCCGGGGTCCCGGTCGAACGCCTCGGCCGCGGCGACTACCTCGTGCATCAGCTCCTGGTTGAGCGCGTTGAGCGCCTTCGGCCGGTTGAGGGTGATCGTCCCGACGCGGCCGTCGGTCTCGACGATGATGGTCTGGTGGGTCTGCTCGCTCACGCGGTCTCCTGGCGGACTCGGTTGATGATGGCGGAGAAGTCGAGTCCTCCCGCACCGCCCTCGGCGAACGCACGATAGAGGTCGGCGACCAGCGTGCCGACAGGGGCGTCGGTGCCGGTGGACTCCAACGCCGCCATCGCCAGCCCGAGGTCCTTGTTCATCAGGGCGGTGGCGAAGCCGGGCGTGAACTCCCGGTTGGCCGGGCTGGTCGGCACCGGGCCGGGCACCGGGCAGTTCACGTTGAGCGCCCAGCACTGACCGGCCGAGGTGGAGATGACGTCGTAGAACGCCTGGTGGCTCAGGCCGAGTCGCTCGCCCATCACCGCCGCCTCGCTGACCCCGACCATCGAGATCGCCAGGATCAGGTTGTTGCAGAGCTTGGCGACCTGGCCGTTGCCGGTGTCGCCGCAGTGCACGATCCGCCCCGCCATCGGGTCCAGCACCGGACGCGCCGCCTCCAGGTGCTCCTCGGCGCCGCCGACCATGAAGGTCAGCGACCCGGCCTCGGCACCCACCACGCCGCCGGAGACCGGGGCGTCCAGGAACCGGTGGCCGGCCTTGGCGGTCCGGGCGGAGGCCTCGCGGGCGTCGTCGACGGCGATCGTGGAGGAGTCGATGAAGAGCGTGTCGGGGCGGGCGGCGGGCAGCACCTCGTCGTACGTGGCGAGGACCAGGGCGCCGTTGGGCAGCATGGTGATCACGACATCGGCGTCGGCGACCGCTGCGGTCGGGGTGTCGACCACCTCCACGCCGTGATCCCGGGCGGCGGCCTGGGCGGCCTCGACGGGGTCGTAGCCGAGGACGGCGTGGCCGCCCCGACCAGGTTGGCGGCCATCGGGCCACCCATGTTGCCGAGTCCGAGGAATCCGATCTTCATCCGTTACTCCTTGTCCGTGCTTGCGGTGGTGCCGGTGAGCGACGCGGCGAGGCCGAGCTCGGCGTCACCGAGCGGGGCGAAGAACGCCGCGACGTCGTCGGGGCCCACCTCGCCGACCGATGTCGGGTGCCACTGGGGGTTGCGGTCCTTCTCGACCACCTGGGCCCGGATCCCCTCCACGAAGTCGGGGTGGGCGTGGAACCGCAGCGCGAGGCGGTACTCGGTGTCCAACGCTTCGGCGAGGTCCTTGTAGCGGGCACCCTCGCGCAGGGCGTGCAGGGTGACCGCCAGCGACGTCGGCGACTTGGCGGCGACCTTCCCGGCGGCCTTCTGTGCGTCCTCCTCCGGCCGCGCACGCAGCCGGTCCAGGATCACGGCGACGTCGTCGCCGGCGTAGGCGGCGTCGATCCAGGTGCGGGCGGCGACCAGCGACGAGGGCGGAGCCGGGTCGGAGACCGCGACCACCGCCTCCCGGGCGTCCTTGGTCGCCAATGCGTCCAGGAGTGCGGGCAACCGCTCGCTGGGCACGAAGTGGTCCGCCATCCCGATCGCGAGCGCGTCGCCGGCCTTCACCGACCCTGCGGTGAGCGCGAGGTGGGTGCCGGTCTCGCCCGGTGCTCGGGAGAGCAGCCAGGTGCCGCCGACGTCGGGCAGGAACCCGATCCCGGTCTCGGGCATGCCGATGGACGAGCGCTCGGTGACCACCCGGATGCTGCCGTGCGCGGAGAGTCCGATGCCGCCGCCGAGCACGATCCCGTCCATCACCGCGACGTACGGCTTCGGGTAGTGCTTGACCAGGTTGTTCAGCCGGTACTCGTCGGCCCAGAACTCCGCGGCCTCGGTGCCGCCGGCCTTGGCGTCGCGCCAGAGCGCGACGATGTCGCCGCCGGCGCACAGTCCCCGCTCACCGGCACCGGTGAGGACGACCGTGCGGACCTCGTCGTCGTCCGCCCACTCCTCGAGCGCGGACCGGATGATGCCGACCATCTCGTGGGTCAGCGCGTTGATCGCCTTCGGCCGGTTCAGTACGACGTACGCCGCATGCCCCTCCCGACGGATCAGCACCGGCGGCTCCACGCTGTCGACGTCGCCGTGGGGTGAACTCATGCAACCTCCCGTACCAGGGCGCGGCCCACCACGAGCCGCATGATCTCGTTCGTGCCTTCGAGGATCTGGTGCACCCGCAGGTCGCGGACCACCTTCTCCAGGCCGTACTCGCGAAGGTACCCGTAGCCGCCGTGCAGCTGCAGCGCGTCGTTGGCGACGTCGAAGCAGGTGTCGGTGACGAACCGCTTGGCCATCGCGCACAGCTTGGTGGCGTCGGGGCGGCCGGCGTCGAGCGCGGCGGCGGCGTTGTGCAGCAGCCCGCGGGAGGCCTGCAGCCCGGTCTCCATGTCGGCGAGCCGGAACTGCAGGGTGGGCTGCTCGATCAGCGCGGTGCCGAACGCCTCCCGGGTGCGCAGGTGGTCCAGGGCGGCGGTGAACGCGAACCGGGCGCCGCCCAGGGAGCAGGCGGCGATGTTGATCCGGCCGCCGTCGAGACCGGACATCGCGACCGTGAAGCCGCGACCCTCCTCACCGAGCCGCTGGTCGTCGGGGACGAAGACCCCCTCGAAGACCACCTGGCGGGTGGGCTGGGCGTTCCACCCCATCTTGTCCTCGTTGGCGCCGAAGCTCAGCCCCTCGGCGTTCTTCTCCACGATGAAGGCGCTGACGCCGCGGGCGCCGTCGTCGGAGGTGCGCGCCATCACGATGTACACGTCCGAGGTGCCGGCGCCGGAGATGAACTGCTTGACGCCGTCGAGGACGTAGCCCCCCTCGACCCGGCGGGCGGTGGTGCGCAGCGCCGCGGCGTCCGACCCGGCGTCGGGCTCGGTGAGGCAGTAGCTGCCCAGATGGTCCAGCCCGGCGAGGGCGGGCACCCAGCGCTGACGCTGCTCGGGGCTGCCGAACCTGTCGATCATCGAGGTGACCATGTTGTGGATCGAGAGGTACGCCGCGATCGACGGGTCACCGTGGGCGAGCTCCTCGAAGATCCGCACCCCGTCGAGCCGGGTGAGTCCGGAGCCGCCCACGTCCTCGGCGATCCAGATCCCGCCGAGGCCCAGCTCGCCGGCGCGCTTGATCACGTCGACCGGGAAGTGCTTGTCCCGGTCCCAGGCGATCGCGTGCGGGGCGAGCTCGCTCTCGGCGAACTTGCGGACGGCCTGGACGACCGCCCGGGTCTCCTCGTTGTCCTCGAGCATCACTGCCGCTCAGTCCATCGTCGGGATGACGAAGCTGGACCCGGCGACGCTGTCGCCGGCCTCGTCCTTGGGCCAGGTCTGCGTGACCGTCTTCGTCTTCGTGTAGAACTTGAACGAGTCGGGGCCGTGCTGGTTGAGGTCGCCGAAGCCGGAGCGCTTCCAGCCGCCGAAGGTGTGGTAGGCGATCGGCACCGGGATCGGCACGTTCACGCCGACCATGCCGGTGTTGACCCGGGCCGCGAAGTCGCGGGCGCTGGCGCCGGAGCGGGTGAAGATGGCCACGCCGTTGCCGTACTCGTGCTCGTTGGCCAGGCGCAGTCCCTCCTCGTAGTCGGCGGCGCGGACGATGGAGAGGACCGGCCCGAAGATCTCCTCGCGGTAGATCTGCATGTCCTCGGTGACCTTGTCGAAGAGGGTGGGGCCGACGAACCAGCCGTCCTCGTAGCCGTCGACCACCAGGTCGCGGCCGTCGGTGACGAGCTCGGCGCCCTCCTTCTCACCGATGCCGATGTAGTCCACGACGCGCTGCTTGGCCTCGGCGGTGACCAGCGGGCCGTAGTCGCTGTCGTCGGCGTGGCAGTGGCCGACCCGGAGCCCGCCGATCCGCTCCTTGAGCTTGGCGACCAGGGCGTCGGCGGTCTCCTCGCCGACCGGGACCGCGACGGAGATCGCCATGCAGCGCTCGCCCGCGGAGCCGAAGCCCGCGCCGATCAGGTCGTCGGCGGCCTTGTCCAGGTCGGCGTCGGGCATCACGATCATGTGGTTCTTGGCACCGCCGAAGCACTGCGCGCGCTTCCCGTTGGCGGTCGCGGTGGAGTAGATGTACTCCGCGATCGGGGTGGAGCCGACGAACCCGACGGCCTGGATCCGCTCGTCGTGGAGCAGGGCGTCGACCGCCTCCTTGTCGCCGTTGACCACGTTGAAGACGCCGTCGGGCAGGCCGGCCTCGGTGAACAGCTCGGCGAGCCGCAGCGGGACGGACGGGTCGCGCTCGGAGGGCTTCAGCACGAAGGCGTTGCCGGCGGCCAGCGCCGGACCGGCCTTCCAGAGCGGGATCATCGCGGGGAAGTTGAACGGGGTGATGCCCGCGACCACGCCGAGCGGCTGACGCATCGAGTAGACGTCGATGCCGGTGCCGGCGGCGGTGCTGTACTCACCCTTGAGCAGGTGCGGGGCCCCGGTGGCGAACTCGATCACCTCGAGCCCGCGCTGGATGTCCCCTTGGCGTCCGGGACGGTCTTGCCGTGCTCGGCGGAGAGCAGCCGGGCCAGGTCCTCCATCTCGTCGTTGACCAGCGCGATGAACTTCGCCAGCACCCGGGCGCGGCGCTGCGGGTTGGTCGCGGCCCACCCGCGCTGCGCGGCCTCGGCCACCGCGATCGCGTGCTGCACCTCGTCGGTGCCGGCGAGGTCCACCTGCGCCTGCACGGTGCCGGTGTTGGGGTCGAAGACGTCCGAGGTGCGCGACGACGTGCCCGCCACGCGCTTGCCGCCGATGTAGTGACCGATCCGGTTGACCATGGGAAACCCTTCGTTTGACACCCTAGTAACTGCTTGGACTTCCAACTATTGCACGGGAGGCCGGAACAGGGAAGGGGTACGCCGCCCCCGGTCCGACCCTCTCGGTCACCGGGAGCCGGGACCCGACCCGGCAGGACGGGCGGTTTCAATCGACCCCATGAGCATCGAGGCGCGCCTGGAGGCGCTGGAGACACGACTGGCCCGGCTCGAGGACGAGCAGGCGATCAGCCGGCTCGTCGCCGCCTACGGCCCGCTCGTCGACGCGGGCGTGCCCGACGAGGTCGCCGCGCTGTGGACCACCGACGGCGTCTACGACGTTGACGAGATGTACATGGGCGACCAGGAGGCCGTCCGGGCGATGGTCGCCGGCGAGGCGCACCAGGGCCTGATCGCCCGCGGCGCAGCCCACTTCCTCGGGCCGGCGCACGTGACCGTCGACGGGGACACCGCCCGCGCCGTGTGCCACTCCGTGCTCGTCGTGCACCACAAGGAGAAGTTCTTCCTGGCCCGCGCCGGCGCCCACCTGTTCTCGTTGGTCCGCACCGGTGAGGGTGCCGACGGATGGCGGATCCGCCACCGCACCACCCGGGTGCTCGACGGGCGGGAGGAGTCGCGGGTGTTGCTCGCGGCGGGGGTGACGGGAGTGGGGCTGCCGGCGGAGCACGGTGCGGGTTTCACCGGCTGACCGGCGAAACCCGCACGACACGCCGGGGCGCCTCGGCGTGTCGTGCGGGTTTCGGCCGACAGGTTCACCCCGACGACAGGTTCACCCCACCGACCGGCCACCACCGACCGGCCACCCCCGACGACCGTCCCCGCCGGCGTGACGGCCCGCGCTCAGCGCAGCTTCTGGGTGCCGCCGTCGGCCATCAGGGTCTGGCCGGTCATGTAGCGACTGTCGTCGCTGGCCAGGAAGACCGCGATCGGGGCGATGTCCTCACGCGGGTCGCCCCAACGGCCCATCGGGTTCTTCGCCACCGTGCGCTCGTAGTCCTTCGGGAACGCCTCGGCCCAGGCGCGGACACCCTCCGTGGCCGCCACCGGGCAGATCGTGTTGACCCGGATGCCGTCTCGCGCCCACTCCGAGGCGACGGTGCGGCTCAGCCCCCGGATCGCCTCCTTCGCGGCCGCGTACGACGACTGCGTCGGCATCCCGTCCAGACCGGCACCGGAGGCGAACGTGATCACCGACCCGCGGGTCTCCTTCAGGTGCGGGTGGGCCACCTGCAGGAAGTTCCAGGTCTGCAGCAGTCCGCTGCGCATCGCGACGTCGAGGTCGTCCCGGCTCTGCTCGACGAAAGGCCTCTGCACCGATCCCTGGGCGCAGGTGACCAGGATCGAGACCGGGCCGAACCGCTCGACCGCGACGCCGATCGCCTTCTCCGCGATCGCACGGTCGCCCACGTCGCCGCCGACGAACGCGGCGTCATCGCCGAGCTCGGCCGCCACCCGCTCGCCCTGCTCGACCGCCCGGTCGACCAGCACGACCTTCGCCCCCTCGGCCAGGAACGCGTCGACCAGGGCGCGCCCGATCCCGCCGGCTCCACCGGTCACCACCGCCACGCGGTCCTGCAGTCGGGTCATCGGATCCTCCAGTCCAGGCGGCAGCGCCGCGTCGTCGCTCGCCGGTGCGCCGGCGTCGTGCCGGACCACCTTCGCGGCCGCGGGGCCCTGGAGCCCCTGTCCGCTCCCGGTCAGCGGGAGGCGTCGAACCAGTCCCACGCTTCGGGCTCGATCACGGCCAGCGGCGTGCGCAGGAGGCCGCCGGGCGGGCTCGGGCACGCCTGCGCGACGGTCACCGGGTCCGCCGCGCACCACGCCATCGTCACCACCAGTCCGTCCGCCCGGCCCACCCCGACGAACGCCCAGGCGCCGTGCACACCGGGCACACCGGCCCACTCCCGCACCGCCGCCGGCTCCACGGCCGGACTGCGTCGTACGTCGAGGACGATGCCCGCGTGCGGCAGCAGCGGTACGGCGCCCGCGCCGACCCGGACCCCGTCCGCGACCGCGCCGGCGACCGGCTCGAAGAAGCCGGTGAACCGCCGCCGCGTCCACTCCAGCTCAGGCCGCCGACCCACTTCGGCGGTGCGGGAGCCGAGCTCGAGCCACTCCTCGATCGCGGGCCGGGAGGGACGGGCGAACCAGTACATCGCCAGGTAGTGCGCGGCATCGAGGTCCGCGGCCAGCGGGTCGCCCTCGCTCGTCTCGGAGACCCCGGAGACCCGGCACCGCGGCGAGCGCACCCACCTCTCGCCGTGCCGGACGCCGGGCAGCGCCCGGTTCTGTGGCAGGTGGTCGTACTGGTGCCAGGCGTTGTAGTCGGCGTGCCGCGACGGGTCGGTCACCTCCGGGAAGGAGAGGAAGACCCGTCGCACGTCGGCCAGTCCGCGCAGCGTCCGGTCGGGGTCCGGCGCGGTCGGGTGGCTCACCGGCCCCATCGTGCCGGGCCGGGCGTCCCGGGGCGTGGCGCCGGTGCCGGTCAGCGAGACGGCTGTCACAGTGAGCCGCATGCGCCTGCCCGACATCGGACTGACCCTGCCCGTGATGGAGCCCGCGATCGCCCCGGCGACGCTGCGGACGTGGGCCGAGCAGATCGATGCCGGCCCGTTCGCCTCGCTGGCCTTCGGGGAGCGGATCGCCTTCGACAACCCGGACCTGCTCACCCTGCTGGGGCGGTGTCCGCCTGGACCACCCGGGTCCCGATCACCACCACCGTCGTGGTGCCGCAGCTGCACGACCCGGTGCTGCTGGCGAAGGCACTGGCCACCGCCGACCGGCTCTGCGACGGGCGACTGACGGTCGGGCTCGGTGTCGGCGGTCGCGAGGAGGACTATGCGGCGGTGGGCGCGGACTGGTCCACGCGCAGGATCGCCGACCTCGAGCACCGGGTCCGGACGATGCAGCGGGTCTGGGCCGGCGAGAACCTGACCGGGGCGACCCTGCCCGTCGGTCCCCCGCCGCACCGACCCGGGGGACCGTCGCTGCTGATCGGGAGCCACGGCCGCCGAACCGCGGCGAGCGCGGCGGGCTGGGCCGACGGGCTCGCCGGGATGAGCCTCGACCTGGACCTCGCGGCCACCGCCGAGCTGTTCGACGTCGCCCGCGAGGCCTGGTCGGCCGCGCGGCGGCCGGCGCCGCGACTGACCACGTCGTTCTGGTTCGCGCTCGCGGAGACCAGTGACGACCCACGCGGCCAGATCCACCGCCACCTGCGCCACTACATGAACTGGATCCCGCCCGAGTTCGTCGACGCGATGGCGCCGGCGTCCGGGTTCGCGGGCAGCGTCGACGAGTTGCGCGAGGTGCTGGCCGGCTTCGCCGAGATCGGCGCGGACGAGGTGCAGCTGATCCCCACCAGCGACGACCCGCGACAGGTCGCGGTGCTCGCGGGCGCGCTCAGCTGAGGTAGCCGCGCCCACCACCGGTCACGGCCTCAGCGTGGCAGCTGCCCGTCGTCGACCTTCACCACGGTGCCGGTGACCGCCTCGGAGGCCGGCGAGACCAGGTAGAGCAGCGTGCTGTCCAGCTGGGACGGCTCGCCGAACCGCTGCCGCGGCAGGGCCCCGGAGAAGTCGCCCATCCGCTCGACCATCCCGTCCATCATCTCCGAGCGGAACGTGCCCGGGGCGATCGCGTTCACGTTGATGTGGCGGCCCGCCCACTCCACCGCGAGGGCCTCGGTCATCCGGTTCACCGCTGCCTTGGTGGTGGCGTAGAGCGCGGCACCGCTGCCGATGGTGTGGAAGCCGGCCATCGAGGAGATGTTCACGATCCGCCCCGGGCTCTTCGCAGCGAGCAGCCGCCGGGCGACCTCGGTGGCGAGCAGCCACGGGCCGCGCAGGTTGGTCCCGATCACGGTGTCGACGAACTCCACGCTCATCTTGTGCGCG
This sequence comes from Nocardioides sambongensis, assembly GCF_006494815.1. NCBI lineage: Bacteria > Bacillati > Actinomycetota > Actinomycetes > Propionibacteriales > Nocardioidaceae > Nocardioides > Nocardioides sambongensis. The sequence goes on from NZ_CP041091.1 coordinate 3,093,027, forward strand.
AGCTGTGCGTCGGGCATCCCGGCGTTGTTGACCAGGATGGTCACCAGCCCCAGCGCCTCCTCGGCCGCGTCGACCGCGTCGGTGATCGCCGCGGCGTCCGTCACGTCCAGCGGTACGGCGACAGCGACCCCACCGGCCGCCTCGATGTCGGCGACGAGCCGGTCGAGCCGGTCGGCGCGGCGGGCACAGACCGCGACCTTCGCCCCGGCCGCCGCCAGGGTGCGGGCGAACCGGTCGCCGAGCCCCGAGCTCGCCCCGGTGACCAGTGCCACCTGACCGCTCAGGTCCAGCGAGGCGTGCGGGGTGGGGTAGGTGTCCCCGGCGCTCACGCCGACGCCCCCGCGGACGTGGCGGCGCGCTCGGCGATCAGCTCGGAGAGCCGGCGCACCTGGGCGATCCGGTCCGCCGGGTCGGCGGCGACCGGGTTGATCAGCAGGGTGCGCACCCCGGCCTCGTCCAGCTCGGCCAGCTTGCGGCGGATCACGTCCTCGGAGCCGATCAGGGCCACCGAGTCGACCAGGTCGTCGGGGACCGCCGCGGCAGCCTCGGCCTTCCGGCCGTCCAGGTAGAGGTCCTGGATCTCCTTCGCTTCCGTCTGGTAGCCGTAGCGGCAGGCCAGTGCGTTGTAGAAGTTCTTGCCACGCGCGCCCATCCCGCCGATGTAGAGCGCGAGCTGGTTGCGGACCGCGCCGACCGCCTCCGGGGTCGCCTCCCCGAGCAGGAAGCTGGTCTGCAGCTGGATGTCCAGCTCTCCGAGCGCGGGGTCGCGGCGGGCGAAGCCGGCCTCCAGCGACTCCCCCCAGGCGGCGCGGAACTTCTGCGGGTGGAAGAAGATCGGCTGCCAGCCGTTCGCGATCTCGGCGACCATGGCCACGTTCTTCTCCCCCAGCGCCGCGATCGAGACCGGGATGTCGGCGCGGACCGGGTGGTTGATCAGCTTCAGTGGCTTGCCCAGCCCCGAGCCGCCGTCCTCCTTGGTCAGCGGCACCTTGTAGTGCTTGCCCTCGTGCACGACCGGCTCGCGTCGCCACACCTGGCGGCAGATCTCGACCACCTCGCGGGTGCGACCGAGCGGGGCGTCGTACGGGACGCCGTGGAAGCCCTCCACCACCTGCGGGCCGGAGGCACCGAGGCCCAGCACGAACCGGCCGCCGGAGACGTAGTCCAGGCCGGCCGCCGTCATCGCGGTCAGCGTGGGGGTGCGCGAGTAGATCTGCAGGATCGTGCTCATCAGCGCTGCCCGCTCGGTGCGGGCCGCCAGGTAGCCCAGCGCGCTGACCGCGTCGAAGGAGTAGGCCTCCGGCATCCCGACCAGCTCCAGCCCGGCGCGCTCGTAGTCCTGCACCAGCTCGACCGTCTCGCCGAACTCCCCGGCGTAGTTGATGATCATGCCCAGTCGCATGCGTCCCACCTTCCCCGTCACTGACCCGTCCCGGACACCCTAGGAGACCGCGGAACGTGGGAGCAGCGGCAGATCGATCGGGTTGTCGATCCGCTCCACCACCACCCGGCGGGCCACGGCGGCGACCGCGGACCCCACCTCGGCGACATCGTCGGGCGGGGTGTCCAGCCGCTCCATGATCCACTCGACGAGCGCGTCGCGGACCCGTTCGATGGTCGCCCGTCCGGTCTCGGTCAGCACCAGGTCGTCCATCCTCCCGTCCAGGTAGCCCTCATCGAGGAGTCGCTCGAAGAGCGGCGAGAGGGCACCGGCCGGCATCCGCCGCGAGTGGGCGATGATCGCGAGGTCGGCCGGACGGCCGGCCTCGGTGAGCCCGTAGACCTGGGCCAGCCCCCACGCCCAGCCCGCCGGCACCGGGACCCGGTCCGACTCCAGCACCTCGATCATCCGGTCCTTCCCGCGTCCGTAGAGGACCGTGGTCACCTGGCGCGCGAGCAGGTCCGCGCTCGGCTGCGCCTCCGGTGCGGCGAAGGCCTGACCCATGTCGTTGGCCTCGGGGGCGAGGCTGTCGGCGAGCTTCACCTGCGGCAGCAGGAGGGCGAGGACGAAGGCGATCAGCGCCACCGGGGCGGCGTAGAGGAAGACCGCGCCGAGCGCCTCGGCGTACGCCTCGACGATGGGGCGGATCACCTGGTCGCCGAGGGCGTGCAGCGCGGCGGGGGTGCTGACCTGGTCGGGAGGGACGCCGGCCTCCCGCAGGGCCGCGGGCATCCGGTCGGTCAGGAAGTTGGTGTAGAGGGTGCCGAAGATCGCGGTGCCGAAGGCGCCGCCCATGGTCCGGAAGAAGGTGACCCCGGAGGTCGCGACACCGAGGTCGGCGTAGGGCACGGAGCCCTGCACGATGATGGTGAGCACCTGCATGCTGAGCCCGATGCCGAGCCCGAGGACGAACAGGTAGGCGTCGGTCACCCACTTCGAGGTGTCCGGGTCCATGGTGGAGAGCAGCACCAGGCCGACCGCCATCACCAGGGTGCCGACCACCGGGAAGATCTTGTAGCGGCCGGTCCGGCCGACGACGTTGCCGGCGGTGATCGAGGTGGTCATCAGCCCGACCACCATCGGCAGCATCGAGAGGCCCGACACGGTGGCGCTCTCACCGAGCACGTACTGGAAGAACGTCGGCAGGAACGTCATCGCGCCCATCATCGTGAAGCCCACGACGAAGCTCAGCGCGCTGCAGTAGGCGAAGACCTTCGAGCCGAACAGACGCATCGGCAGGATCGGCTCGACCGCCCGCAGCTCGATCAGCACGAAGCCGGTGAGGACCACGACGCCGAGCACGAAGAGCCCGATGATCTGCCAGGAGCCCCACGGATACTCGGTGCCGCCCCAGCTGGTCGCCAGCACCAGGGCCCCCGCCCCGACGGAGACCGCGAGCATGCCGGGGAAGTCGATCCGCGGCCGGCGGACGGGGGTGCTGTGCGGGATCGTGCGCCCGGCCACGATGATCACCAGGATCGCCAGCGGGACGTTGATGTAGAAGCACCACCGCCAGCTCAGGTTGTCGGTGAAGAGGCCGCCGAGGAACGGCCCGATCACCGTGGCCACCCCGAAGACCGCACCGAGCGCACCCTGGAACTTGCCGCGCTCGCGCAGCGGGATGATGTCGGCGATCAGCGCCATCGCGGTCACCGTCAGGCCACCCGCCCCCAGGCCCTGGATCGCCCGGGAGACGATCAGCCACGCCATCCCCGGCGCCGCGCCGCACAGCGCGGACCCGACGATGAAGACGACCACGCTGACCTGGAACATCGTCTTCCGGCCGAACTGGTCGCCCAGCTTGCCGACCACCGCGGTCACCGCCGTCTGGGCCAGCAGGTAGGCGGTGACCACCCACGCCATGTGGTTGCCGCCGCCGAGGTCGCCCACGATCGTCGGCAGCGCCGTCGCGACGATGGTCCCGTCGAGCGCGGCGAGCAGCATCCCGAGCGCGATCGTGGAGAACGCGATGGTGCGTGCCCGACCCGACAACGTGCGCCCGACCTCCGGCGGCGGAGGGGCCGGTGCTCCGGCGGGCTCGGCGAGCGTGGTGGACATCGCACCTCCAGCGAGATCGGTTGCTCGCAGTCTCTTCGCCCGCGCGGGTCCTGGGAAGGTCTTGCCCGCCCCAGATTCCTGCAGTTCCCGCGCCGGGGCCGCCGGATACTAATCTTGGGCCATGTCCTCGCAGGTACCCCCGGTGCGTGTCGCCGTCGTCAACGACTACGAGATCGTGGTGGCCGGCGTCGCCGCGGTGCTGGCGCGGTATCCGGACCGGATCGACGTAGTCGAGCTGGACAGCGGGATGCCGGTCGCCAGCGACGTCGACGTGATCCTCTACGACACCTTCGGCCAGGCCCAGGGGGACGCCCTCGACGTGACCGCGCTCGTCCGCGACTCGGCCAAGCTGCTGATCTTCAGCTGGAACGTCGACGAGGACCTGGTACGACGCGCGCTCGACCTCGGCGCGTGCGGCTATGTCCCGAAGGGATCTCGGCCGACGGTCTCGTCGACGCGATCGAGAGGGTGCACGCCGGTCAGCTCGTCTCGCCGGAGCCGGAGTTCGCCGACGACCGGTTCGGACGCTGGCCGGGAGAGGACATCGGGCTGAGCCCCCGCGAGGCCGAGGTGATGGCGCTGATCTGTCAGGGTCTGACCAACCAGGAGATCGGCGAACGCGCGTTCATCGGGGTCAACACCGTGAAGACCTACGTGCGGACGCTCTACCGCAAGGTCGGCGTGACCAACCGGGCGCAGGCGGTGCTCTGGGGGGTCGAGCACGGCTTCCAGCCCGATCACACCCGACACACCCTCAACGGAGCCTGACTTCACCCCAATGGGGGAGCCGTCAGGGGCAGCCGGGAGTCACCCCGAGCACTAGTTTTCGGTGGTGTCCTCACCGCCCCCGGTCCACGTGGCCATCGTCGACGCCTACGCCATCGCGCGCCTCGGACTGTCCGCCGCCTTGGCCCCGTTCGAGGAGCGGGTCCGGCTGGTGCCGAGCACGGCCGACGAGCAGCCCGCCGGACAGCCGTTGGACGTGGTCCTCTACGAGCCGATCGGGCTCCGGGCCGACCAGCAGGAGCAGGTGCGGACACTGGCCGAGCGGCACCGGGTGCCGGCCACCGTGTACTCCTGGCGTGCGGTCATCGGCCGCAGCGACGCGGCGCCGCCGATCCGCCTCTCCAAGCGTCTGGCGCCGCCCGAGCTGGTCGAGGTGCTGGTGCAACTGGGCACCGCGCACCGACGGGCCCGGGTCGAGGCCGAGCTCCGGGGCGGGGACTCGCCGATGACGCTGGAGGACCAGGTCCAGGTGGCCTACGACCTCTCGGCGCGCGAGTTCGAGGTGCTCCGCCTGGTCGCGGCGGGGCTGTCCAACCAGGAGATCTGTGCCCGGCTCTTCCTCAGCGTGAACTCGGTGAAGACCTACCTGCGCACCGGCTATCGCAAGATCGGTGCCGACCGCCGCACCCAGGCGGTGGCCTGGGTGCTCGAGCACGGCCTCGAGATCGAGGTCGACGAGCCCACCGGCTGACCGGGGGGAACGAACGGGCCTCACGCGGCGGCCGGTGTCTCGCCGACGAGCTGACCGCGCATCCGCCGGAGCAGGGCCGTGATGAGCCGGGACACCTGGGTCTGGGTGACCCCGATCCGGCGTCCGATCTCCGCCTGGGTGACCCCGTGGTGGAGCCAGAGCTCGAGGATCATCCGCTCCCGGTCGTCGAGCGTGCGTAGCACCGGCCCCAGCACCACGCGGGCCTCCGCGGAGCGGTAGCCGGGGTCGGGCTCGCCGATCAGGCCGACCAGTCCCGGCGCGTCGTCGTCCCCGTGCGGGTCCGGTGCGTCGAGCGAGCTGGGCTGGAAGCACCCGTTCGCGGACATCGCCCGGCGGACCTCGCTCTCCGGCTCCCCGAGCTCGGCGGCGAGCTCGGCGAGCTCGGGCTCGCGTCCGAGCACGTGCGTGAGCTCTTCCTGGGCATGCACGATCCGGGGCTGCAGCTCCTGCACCGAGCGCGGCGGCCGCACCATCCATCCGGCGTCGCGGAACCAGCGCCGCACCTCGCCGCGGACGGTGGGGACCGCGTAGCCCAGGAAGCTGCCGCCGCGGTCGGGATCGAAGTTCTGCACCGCCTTGACCAGGCCGAGGTAGGCGACCTGGGTCAGGTCGTCGACAGCCAGGCCACGGTGCTCGAAGCGCCGCGCGATGGAGCGCGCCACCGGCATGTTCAGCCGGATGATCTCCTCGTCGATCGCGTGCGCGTCCGAGGCCGTTCGACGTAGCGCGAAGAGCGCGTCGGTCCTCTCGTCGCGCTCCGTACGGTTCCGTGCCACGTCGTCGCCGTCGTGGTGAACGGTCACGGTTGGTCGCCTCCTCCAAGAGTGGGCGCGGCGGTATCACCACGCACCTCCACCCTGCCGATCCCGACGGGAGGTCCACACCACCCCGAAGGGTGGAAAGCGATCAGCCGCTCGGCGTACCTCCCGACGTGCCGACGTGCACCAGCACCCCGCCGGGCAGGCAGGCCCGGATGCCGCGGATCTCCCAGCCGCGTGCGCCGTCCAGCGCGTTCCAGCGCAGCAGGTCGGCCACCGCACCCGCCTGCTCCGAGGAGCCGACCTGGAGCACCACGTGGCCGCCGTCCTGGGCGTGGTCCAGCGCCACCCGGAGGCACTCGCGCACCGCGGCGAGCCCGTCGACGCCGCCGTCGACCGCCCCGACCGGGTCCTCGGGGAACCGGTCGAGCTCGGCGGTGGCCAGCCACGGCGGATCCACCAGCACCAGCGGGAAGCGCTCGGACATCTCGAGCGCGGCGACCGCCTCCGCCTCCCGCACGTCCGCGGCCAGGCCCGCCTGCGCCGCGTTGCGGCGGGCGTAGGCGACGGCGACCGGGTCCCGATCCACCTGGACCAGCGGCCGCCCGGTCAACCGGGCGGCCAGCAGACCGATCTGCCCGGCCCCACAGCAGAGCTCGAGGATCGGACCCTCCGGCGCCTCCTGGGCGAGCTCCGCGATCCAGCGCGACTGCTCGGCCGTCCACGGCCGCGGGCGCAGCACACGACCGTCCCAGGCGATGCGCAGCCCCTCGAAGTCGATCGGGGCGGGCTCGTCGTCGGGGCCGGGAGCGTCGCTGGCCGGGATGATCTCGTCGGTCGACATCCCGGACCGGTACCCGTTCCGCGCCGGGCGAGCCCCGCCGGGCCGGACCGCTCGCATGGCCGGGCGTGGTGCGGGTACCGCGACCCCGGAGGAGGTGCATGCCGTGAACCCATCGATCGCGCCCTGCGGTCCGATCAGCACCCACGTCCTGGGCACCCTGTGCGGAGACGCCCCGCCGGCCGGCTGGGCCGGCATCGTGGAGTCGGTCGCCGACCCGCTGGTGGACCGCGACTTCCAGCTCGGCCTCTGGCTGGCCTACGAGCCGCACTTCGGCGATCTGCCGGGCCTGGACCGCGACCCGGAGTGGGACCCTGCCCTGCTGACCGTGCGCGCCGCGCTGGAGGAGCGCTTCGAGCGGGCGCTGCGAGACCTCACCAGCGACGTCACCGGCAACCTCACCGGCGACCTGCGCGAGCAGGGCGCTGTCGCCCGGCTGCGGGAGATGACGGCCGTCGGCCGCCCCTCACCCCTCGCCCTGCGCCTGGGCCGGGAGGCGACGCGGGAGGAGTTCGTGGACTACCTGACCCAGCGCGCCGTCTACCACCTGCGCGAGTCCGACCCGCAGAGCTTCGCACTGCCCCGGGTGGGCGGTGCGGCGAAGACCGCACTGGCCGAGCTGCAGTACGACGAGTACGGCGCGGGGCGCCCCGAGCGGCTGCACTCGCACCTCTACGCCCGGGCGCTGCAGGAGCTCGGCCTGCCCACCGATGTGCTCGCCTACCTGCCCGAGGTCGAGGCGACCGTGCTGACCACGGTGAACACGATGGCGTTCTTCGCCCTGCACCGCCGGTTGCGGGGCGCCGCGATGGGGCACCTCGCGGCGTTCGAGGCGACCAGCTCGCTGCCGTGCCGCCTCGTCGCCGCCGGGGCGCACCGGCTCGACCTGCCGCCCGAGGTCGCCGCCTACTTCGAGGAGCACGTCGAGGCGGACGCGGTCCACGAGCAGGTGGCGATCGACGACATCTGCGGGGCGCTGGTGGCGGCCGACCCGCTGCTGGCCGCCGACGTCGTCTTCGGCGCGGCCGCGTGCCTGGCCGTCGACGAGCTGGTCGCCGACGCGTTCCACGCCCGGTGGGACGACGCGGCTGGAGCGGCGGAGGCGTCGTGAGCCGGGCCGACGACGGGGGCGACCGGGTCCGTCCCGTGGTGGTGCGGGGCGCGACGATGCTGGCCGGGACCGACGGCGTCGTGCACCGGGTCGAGCGTCCGGTGGTGGCATTGTGCGTGTGCGGGCGCTCGGCGGCCTACCCCTGGTGCGACAGCACCCACAAGGTCCTCGCCGACCGACCGCGGAGCTGATCCGCGGCCGGTTTCACCGGTCGAGCAGCGCGCCGTAGAGCTGCGCGTGGGCCCCGACGACCTCCCGGCGCTGCCGGCGTCGCTCCTCGACGCTGGCGGCATAGCTCGGCCGGGCCCGGTGGGCGGCGCGGACGGCCTGGGCCAGCGACGCCGGGTCGAACCCGGTCTCGTCGTGGGTGTAGCTGAGCACCGGGCCCTGCTCGGTGAAGTAGCCGCAGGTCGGCGCGATCACGGTGGTGTCCAGGTCGCGGCAGGCCTCCAGCCACCCCGAGTGGGTGCCGAAGCGGTAGGGCAGCACCGAGACGTCCAGCGCGTCGATGTGCCGCACCAGGGTGCGCGCGGAGAGGTCGTCGTACACCGCGAGCTCGAGGGCGCCCTCGGCAGCCCGGGCGCGGAGGAACTCCGCGAGCTCGGCGGCGCGAGGGCACTCGTCGCGGTGCAGGAGCTGGCGCTGCACGTCGACCTGGAGCACCGCGTCGGGCAGGTCGGCGACGACCTGGACCAGCGTCGGCAGGATCCGCATCGGGTCCATGTCGGGACGCAGGCTCTGCACGTGCAGACCCACCCGGAACGGTCGCTCCGCCGGGCGGCGGGCGCGCGCCCGCGCCATCACCGCCATGGTCGCCAGCCGCACCACGTGCGGGTGCGGCAGCACCTGGGGCCGGCGACCCCAGCGTCGCTCGATCTCGGCGGCGGCGCCCTCGGTCAGGGTGATCAGGGCGTCGGCGCGCGGGATCAGTACGTCGAGCTGGCGGCGCAGGTGCTCGTCGCTCTCCCGGTGCGGGTCCCGCAGGTGGTGCACCGTGAAGACGAACGGAACACCCCGCTGGTCGAGGACGTCGAGCAGCTCCCCGAGCTCGGCGGGCGAACAGCTGTCGAACCCGAAGTGCAGGTGGAAGAGATCGAAGTCGGCGCTGCGGGCCCACCCCGGCTCGAGCATCACCGGGCGCCGGCAGGGTGAGCCGTCCAGCTCGCACGGCATGCCCGGGTCCGGGTCCGGCAGCAGCACCGGACCGGACCGGTCCTCGGGGACGATGTGCTGGACGTAGGCGTGACCCACCGGCACCGCCGCCACCACCGGCCGCCGCGCCGCGCCGTAGCGCGCGGAGGCTGCGGCGGAGCCGGCGACGGGGTCCGGGTGCGGTTCGAGGATGGCCACCTCTCGTCCGTACCCGAGCGCCGGCTCCGGATGCCACCCTTCCGGGCGAATTCGTGGCCAGGAGGCCTCCTCAGGTCGACAGCGAGCGCGCCGACCGGGTAGCGAGGATCCGGTGAACGATGCCTCGACGCGGCGGCTGCGCCGCATCGCCTGGAGCCGCCCCCGGTGGTTCCTGGCAGTGAAGACCGGTGCCGCCGCCACCCTCGCGTGGTTGGTCGCCCAACCCCTGGGCGACCTCGGCGCGCACTACTCCTACTACGCCCCGCTGGGCGCGCTGGCGGCGATGACGACCTCCGTGGTCAGCTCCGCGCGGACGGCGGCGCAGGCCGTGCTCGCGATCGGCATCGGCGCCGCGCTGGCGCTGCTGATCCGGGTGTCACCGGCCCCGGGTCCGCTCGGGCTCGGCGTCGCGATCACGGTCGGCGTCCTCGTCGCCGGCTGGCCGCGGCTCGGCGCGATGGGCAGCTGGGTGCCGTTCGCCGCGCTCTTCGTGCTGATCGCCGGCGCCGGCGACCCGTTCGGGTACACCGCCGCCTACGCGGGGCTCACCGCTCTCGGCGGCCTGGTCGGCGTGGCGGTCACCGCCCTCCTCCCCCAGCTCCCGCTGACACCGGTGGACCAGGTCCAGCACCGGCTGCGCGCCGAGCTGGCCGACGAGCTGGACCGGCTGGCGACCAGCATCGACCGGGAGATCGTCGACGACGAGGACTGGGCCGCGCTGCGGTCCGCGCTGGCGCGCCGCGCCCGCGAGGCGGAGGACCTGATCGTGCACGCCCGCGAGGCGCGTCGGGCGAACTGGCAGGCGTCGCGTTGGTCCGCGGCGGCCGACCGGAGCGACGATCGCGCCCGCGCCCTGCAGCGACTCTCCGGCTGCGTGGACGAGGTGATCGCGCTGATCTCCGACCAGCGCACCGACATCCGCCGCGACGACCCCGACAGCGCGGAGCTGCGCGGGAGCGTGGCCGCCGCGCTGCGGGCGGTGGCCACCCTGATCCGGGAGAACGGCGAGGAGGAGGTCTCCTCACCGGAGACGATCGACCGCGCCCGCGACGCCGTGGAGGGACTGCGGGCCCAGGTGGTCCGGACCCAGCAGCGCAGCAGCCTGCCGCACCTCGCCGCCGCGGCGATCGCGCTCGACCTCGACGGGGCCGTCGAGGCCTGGTCCTGAGCGCCGACCGCGACGGCTCCGCGGAGCTCCGCCTGGCTCCACGCTCAGCCGAGCAGGGTCAGCGGCACCTCGAGCCGCTCCTGCAGCTCGGCCAGCGTCACGCCGTACGTCGCCCGCACGCCGACCGCGCCGGTGTCGCCACCCCCGCGCGGACCGACCTCGAAGACGCCGTGGTCGGTGTAGACCCGGGCGACGCAGCCGACCCCGGTCAGCGGATAGCTGCAGGTCGGCACCAGCTTGGACGAGCCGTCCTTGCCGAACAGCGTCATCATCACGTAGACGTCCTTGGCCCCGATCGCGAGATCCATCGCCCCTCCGACGGCCGGGATGGCGTCGGGCTTGCCGGTGGTCCAGTTGGCGAGGTCTCCGTTGCCGGCGACCTGGTAGGCGCCGAGCACGCAGACGTCGAGGTGGCCGCCGCGCATCATCGCGAACGAGTCGGCGTGGTGGAAGTAGGAGGCCCCCGGCAGCTCGGTGACCGGGACCTTGCCGGCGTTGGTCAGGTCGGGGTCGATCTCGTCGTCGCCGGCCGCTGGCCCCATCGCCAGCATCCCGTTCTCGGTGTGCAGCACGGTGCCGGAGTCGGCCGGCAGGTGGTCGGCGATCCGGGTGGGCTGTCCGATGCCGAGGTTGACGAAGGAGCCGGGTGCGATGTCGTGCGCGATCAGCGCGGCCAGTTCGTCGGTGCTGAGCGGGGCGCGGTCCGGGTGCTCGCCGGACACCGGCGGCCGGACGGAGCCGCCCGAGCCGGTCGGGGCGGGTTTGTCGGTGCTCATCAGCGGGCTCCCTCGACGGTGTAGTGGCGCGCCTCCACGGCGACCACGCGGTCGACGTAGATCGCCGGGGTGACGACGGCCTCGGGGTCCAGCGTGCCGGTCTCGACGACCTCGGAGACCTGGACGATGGTGGTGGTCGCGGCGGTCGCCATCACCGGCCCGAAGTTGCGCGCGGTCTTGCGGTAGACCAGGTTGCCGAAGCGGTCGGCGCGGTGCGCGGAGATCAGCGCGTAGTCGCCCTTGATCGGATACTCCAGCAGGTAGTCGCGACCGTCGATGGTGCGCACCTCCTTGCCCTCGGCGAGGGGGGTGCCCACCGCGGTCGGCGAGTAGAACGCGCCGATCCCCGCGCCGGCCGCGCGCATCCGCTCGGCGAGGTTGCCCTGCGGCACCACCTCGAGCTCGATCCGGCCGGACCGGTAGAGCTCGTCGAAGACGTAGGAGTCCACCTGGCGGGGGAAGGAGCAGATCACCTTCCGCACCCGGCCCGCCTTGAGCAGCGCGGCCAGGCCCACCTCGGCGTTGCCGGCGTTGTTGGCCACCACGGTGAGGTCACCGGCGCCCTGGCGGATCAGCGCGTCGATCAGGTCGAACGGCATCCCGGCCAGGCCGAATCCACCGACCAGGACGGTCGAGCCGTCCTCGATGCCCGCGACGGCTGCGTCCGTGGTCTCCACGATCTCGGTGCGGCTCATGCGGGGCCCCCGACGCGTTGTTCGCTGGAGGAGCGCAGCGGAGGAAGCGAAGAACGTGGTGGGGTGTTCATGCGCGGCCCCCCTCGTTCTCCAGCACGACCGCCAGGCCCTGCCCGACCCCGATGCAGATCGCCGCGACGCCCCACCGTGCGCCGCGCTCGCGCAGCACGTGCGCGAGGGTGCCCAGCACCCGGCCACCGGAGGCACCGAGCGGGTGGCCGAGGGCGATCGCACCACCGCGGGTGTTCACCAGCTCGGGGTCCGCGAGACCGGCCGCGAGCCAGGCGTCGACGCAGGCCAGCGACTGCACCGCGAAGGCCTCGTTGACGTCGACCGCGCCGACCTCGGACCAGCCGATGCCGGCTCGGGCGAGCGCGGTGTTGGCGGCCTCGACCGGGGCGTAGCCGAAGTCCTGCGGGTCGAGCGCGAACGCCGCGCGACCGGCGATCCGGGCCAGCGGCTCGGCGCCGACGGCGTCGGCCGCGCCGGCGTTGCCCAGCAGGACCGCGGACGCGCCGTCGCTGAGCGGTGAGGCGTTGCCGGCGGTGATCGTGCCGCCCTGCTCCGGGGACCGGAAGGCGGGCTTGAGTCCGGCCAGGCCCTCCGCGGTGCTGCCGGGCCGGATGCTCTCGTCGCGGGTCAGGTCGGCGCCGTCGACCGGCACCACCAGGGCGTCGTAGAAGCCGTCCTCCCAGGCCTGGTGGGCGAGCCGGTGGGAGCGGGCGGCGAACTCGTCCTGGCGCTCGCGGCTGATTGAGAACCGCTCCTGCAGCTGCTCGTTGGCCTCACCGAGGGAGACCGTCCACTCCGCGGGCATCGCCTTGTTGACCAGGCGCCAGCCCAGTGTCGTGGAGACCGCGGTGACGTCGCCGGCCGGGAACGGCCGGTTCGACTTGGGCAGCACCCACGGCGCCCGGGTCATCGACTCCACGCCGCCGGTGAGCACGACGTCGGCGTCACCGGTCTCGATGGCGCGGGAGCCGATCATCACCGCGTCCAGGCTGGAGCCGCAGAGCCGGTTCACGGTGGTGGCCGGGACGCTGGTGGGCAGGCCGGCCAGCAGCACGGCCATCCGGCCGACGTTGCGGTTGTCCTCACCCGCGCCGTTGGCGTTGCCCCAGACCACGTCCCCGATCGCGGCGGGGTCGAGGCCGGGATGGCGGCCGAGGATCGCGGAGACGACGCCGGCGGCCAGGTCGTCGGGTCGGACGCCGGCCAGGGCACCGTTGAACCTGCCGAACGGCGTGCGGACCGCGTCGTACACGTAGGAGGAGGTCACCGTTCCGACGGTAGGCGACGACGCTGATATCTTGAAGTATCAATATCTGACTCGATTGAGATGGCTCATCATATGGATCTCCTGCGGCATCTCGACGCGTTTATCGCCGTCGCCGAGGAGCGGCACTTCGGCCGGGCCGCCGCCCGGCTGCAGATGGCGCAGCCACCGCTCTCCCAGCAGATCCGCCGGCTGGAGGGCGAGCTCGGGGTCGAGCTGTTCGCCCGCACCACCCGCCGGGTCGACCTCACCCCCGCCGGCGAGGCCTACCTGGTCCGCGCCCGGAGCATCCTGGGCTCGGTGGACGAGGCCGGCGACGAGGCCCGGCGGGTCGCGGCCGGCGTGACCGGCCACCTGCGGATCGGCTGCGTCGGATCGGCCACCTACAGCCTGCTCCCCCGCCTCTCCCGGCGGCTCGCCACCGAGCTGCCCGGCGTGGAGTTCTCCTTCCGCGGCGAGATGCTGGTCGCCGACCAGGTCGCGGCGCTCCACGACGGCACCATCGACCTGGCGCTGCTGCGCCCGCCGGTGCTGGACGGCACCCTGGAGGTCCGGGACCTGCGCGAGGAGCGGTTGATGCTCGCCGTACCCTCCGACCATCCGTTGGCGGGACGTCGCCAGGTGCGGGTGGACGACCTCGCCGGCGTCGACCTCATCGTGCACTCCGCCGCCCGCCGCTCCACCATGTACGACGTGGTCCGCGGCCTGCTCGCCGACGCCGGGGTCACCCCGCGGATCCGGCACGAGGTCGGCGAGACCTCGACGCTGGTGACGCTGGTGGCGGGCGGGCTCGGGGTCGCCGTGGTGCCGGAACCGGTCTCCGCGCTCGCCATCGACGGCGTCGCCTACCTGCCGCTGGTGCGACCGGTGCGGACGATCGGACTTGCCCTGGCGCACCGGTCGGAGCGGACCGAGCCGCACCTGGAGCGCACCGTGGCGGTGGTGGAGGCGCTGGCCCGCTCCGCCGGATGAGGCCCGTGGCGGCACCGCCCAGGCCTGGGGACCTTGGTCCCATGATCCTGGACCACCCACCCTGGCACTGTGGCCGGATCTGCAGCAGCATCGAGGTGAGCCCGGACGAAGGGAGCACATCATGGAGCTGGTCACGAAGGTCGACGAGGTGCCGCACGGTGCGGTGGTCGTCGGCACCGACGGGTCACCGCACGCGGAGGAAGCAGTCCGCTGGGCCGCGGCGGAGGCGGCCCGCCAGCGACGACCGCTGGTCCTCGTGCACAGCACGCCGGCGCCCGAGGTGGACTGGCTGCGCGCCTGGGGACTCAGCCCGACGGACCAGGAGAAGCGCTTCGCCGACGTGGTCGCGGCGAACGGGGCAGAGCTGGTCACCCGCACCGCCGACGAGATCGTCGCCGACGACACCGTGCAGGTGCTCGGCCTGGTCACCGCGGTGGACCCCCGGGTCACCCTGCTCGACCTCTCCGAACACGCCGCTCTCGTGGTGGTCGGCTCCCGCGGCCGCGGACCGGTACGTCGCCTGCTGCTCGGCTCGACCGGTGTCGCGCTGGTCCGGCACGCGCACTGCCCGCTGGTCGTGCTGCGGCCCCGCACCCAGGAGCCTGACGGTCGCGGGGTGGTGATCGGCGTGACCGCCGGACCCGCCGTGCCCGCTGCGCTGCGGTTCGGCTTCGCCCAGGCCGACGCCCGCGGGGTCGGCGTCACCGTGGTCCACGCGGTCCCCCAGCACGGCATGGCCACCGGCGCCACCTACGTGGAGCTGCCGCCGACGCCCGAGCAGCTCGAGGAGCACCGCCGGATGGTCGCCGAGATCACCAGTGGCCTGCGGGAGAGCCACCCGGACGTCGCGGTGACCACGGAGGTCGTCGGCGGTCACCCCGAGCAGGTGCTGCACACCCACGGCAAGGGCGCCGACCTGCTCGTGGTCGGCGCCCACGACCACCACCCCGGCGCGTTCGCGATCACCACGTCGGTGGTCGAGCACGCCCAGGGGCCGGTGGCCGTGGTGCCTCCCGCCGGCTGAGGTCGCCGATCAGCAGCCGGCGCCGGGCGAGGCGACGGCCGCCTCGGCGTTGACGATGCCCTCGCCGTACCAGGGAGTGGCGAGGAGTCCCTTCCCGATCAACGGCACCCCAGCCGTCTGCTTCAGCGCGGCCACCACCCCGTCCCGGTCGCGGCACTGGCTGACCAGGAGCGCGGCCACGCCGGCGACGGCCGGCGAGGCCATCGAGGTGCCGGCCATCGCGTCGTGGTCGGCGTCCCCGCACTCACCGGTGCCGGTGCCGACCGGCACCGTGGAGAGCACGTCCTCGGCACAGCCGCCGAGCGCCTGGCCGCCGGGGGCGGCGACGGTGTCGCCGGTCAGGTCCAGGCGCAGGCCCAGGTTGGAGTAGTAGGCCGGGAGCCGGTTGCGGTCGGTGGAGGTCACGCAGAGCACGCCCTGCACGTTGGCCGGCGAGGAGCAGAACGGGTAGGTGCTGTTGCCGGCGGCGGCGACCACGACGACGCCGTTGTCCACGGCGTACTCGACCGCGTCGGTCCATGCGGAGTCGAGCCCGAGCACGGTGAGCAGGTCGGTGCCCGGGGCGCCGCCCAGGCTCATGTTGATCACGTCGGCGCCGTGGTCGACCGCCCAGCGCACGCCGGTGGCGATCTCCTCGGTGCTGCCGCTCCCGTTGTCGAGCGCCTTGACCGGCATGATCTTCGCGTCCGGTGCGACGCCGGCGACCCCGGTCCCGTTGTCGCGGACCGCGGCGATGGTGCCGGAGACGTGGGTGCCGTGGCGGTCGGGGTCCTGCGCCTCGCCGTCGGTGCCGACCCAGTCGCCGTCACCGCAGGTGGCGGCCTCGCCGCAGCCGATGGTGGTGACGCCGGGGACCAACTGCCCGGCCAGGTCGGGGTGGCCCAGGTCGACGCCGCTGTCCACCACCGCGACCACCACGCCCTCACCGGTGGCGGTGGGCCAGGCCTGCTCCGCCCTGATCTGCTGCAGGTTCCACAGCTGGTCGCTGAACGCGTCGTCGGTCTCCGCGTGCGCCACGCCGCTGAGCGCGCCGAGCGCGAGGGTGGCCGCTGCGGCGACGACCCCGCCGCGTGCCATGGACCGCTTGCCGATGAGCTTCATACGTCTCCCTTTCCGACCGGCGCGCCCCATGACGCTCCGCGATGGTCGAGGGTTCAACGGCCGACGTACCGATGGGTAACGCAGGTCACACGATCCCGCTCACGCCACGAGCCCCGGGCGCACCGTCCGTGGACGGTGCGGCCGGGGCTCGGCGTGCCTCGGGTGGCGGGTCAGGCGTCGGCGCCCTCGCGCTCGGCCTTCAGGTTGAGCGCGATGTCGATGATCATGTCCTCCTGACCACCGACCAGCCCGCGCTGGCCGCACTCCATCAGGATCTGGCGCACGTCGACGCCGTGCTGCTCGGCCGCCCGCTCGGCGTGGCGCAGGAACGAGGAGTAGACGCCGGCGTACCCGAGGGTGAGGGTCTCGCGGTCCACCCGGACCGGCCGGTCCTGGAGCGGACGGACGATGTCGTCGGCGGCGTCCTGCAGCTTGAAGAGGTCGCAGCGGTGCTTGAAGTCGGAGTGGTCGGCGACCGCGATGAACGCCTCGATCGGGCAGTTGCCGGCCCCCGCGCCGTGCCCGGCGAGCGAGGCGTCGACCCGGTAGACCCCGTTCTGCACGGCGACCACCGAGTTGGCCACCGACAGCGACAGGTTCTCGTGGGCGTGGATGCCGATCTCGGTGGAGGGGTCGAGCACGTCGCGGTAGGCCTGGATCCGGGCCGCCACCCCGTCCATGGTCAGCCGGCCGCCGGAGTCGGTGACGTAGACGCAGTGCGCGCCGTAGGACTCCATCAGCTTGGCCTGCTCGGCCAGCTTCGCGGGCTCCGCCATGTGGGAGAGCATCAGGAACCCGGAGACGTCCATGCCCAGCTCGCGGGCGGCGGCGATGTGCTGCGCGGAGACGTCCGCCTCGGTGCAGTGCGTCGCGATCCGGACCGAGCGCACGCCCAGCTCGTAGGCGCGCTCGAGCTCGTCGATGGTGCCGACGCCGGGCAGCAGCAGGGTGGTCAGCCGGGCGTTCTTCAACACCGAGGCGGCGGCCTCGATCCACTCCCAGTCGGTGTGGGAGCCGGGGCCGTAGTTGACCGAGCCGCCGGCGAGGCCGTCGCCGTGGGCGACCTCGATGGCGTCCACGCCGGCGTCGTCGAGCGCGGCGACGATGCGCTTGACGTCGTCCGGGGTGATCCGGTGGCGGACGGCGTGCATGCCATCGCGCAGGGTGACGTCCTGGACGTAGATCGGGGTGCTCATCGGGCGGTCTCGCTCTCGTGCTGGGCGGCGCTCTTGCCGGCCAGAGCGATGCGCTCGGCGACGGCCAGGCCCGCGGCGGTCATGATGTCGAGGTTGCCGGCGTAGGCGGGCAGGTAGTGGCCGGCGCCGGTCACCTGGAGGAAGACCGAGACCTGATGGGTGGGCCGCTCCGCGCCGTCGACCAGCAGCGTGTGCACCGGCTGGTCGTCCGGGATCTCGCTGATCTGCACCTTCTGCACCAGCTTGTAGCCGGGGACGTAGGCCGCCACGTCGGCGACCATCTTCTCCACGCTCGCCCTGATCTCGTCGTGCACGCCCGGGTCGGGGGCGTTGACCAGGCAGAAGACGGTGTCGCGCATCATCAGCGGCGGCTCGGCGGGGTTGAGGATGATGACGGCCTTGCCGCGCTGGGCGCCACCGACGCCGACGATCGCACCGGAGGTGGTCTCGGTGAACTCGTCGATGTTCGCGCGGGTGCCGGGCCCGGCCGACTTCGAGGAGATCGAGGCGACGATCTCGGCGTAGGGCACCGGGACGACGCGGGAGACCGCGGCGACGATCGGGATGGTGGCCTGGCCGCCACAGGTGACCATGTTGACGTTGGTCGCCTCGAGGTGCTCGTCGAGGTTCACCGCAGGGACGACGTAGGGGCCGATCGCGGCCGGAGTGAGGTCGATCAGGCGCTTGCCGAGCGGCTCCAGCTTGGCGGCGTTCGACTTGTGCGCC
This sequence comes from Nocardioides sambongensis, assembly GCF_006494815.1. Lineage (NCBI taxonomy): Bacteria > Bacillati > Actinomycetota > Actinomycetes > Propionibacteriales > Nocardioidaceae > Nocardioides > Nocardioides sambongensis. The sequence continues at coordinate 3,111,018 of NZ_CP041091.1, forward strand.
TTGGCGGACGTGGCGTCGAAGACGATGTCGATCTCGTCGAACCCGTCCATCGCGATCAGTCCGTCGACGCCCTCGTGGGTGGTCGGGACGCCGAGGTCCCGGGCGCGGGCGAGGCCGTCCGAGGCGGGGTCGATGCCGACCATCGCGCCCATCTCGACCTGCTGGGCGGTGGTGAGCACCTTGATCATCAGGTCGGTGCCGATGTTGCCCGAGCCGATGATGGCGACCTTGGTCTTCTTCTCTGTCATCTGGTCTCCCTGGTTGGTACGACGTGCCCATGCTCGCCCCAGACGGTGCCGCCACGGAGCGCGGCGTTCCACTCACCGATACGCTGATCGGGTGGAGCAGGAGGCAGTGCGGCGCGCCCGACCGGCCGGGGAGCCGGACGCCGCGGCCCCCCGGTCCCACAACACGGGGTCCGACACGGGGTCCGACGCGGCCCTCGACACGGTGCTCGGCAAGGCGGTCGCACTGCTTCGCGCGTTCGGCCCCGAGGACCGCGCGCTCCCCCTCGCCGAGCTGGTACGACGAACCGGGCTGCCCAAGCCGACGGCACACCGCGTCTGCGCGGACCTGGTCGGTCACCGCCTGCTGGAGAAGACGCCGTACGGCTACCGGTTGGCCGGCGGCCTGTTCGAGCTCGGGATGCGTGCCGCCGCCGAGCGCACCCTGCTGGAGGTGGCGATGCCGTATCTGCAGGACCTCTACGAGCGCACCCACGAGACGGTGCACCTGGGGGTGCGGGAGGGCACCGAGGTCGTCTACGTGGCCAAGATCGGCGGCCACCGGCAGGCCCGGACCCCGTCCCGGACCGGCGGCCGGATGCCGATGCACTGCACCGCGATCGGGAAGGCGCTGCTGGCGCACGCCGAGCCGGCGGTGCGCGCCGAGGTGCTGGGCGGCGAGCTCCCCCGGCGCACACCGCGGACGGTGGTCGCCCCGGGACTGCTGAACCAGCAGCTCGACCGGGTGCTGGAGACGGGACTCGCCTACGAGCGCGAGGAGTCCACCGAGGGCCTGCTCTGCGTCGCCGCCCCGGTGCTGGACGCCGACGGTCGTGCGGCGCTGGCGGCGATCAGCATCACCGGACCGGTGGGCCGGTTCCGCCCCGAGGCGCACGAGAGCGCGCTGCGCGCGGCCGCGACCGCGCTCGGCTCGGTGCTGGCGCGGCGCCGCTACCGCGGCTGACTCGTCGCCGTCGGCCGGGTCAGCCACCCGAGGGTGAGCAGGCTGACCGTCAGCGACAGCCACACGCCCCACCCCGCGATCAGCAGCGGCAGGCCGGCGAGCAGCCAGACATCCACGCCTCGGGCCAGGTTGGCGAGCAGTCCGGGCGGTACGCCGCCGGCCGGCGTCGAGACGAGCGGAGCGGCGAAGTCCGGCGGACGTGCACAGACCCAGCGGACCGTGGCGGCGACCCCGACCAGCCCGGTCGCCAGGGAGAGTCCCAGTGCCGCCGGCGGCCCGGTCGCGGCCAGCAGCGCGGGCGCGGCTGCCGCTGCGAACGCCATCAGCCCCACGCCGGGCACGACGAGGTGGGCGACGACGACCGCGCGGCGGTCGAACGGCAGCATCGCCGCGAGGCTGTCGGTGCGGGTGATCACCCGGAGCCCGGAGCAGAGGCTGGGCCCCACCAGCAGTGCCGCCAGGCTGGTGCCCAGCATCACCCCCCGGCCCGCCTCCGCGGCGGCGAGCGCGTAGGGCACCGCGAGCAGGAGCACCAGCACCGCCCAGGGCTGCGGGGATCGGACCGCTCGGCGCAGGTCCCGGTCGACCATCGCCCACCACCCGGACGGCCCGCCACGGCGGGACCGGACCGTCGCGGCAGCGCTCCAACGGCGGGCCAGCAGGACGTCGTACATCAGTCCGAGGTCGAACGACGCGAGCGCGCCGGACAGGCTCGGCCAGACGGCCTCCGTCTCGGCGAGCGTGCGACGTCGTACCGCCGGCAGCGCGTGGTCGGCGCGGGTCCCCAGCGCCGCCGCGGCGACGGTCAGGCCGATCGCCACCACGACCAGCGCGGCGGTCCACCAGCCCACCGGGTCATCCGCGACACCATCCGCGGCGGGGAGCGCCACCAGCCCCGTCGCGCTGGCGAGCAGCAGCAACCACAGCACTGCGGCCAGGAGCCAGGTGAGGCGTGCCGCGCCACGTCTCTCCCCGATCTGGGACCACGCGGCGTACGCCGTCGCGGCGGCACCGCCACCGGCGGCCGACACCAGGTACGACGCGGACTCGGTCGCGCCGCGCC